>NZ_AHCD03000044.1:1041447-1388597 GCF_000238295.3 Pseudoalteromonas rubra
TTGACCGTCTGGCGGCACAATCGATGACCCAGGTTCCTATCGGTCAGCCTATCGCCAATACGCATTTGCTGGTGCTGGATGAACAGATGCAGCCGGTTCCGGCCGGGGTCATGGGGGAGCTGTATATTGGGGGTAATAACCTGGCTCAGGGCTATCTGAATCGTCGAGACCTGAGTGATGAAAAGTTTGTCTGGCTACCCGTTGGTGTGCAGCAAAGTGAGCAGCGCTTCTATCGCAGTGGCGATCTGGTGCGTTGGTCGGTTAATGATGATGGCACGCCGGGCGCACTGCTGTTTTGTCACCGCCTTGATGCACAACTGAAACTCCGAGGTTATCGCATCGAGCCCCAGGAAATTGCTCGGCAATTGCAGCAAGACCCGCGCATTGAGCAGGCTGTGGTGGTGTTGAATGAAGCCGCAGATAACCTGGAGGCCTACCTGATTGCAAAGCCAGATGAGGAGCTGGGACGACCTGAACCGGCTGAGCGGGTGAGTGCCGGTATTGCCACCGAACTGTCAGCGCGACTGAGTGAATCGCTACCCGCTTATATGGTGCCTTACCGTTATGTACTGATCGATACAATCCCGTTGACCGCCAACGGCAAGGTAGATGTGCGGGCGCTTCATGCGCTGGGAGCACAATGTGATTCTGTGGCCCAACTTATCGCACCGCGCAACGAGGTAGAGGAAGCTTTGGCGAATATTCTGGCGTCAGTGCTGAAGCGTACTTCAATCAGTGTTGAAGACAACTTCTTTAGCCTGGGCGGTCATTCATTGCTGGCGACGCAATGCATCGGACTGATTGAAGAGCGACTGGGTGTCGGCATGTCAGTCAGAACGCTGTTTGAGCGACCAACCGTGGCTGCACTGGCTCAGTGGGTTGAAATCCAACAGGCCATGGCACAGCAGGCACAGGATGATAACGAAAACGACACTTCAGAAGAGATGTTTTTGTAATGACGGAACAGTTGATAGTAATTGAGCAGTTAATCGCAGATGCACTGCGTGCAGGCATCACTTTGTATGAAAAAAACGGTGCACTGGCGTTTAAGCAACAAGGCGCGTTTCCGGACGAGCTCAAACAGCGCATAGTGGCGAATAAAGCTGAGATCATTGCCTATTTTCAACAGCAACAGGATGAGGTGCGGGCATCCGGTGGGCACTCCAAGATAGCAAAAGCCGATCGCTCACGGCCTTTACCTGCCAGTTATGCGCAGCAGGGGCTGTGGTTTATCGAGCAGTTACAGGGCAGCAGTCAGTACTACATGCCCGCTGAATTTGTTCTTACCGGCCACCTGGACATCAACGCGCTGAAGGCCAGCATCAACGCCCTTATCATCCGTCATGACGCTTTACGCAGTCACTTTATCGCCGACAGTCAAGGTGAGCAGGGCGTTGTTGTGCACGTGGCTGAGGCATTTGAAACACCGTTTGAGTGGCGCAACGCCAGCGCCTGGCCGGAGCCAGAGCGGGCGCAGACAATCCGCACTCAGCTGACAGAGTTTCTGGCTCAACCATTTGATTTAAAGCACGATGTACTGTTACGCGCCTTAGTGATATCTGATCAGCACACTCACTATCTTGCGTTCAATATGCACCATATTGCATCCGACGGCGCGTCGATGCAGGTGTTGGTCACAGAGTTAGAGGCGCTTTATCGTGCAGCGCTAAACGAGGATAAAGCCCCTCAGCTGGCACCACTGAAGATACAGTATGGGGATTATGCAAACTGGCAGCAACATACCCTGACTCCTGAGTATCTGGCAGACAAGCTCTCGTTCTGGCTGCAAGCGCTGGCAGGGTTGGATCCGATCCAATCTCTGCCCGGTGACTTTGTTCGCCCGGCGGTACAAACACACTGTGGTCGGGTTTATCGCCAAACCCTGAGCTCATCCTTGGTTGGCGGTATTCAGGCTCAGTGTGCCAGCCAATCGGTTACGCCATTTATGTGGTTGCTCAGTAGTTTTATGTTGTTTATTGGCCGGTTAACGCAAAATGAGCAGGTGGTTGTTGGTACACCTGTACTGGGGCGCGATCATCCAGAATTAGCGCCCTTGATTGGCCTGTTCGTCAATACGCTGGTGGTTCCGGCCAAAGTCACAGAGTCAATGCGCTTTAACGACTGGCTGCAGCAACAAAAAGAACAAATCCTGGCGGTATTTGAACATCGGGAGGTGCCGTTCGATAAAGTCGTTGAGGCGCTAAAGTGCGAGCGCGATATGAGTCACCATCCGCTGGTACAGATTTTGTTTACGCTGGAACAAAACACATCGGCACATAGCCTCGAACTGCCTGGTTTAAGCGTGGCAGAGCAAACAGCCAGCAGTGACGAAATCGACATTAAATGCGATCTGGAGCTCAGTGCCACTTTGGATAATGAAACCCATTCACTGACGCTTAACTGGAAGTACGACAGCGACCTGTATCGCAGCGATACCATAGCTCACTGGGCTGAGAGTTTCGCGGTTATGCTTGAACAGCTGGTTGACGCGCCGCACACGCAGGTTGGCCACGTAGCGTTACTCAGCGAGCAGCAAACTCAGGCAATTCTGGCACATGCTCAATACACAGACACGCATTGGGATAGCAGCCAGACGTTGGTAAGCCTGTTCGAAGCGCAAGTTGAGCGTTTTGGTCAACGGATTGCCGTGGTCGATGAGCAGGAGCGTTTGAGCTATCAGGCGCTGAACATCCGGGCAAATCGGCTTGCCAGAGTACTGGTGGAACGTGGTGTCTCACCTCAAGCCATGTTGCCCGTCAGTGTCACGCGCTCTGTGAATATGGTGGTGACTTTACTGGCGATTTTAAAAGCCGGGGCGGCTTATGTGCCCATCGACCCGGATTACCCCAGGGACCGCATTGAATACATCATAGGTGATGTTGGCAGTCGCTGGTTGATTTGTGACCACTATACTCAGGCACGTTTTGACAGTTGCGCAGAGCAGCTCATCAACATTGACGATGAGGCCCTATACGATGGTGTTGCGATTAGCGACAATTTAGCGCTGGATATCGAGCCACATCACCTGGCTTATATGATTTATACCTCAGGTACCACTGGCCGCCCTAAAGGCGTGCAGATAGAACATCGTCACGTTGTGCGCTTATTATATGTAGAACCGGCTTTGTTTGACTTCAATGAGCAGGATGTGTGGACCTTATTCCATTCATTTTGCTTCGACTTTTCGGTTTGGGAAATGTATGGCGCTTTACTGTTTGGCGCAAAACTGGTGGTGGTCAGCAAGGCCGTGAGCCAGGATACCCAGGCCTTTGCCCAGTGTTTACTGAACGAGAAAGTGACAATCCTCAATCAAACACCCGGTGCGTTTTATGTTCTGCAATCAGCCATGTGCGCATTGCCACAAGCGGAGCAGGCGCGTTGTCAGGTGCGCTATGTGATTTTTGGGGGAGAAGCCTTGCAACCGGGCAAGCTCAGGCCCTGGGCTAACCGATTCGACACCTGCCAGTTGATAAACATGTATGGGATCACCGAGACCACAGTGCATGTGACCTTTAAGCGACTAACGCAAGCGGATATAGCGCTGGGGGTGAGTAATATCGGCCATGCTATTCCAACCACGTCGTGTTATGTCCTGGACAAACATCAACAGCTGCTACCAATGGGCGCGGTGGGTGAGTTGTATGTGGGTGGTGAGGGCGTGTGCCGGGGTTACTGGCAAAGAGAAATGCTCAATACGGAGCGCTTTATAGCCGATCCGTTCGCCGCATCAAGTGACAAAAAGCTATATAAAACCGGTGATCTGGTGCGCTTTCTGCCGGATGGCGAGCTGACATACATCAGCCGGGCCGACGATCAGGTCAAAGTACGGGGTTATCGCATTGAGCTGGGAGAGATTGAAAATCAGCTGCGCCAGCATCCGCAACTACAAGCTGTCAGTGTATTGCTTAACCGCAATGACCAGCACGGTGCGCGGATCAGCGCGTTTGTGGTCCCGTGCCCCGGTGTTGAGCTGGCAGAACCGCTGACTGAGCTGCAAGCGTATTTGCGTAGCTCACTGCCCGATTTTATGCTGCCCACCAATGTGGTTGTTGTTGACACTTTACCCCTGACCAGCAATGGCAAAATTGACAAAAAAGCGCTGCTGGCGCTGGACGTTTTGCAGCAAGAAGCGGTGTATCGTGCACCAACTACGGATACTGAACATGCGATCGCAGCGTGCTTTTCGAGTTTACTGGGGGTGGAGCAGGTCGGCCTGGATGACCATTTCTTTCGCCTTGGCGGACATTCTTTACTGGCCACGCAACTGGTAAGTCAACTCAGAGACCGCCATAGTCTGCCTGTCACATTAAAAGATGTGTTTCAGAACCCGGGTGTTGCTGAGCTGGCAAAAGTGGTCACTCAAGCTGGTGCTCAAAGTGCTTCGGCGTTTGATATTCCCCGTACCCAGACCACGAAACCTTTGCCCTTGTCTTTTGCGCAGTCGCGACTGTGGACAGTCGAACACATGACACCCGACTCAGCGCAGTATCATATGCCCGCGGCTTTCACCCTCCAGGGCCCTTTAAACCTGGCTGCATTTAAGCAGGCCTGGCAGGCTGTCATTGAACGCCATCAGGTGCTGCGCAGTAAAATACTGCTCGATGATGCGGGCAGACCTCAGCAGGTGCTTAATCCCGACTTTGAACTGCCTTTGCGCTACATAGATGCACGTGCTCTGGCACCAGAGGCGCAGCGGCGACGTTGGCTTAGCGCACAGCGCGACGATGCCATGCAAACCTTTGACCTGAGTCAGGACCTGATGGTGCGACTGACCCTGATGTCATGCAGTGATAGCTTGCATCAGCTGCGCGTTAATTTGCATCATATCGCAGCAGATGCGCACTCTTTGGAGATTTTAACTTCCGAGTTAGCGGCATTCTATCAACACTATGCCAAGGGGTTGCCGCTCCCTGAGTTGCTGTCGCAACCTTTGCCATTGCAATACGCAGAGTATGCACAGTGGCAGCGCGAAACCCTACATGGCGAAGCCTTGAAGGCACACAGAGACTTTTGGCTAGCGCACCTGGCAGATGCACCTCCACTGCATCAGTTGCCACTGGATCGGGTCAGAACTAATGCATCGGATACGCATGGCGAGGTGCACATCACACACCTTGAACAGTCACAGTTCGAATCTATCGAAACCCAGTGCCGCCAAAGCAATATCACCTTGTTTACCTGGTTGCAGACTGCGTTTGCATTATTTGTGGGCAAATACAGTCGTTGCGACGATGTGGTGATTGGTACGCCATTTTCAGGTCGGGAACACAGTCAGTTACAGCCTTTGGTGGGATTTTTCATCAACACCTTGCCCATTCGTACGCACTTTACGCCACACATGACTTTCAGTGAGCTGCTGAACCAGCAAAAAGCACTGATGATAGACATTCAGGCCCATCAGGCAATGCCCTTCGAGCAGATCCTCGATGCGCTTAATGTGTCACGCGACCTCAGTCATCAGGGCGTGTTTCAGCTGAGCTTTTCACTTAATCCCCGGCTGGACACACAGCTGCAACTGGCTGATATAGAAGTGTCCCCGGAGCAAGCGGTATCCGTGGCAGCTAAGTTTGATATCGAACTGAGTGCAGTACAAACCGAAGATGGACTGCGCTTCACCTGGTGTTACAACACAGGCATATTTGATGCCGCCAGTATTGCCGGTATGAGTGAGGCGTTTAACGTGATGCTCAGCGCACTGGCGGATAACGCCGAGCTTCGGATTGCCGATGTGCCTTTGACGCTTCAGCGCTATCAGGCAATTAACGGGCAGTCGCACAGTGTGTCCGAACATACCACGCTGGTTGAGCGACTTGCCCGGTTTGCCCATCAAACGCCCGATAAAGTCGCAATTAAGGATCCCGCAGCGGATAGCACGCTCACCTACAGTGAGCTTGATGCACGCGCCGGTGCTCTGGCCAGGTATTTGGTTGGGCAGGGTCTGGAGCCACAGCAAAGGGTTTTGATCAGTTGCGATGCTGGTATCAATTTAGTGGTGGCCATGCTGGCGACCCTCAAAGCCGGTGGAGCCTATGTGCCTGTGTCGGCGGATTACCCTGAAGCACGCATCAGGCACATTGTCAGCGACAGTGGCAGTCGATGGTTGTTGACGCAAAAGCGCTTCGCCAGTCAGTTTGTGGCCTATCAGGACTGCCAGCAGGTATGGCTGGATAGTCCGGAGTTAGAAACGCAGTGTGCCAGCTATGCACAAATGACGTTACCAGCAATCGATTCTGGTCAGCTTGCCTATGTGATTTATACCTCAGGTACCACAGGGCTACCCAAGGGCGTCATGATCCCACATCGTGGGCTAACAAACTTGTGTCACTGGCATCAGCGCGCCTTTGCACTGGACCAGCACAGTGTTGGCAGCCAGACCGCCAATATCGCCTTTGATGCGGCTACCTGGGAAATTTGGCCTTATCTGAATGCCTGTGCGCAACTGGTGTTTGTCAGCAGTGCGCAACTGAATGATCCGCAATTATTGTCAACATTGTTGACCGAAGAGGGAGTAAGCCATTGCTTCTTGGCAACGCCCATTGCAGAAGTCATGCTGGCAGACTCTGCCTTTGCGCCCGCAAAGTTAGCCTATTTGCTGGTTGGGGGGGACAGGCTTAATCCGGTCCGTGGTCAGCATAAATTCAAACTAATCAATAACTATGGGCCAACAGAGGCTTCTGTAGTGGCAACCTCAGGTGAAGTTGCCTGGCACGGTGAGCGGCAGCCAGACATTGGTCTGCCGGTGGACAATTGTACGATTTTCATTGTTGATGAGCACGGTCGTAGCGTGCCCGACGGCATGGTCGGAGAGTTGTATATTGCAGGCGCTGGGCTGGCCCTGGGTTATCTGAATAAGCCTGAATTGAGCGATGAAAAGTTCACTGAACTGACACTGGATAACGCGGAACGTGTACGCGTTTATCGCAGTGGTGACCTGGCTCGGCGGCTCAATAATGGCCGTATTGCCTACATAGGGCGTAATGATGCGCAGGTTAAATTGCGTGGTTATCGCATCGAGCTGGCTGAAGTTGAGCACCAGTTGCGTGAGCAGGCTGGTGTTGCGGACTGCGCAGTATTGATAACGCAAACGCACCCTGGTAATAAACAGTTGACGGCATTTGTGGTGCCTGAGGCTGCGCAATCGGAGCACGACTCGGGAGAAGCTTGGCGTGCTGCACTGTGTGCTCGTTTACCAGATTACATGGTGCCAAGTGGATTTATAGTTTTGCAGGCGTTGCCTCTGACTGCGCATGGAAAGCTTGATCATCGTGCTCTGGCGCAGCTGGCTGCGCAGTCTGACGGTGAACAAATCACACCGGTTGAGACGAGCGGCACAGCAAACGCTGAACACAATCCGATTTTAACGCTGATGCGGTCACTGCTGAATAAAACGGACCTGCAAGCTCAGGATGACTTTTTTGCCAATGGCGGTGATTCCATTTTGGCCATTCAGCTTGCCAGCCGGGCCAGAGCAGCAGATATTGCCATTTCTGTGGCTGATATTTTTACGCACAGTACAGCACAAGCGCTGGCTGCAAACTTTATCACCAACACAGTGCAAACCAGCATAGCCGGGTGTGAATGTGAACAGCAGCATTTTGTCGGAAAATTAACCCCTCATCCAATCCAGCAGTGGTTTTTCGAGCAGGCTTTTGCGGTGCCCGAGCACTGGAACCAGGCGGTCATGCTGAGCATAGATAAGTCTGTTTCTTATGCCCATTTGTGCGATGCCGTACAGGGGCTGATACAGTGTCATGATGCGCTCAGACTGTCTGTCAGAGGGGATGAGCAATTACATATCTTGGAGCAGCTCGACAGCGCTGCGGTGTGTCATGCTCACGACCTTAGCGCCAAAGGCACTTGTTGGCAGGATGCATTGGCGGAGATCTGTGCGCCGGCACAGTCGGGGTTTACCTTTGACGGTTCACCTTTGTTGCACGTGTGCCATATTGCAACACCAGACACAGAGCAAGCTGATCGGTTACTGGTGATTGCTCATCACTTACTCATTGATGGCGTGTCCTGGCGTATTTTGCTGGCCGATCTTGAACAGGCCTGCGCTCAGGTTCAAAGCGGAAAGGCTGTGCAGTTACTGCCAGCCAGTGCTTCGCTGGATGCCATTGCGTTTTATCTTCAGGACCGCGCACAGGAAACCCAATATCTTGCCAGATGGCAGGACGCGGCGGCGATCTCCCGGCGTCAACGACCGCTGGGCGCAAGTTTTTCAGGCAGCCAGCTGACAACGGCCATTATCAATAAAATACAGTTCAGCCAGTCTCAAACGCAGCAGCTGCTGAATGAGGCAAACCGGCCGTACAGAAGTAACATCCAAACCTTATTGCTTAGTGCGTGGCAGTGGCTTGCGTTACGCCACTATCAGCGTACAGAGCAGGTGGTGATGCTCGAAAGCCATGGCCGCACGCAGCTGCAAGGTGCGCTGGATGCCAGTCGTACCATTGGCTGGCTAACGGCTTTATTCCCGTTGCGTTTAACCTGTGGTAGTGCCACATCGGAGTCGACACTGACCGAGATTATCTGTGCTGTCAAAGAGCAACTAGCCTGGGCTGCCCACCATGGCAGCGAATTTGGCGCGTTGTGCCATGCCCACCCGGAGCCTCAGATCAGGGATTCATTGAGTATAGCTACCCGTGAACAGGTCTTTTTTAACTATCTGGGGCAGCTTGATACGGTCTTGCAGCACAATGGCTTGCTTGGTGACGCAACTGAGTCCACAGGCTTGCTGCGCAGCGAGCTGGGTAACGTGTTCGGGGCATTACAAATTACCGCGGCGGTGACGGGCGGCTGTTTGTCAGTGACGCTGGAGTGCGCGTCTGACTATTATTCTGAACAAGATGCCGGGCAGCTGAGCACTCGTTTTGAGCACGCCATTGAAGAAGTACTTGCGCATTGTGTTGCGCAGACAGAGCACTGTTATACACCCAGTGACTTTCCTCTGTTGCCGCAGCTAGACAGACTGCAACTGGATCAATTGCTGGACAAAGCAGGGCAAGGTGTCGCCGATATCTATCCAATGACGCCTCTGCAGCAAGGCATGTGGTTTCATGCACAAGGTGCTGATAACAGCGCCTATCTCGAACAGTCAGTGATGTTACTGGAAGGGGCTTTAGATACTGAGGCCTTCGCCTATGCCTGGACGCAGCTGGTAGCCAGTCATTCAATTTTGCGCACGGCATTTTTTGTCACCTCACATCAGCCTGTTCAGGTGGTATTTGAGCAGTGCACAGTGCCTTTGCAAATTGATGAGCCGCAACCTTATGACGACACAGTGCAAGCCTGTCTGGCGCAGGTGGCTGCACAGGAATACCGACATCCCATCGACTTACAAGGTGCCCCTTGCATGCGCCTGAGGCTGGTGCCATTTGGCGAACATTGTCATGGGTTTGTCTGGACGTATCATCATATGATCATGGATGGCTGGTCCTTGCCCGTGCTGTTTGCTGAGCTGGTTGAGCACTATCATGCGAGAGTGCAAACCCGGATGGTGAAATCTGTCATAGATCCGTTCCGCGACTATGTTGAATACCTTGAAAATCGGGATGTTCATGCAGAGCAAGCATTTTGGCAACAGCAACTTGCACAGATCGATACGCCAACACTGGTGACAGAGCATCTGGCCATCAGGGATGGAAACAATCACAGCGTCAGTGAGCTGACAGAAACATTGAGTACAGACTTTACTGCTCAGCTCAGCGCGTTTGCAAAGCAACGAGGACTGACGCTCAATCAGGTGGTGCAGGGGGCGTGGGCTTATTGGTTGCGTACCTGCTGCCAGAGTGACTACGTGCTGTTCGGCCAGACTGTTTCGGGACGTCCCGAGTCTTTGCCTCGCGTCGAAGAGCGGGTCGGCTTGTACATCAATACTCAGCCGGTGCTGATTAATACTCCAGGTCAACTGTCGGTCAATGATTATCTCTCGCAGATCAGAGAGTTGCAGGCATCACTGGCACAACATGCACATACGCCACTGTCGCAGATCCAGCAATGGAGCCAGATTGATAACAGCAGCGATTTGTTTGATGCGCTCTATGTGTTTGAAAATTACCCTAGCGATCCGCTGGCTGACAACACCGCGCCGTTTAAAGTCACAATATGCTCGGAGCGGGACCAGACGCATTATCCAATAACGCTTGCGGTTGGTGTTGCGAAACAACTGTCGCTAACGCTGTGTTATCGCGACGCGATGTTAACCCCGCAGCAGGCACGTCAGAGCCTGTGTCTGATAGCGGATTTACTGACCGCCTTTATGGAAGCTCCGGATAGTACGCTGGCGCAGCTGCCGCTGGTGAGGCCAGACCAAACTGCCCGGCTGTCGCACTTTGAGCTACCCGGTGCGAGCAGGCAGGCCATTCAATATCAGACCGTACAGCAAGCGTTTGGGCAGGTTGCGGCCAGTCACAAGCAAAACACCGCTATTCGCTTCTATCAACAGGGCACAGCGCTTCCTGTTCAGACACTGACTTACGGTGAGCTGGATGAGGCCGCCAGTCGATTGGCGAATTACCTGATGTCTCGGTATTCACTGTCCGCCGATCAGGCCGTGATTGCGGTTTGTCTGCAGCCAGGGCCACAGTTGATCATTGCGATTTTGGCAGCGCTCAAGCTTGGTGCAGCCTATTTGCCGGTTGCACCAGCACTGCCTGAGCAAAGGCGTCAGTATATGCTTTCTAATGCAGAAGTCGCCGTGTTGATCAGCACAGAACAAGACTGGCTTGGAGATATGCCTACTTGCCCACTCGTTGATTTGGCAACCTGTGAGGCTGATATCTCAGCTGAGCCTGGTGACTGTGTACAGCACACGTGCGACAGTACTTCTCCTTGTTATGTGATTTACACCTCAGGCACTACGGGAGAGCCAAAAGGGGTGCAAGTTGCCCATCGCAGTGTGCTCAATTATGTGGCCTGTCTGCAAAGCAATTATGTCATTTCACCGGCAGATAACTATTTGCAATTTGCCAGTTGCAGTTTTGATGTTTTTGCAGAAGAAGTGTTTTGTACGTTACTCAGTGGCGCAACCCTGGTGATGGCTGAGCAAAACCAGTTGCTGGATAGCCAGGCGCTGGCCACGCTTGCGCGGAACGCCGAGTTAAGCCTGATGAGTTTGCCAACGGCTTACTGGCAGCAATTGGCGGCCAGTCCCGTCGATTTTGGTGCACGCATGCGGATCATCACAGTCGGCGGTGAGCAAATGCAAAGTGCGGCACTGCGCGCCTGGCAGGCCCATTATGGCTCAGCTATCCGAGTTATCAATGCCTATGGGCCGACCGAAACCACCATTTCTGCCACGCTTCAGGATGTGACGCGTTATCAGGGAGAATCCGTGCCAATTGGTCAGCCTCTGGCCGGCCTAGAGGCACATGTACTGGATAGCGAGTTCAGACCCTTGCCGGATTACGTTGCCGGAGAGTTATATGTCAGTGGCGAGGCTTTGGCACTCGGCTATTTGGGTGATAAAGCGAAAACGGATAAAGCCTTTGTGCTCAACCCCCACACTCAAACGCGCTGTTATAAAACCGGAGATAAGGTGCGAGTGATTGACGGGGCGTTACACTTTTTAGGACGTTTGGACGAGCAGGTAAAAATCCGCGGTTATCGCATTGAACTGGGCGAGATTGAGCGGGCCTTGTTAGCGCGGGAAGCGGTGTCTGCCAGTGTTGTAATTGTGAAACGAGATCAACACAACGGCGACCAGCTGGTGGCCTTCGTTGAGTCTGCGCTTGAGCCTGATGTTTCGGGGCTTAAAGCGGCACTGGCTGAGCATTTGCCCACTTATATGGTACCGCAATGGATAATCGTCCGCGCACAGCTACCCCATAACCACAACGGCAAGCTAGACAGAAAAGCACTTGCCAGTGAGGCTGACTCGCTAATGTTGGCCGAGCCTGAACAGTATGTTGCCCCAACCACGCCTCTGGAGCGTCACTTATGTGACTATCTTGGCCAATTGTTGCAGTGTCCGCAGGTGGGGCTCAGTGATGACTTTTTTGCACTGGGTGGCCATTCATTATTGCTCATGCGATTGCATACTGAGTTGTGTGATGTTCTCAAAGCCCAGGTACCCATCGCTTTGTTGCTGCAACATACCCGTGTTGATGCACTCGCTCAGGCCTTAAGTGATTTCCAGCAAGCCAGTCAGCAACACCCTGCGGAACTTCAGAGCCTGTTATGTCTGCAAACTGGCAGCCCGGGCGTTACACCTGTGGTGCTGATAGCCGGTGCGGGTGGTCTGCTGATGGCCTTTCAGGCACTGGTCCAGGGGTTAGATAAACAGATCCCTGTTTATGGTCTGCAGCCGGATCTGATTGCACATGACCCGGATGTCGTTGGGTCGGTTGATGCAACGGCGCAGCATTACTTGTCTGTACTCAGACAAGCACAGGTAGGCTCTGTGCATCTCATTGGTCACTCATTTGGCAGCTTCATTGCACTGGCAATGGCGCAGCAGTTGCACAAGACCTCCTTGCCTGAAGGAGAAACGCAGAGTGTCGCTGTATCGTCAATAACGATACTGGATACACCGAAACCAACGCATAGCTCAGTGTCAATTACGGCCGCAGAGGCAGATCAGTTGATGCTGGAGAATCTCAACGACTTCTTTGCACTGGGCTTGAATGCTGAGCAGCTCAGCGCGCTCAGTGCCAAGACGCTTGCACAGCAAACCATAAGCCTGGTGGATGCCATGGCTCAGTCAGGCTACCAGTTTACGGCGCAACAGTTATCGCGCCTGCAGGCCGTGTTTCGCGGTCAGCTTCTGGCTGAAGTGCACCTGGAGTCACAGCTGAGTTGTCCGCTGACCGTGATCAAAGCTAGTCAAACCCGGGAGTTTGAAGGCCGAAGGCTCTCAACTGATATGGGCTGGCGAACCTTGTATGCCAATGTGAGTGCCCACGAAGTTGAGGGCACTCACTTGTCGATTTTGCAGTATCAGCAAGTCGATGGGGTTATAGAAATAATAGAGAGTTACTACGTTTTGTAGTCTATTGTTTAGCAAAGTGTTTTTAAATTGTTTTAATTTGATATTGGTTGTGCGTAAAAAACAAACAATAAATGTCAAAATTGCGATGTAAATTTTATTTGATACCTAACGAGAAGGATGGGAATAAAATGGATCAGTTACTATCAACAGACATGGATCTTAGTTCCGCCGAAACAGATCAACGGATCCATGATCTCTCAGGACAAAAGCAAAGTGGTCTTGCCTGGGTCAAGGCGAATGTGAAGGAAATTAATGCCTGGGTTGACCGCGATGGGTTCGCGTTGCTTCGCGGTCTCAACATCGTCAGCACCAATCAGTTCAGCACAATATTGGAAACGATTTTTGGTGAGCAGTTAAGCCAGTATATCTATCGCTCTTCCCCTCGCACTGCACTGCGCAACAACATTTACACCACCACTGAATATCACGCCGATCAGGTGATCCTGCAACACAATGAAAATGCTTATTCAAATTGCTGGCCAATGCGAATGGGCTTTTTCTGTGTTGTACCGGCCAAAACCGGCGGAGATACACCACTAGCTGACAGCCGTGAAGTTTATAAGCAGCTGCCAGAAGCGTTAAGAAATCGCTTTGAAGAGCGCGGCATTATGTATGTGCGTAATTACGGCGACATAGATTTGCCCTGGCAAGAGGTGTTCCAGACTCAAAGCCGTGACGATGTGGAAGCCTACTGCTGGAAGAATGACATCCAGTGCGAATGGTTTGACGATGGCAGGTTACAGACTCGCCAGTTCAGGCCTGCGGTGATGACACATCCGCAGACGGGTGAAAAGGTTTGGTTTAACCAGGCACACCTGTTTCATTGCTCTGCCGTTGACACCGAAATGCCTGACAGCATTGGTGCCGACTATTTACCGCGTAACGCTTATTACGGCGATGGCAGTGAGATTGCGAAACAAGATATTGATGTCATCAATCAAGTCTATCGCGATCTGACGTTTTCTTACCCTTGGCAGCGCAACGATATTTTGCTGCTGGATAACATGCTATTTACTCACGGCCGTCAGGCCTATACAGGTACTCGTAAAGTACTGGTGGGAATGGCAAAAGCTGCGCGTTAAGACGCGCAAAATGGGGTTTGTTAGTGGTGCGGCGGTTGACAAACAGAGTAGTCAAATTTGAGGAATCCAAACAATGAAATGGTTAAACCCTTCAAGGCTGAATATCATGGTGATGTGCCTGATCAGCCTCGCCCTGGCATCGTGTCTGCAAAATAAAAGTACTGCGAAAGATACTACGATCACCGCATCGCAAATTGAAATGATAGATACTTCTGTCAGGCAATATTGTGATGCCATGGTGTTTTTCGGGACTATTTATATCACTTCTGTAGACAAAGTGGTTTATGAATACCACTGTGGTCCGCAAAACATGCAGTACAACGTGGATAACACGGTTAAATCTAAGTACCGGATTGGCTCAAATACCAAAGCGTTTGCAGCTGCGATCCTGATGCGGATGCTTGAAGGAAAGGACCTCAGAGTTGAAACCGTCGGCGATCATCTGCCCTGGTATCCTAAAAACCAGTGTGCGGACGTCACTTTGCATAACCTGTTGGCCATGTCGTCAGGGATCCCGAACTACAGTGACAACGAAGAAGTTTATAACGACTGGGGCTGGCGTCCTTATTTGTACGACGAAACCCTTAATCTGAATGGCCCTGAAGGGTTTGGTAACCGTTTTTGTACCTGTGAAGAGCAAGGGGGACAGCCGTCTTTCAGTCAGGGTAGCAAGTACGAATACAGTAACTGTAACTATTACCTGGTTGGCAACATCATTGAACAGCTTGCAGCGGGTACTCAGGGTGACATCGACCGCAGTTTCTGGTTCAGCAATATCCTCAAAGAGCAGATCCTCGATCCGCTGGACATGAGCGAAAGTGGCTCATTTAGTGCCATTGGTATCTACCCAGATATGACGACAGGATACATTTACAAAGATAACCAGTATCTGCCACTGGCCAATGGGCGTCCGCCAGCGACAGGCGGTCCTGCGCCGTATGAAGACATTCTGGTGAACCCATACAGCAATCCGCTCGTGCTTTACTCAGCCGGTGATATGTATTCAACCGTAGAAGATATGCACAAATGGGATCAGGGCTTGTACACCAACAAAATACTTAATGAAGCCCAGAAACTGGCTGCATTTGCACCTTATTCCAACACCGGTAGCTCTTCATCGTGTGAATACTATGGTTATGGCTGGTTTGTGACCTATATCGACCCAAATCAGTACGGCAAAGTGGCCGATTGTCCGGATGATCCAAGTGAAACAAATCTCAGAAAATACGAAAAATTCTTACAGTACTCAGGCAGCTATCCCTACTCGTGGGTGACCAGTTTCAACCGCCTGTTGGAGCGCGACCAGAACGTAATGGTATTCAGTAATTACGTTAAAACGGGCACCGAGTCGGATTGTATTGCGCAGGAAATTCGCAACATCATCTTTTATAGCGATAAACACCGTACCGAAGCTTGTCAGACGGTATTGGATGAAGCGTAAAAGTGAATGGGACCGTTCTGCATTCAGACACCTGCACCTGATGCGGGATCTGTGAACAGGGTACACATTCACAAAGCAATGGGAGCAGGACGATGGTTCCATTGCAAACAAAAATAAAGCAGTGAGTAACGGCGGTTTTGTATCGTATCCATTGCATTTTAAACGAATTTACTTGCTGTGTTTTAGGACATGGAAAGTGAAAAAGGGCAAGTTAGGGTCTAGGCTTTACCTGACTTGGTGGGTTTAACAACTGTTTATGCCAACTGAATTTTTAACGACGTTGGTACAATTCCAATCATAGAGGAAAAAACATGACAGCGACAAAAACAGCGAAGGATGACAAGGCCACAACGGCTGCTGGCGCTGCTCCACAGCAGGAATCAGCAAATGTTGAGGTTGAGAATCGCGAAGCCGTAGCACGTATTATTGTCGATAAGTACACCAAATGGTCTTTCGGTACGGGTCTGATCCCAGTACCAGCCATCGATTTGGTGGCCTTGACTGGTGTACAAATCAAGATGATCAGTGAGATTGCTCAGGTATATGGTCAGTCTTACAGCGACAATAAGATCCGCGGTACGGTAAGTGCGGTGATTGGCGGCTCATTCCCACAGTCTTTGGGCGGTGCAGGACTTAGCAGTTTCTTAAAGTCGGTACCAATCATTGGCACGCTTAGCGCACTCGCATTTATGCCAGTGGTATCAGCTGCATCTACAAATGCAGTAGGTTCTACGTTTATCCGACACTTCGAAAACGGCGGCACTTTGCTAGATCTTAATCTGGCAAGCATTAAGGGAGACATCTCTGAAATTGCTGCTAAGTATCGAAAAGATAAAGGCAACAGCACTCAAGACAACCAAGCTACAGCGTAAGTTGAGAGGCTAAAACACAAATAAACCAACGGCGTGTCTGTTGGTTTATTTGCTCATCGGTTAATTGGAACTGCTAGTCAGTTCAGAGGAGCAAATCATGTTAGTTACTTTGTATCTGGTGTTATGTGTACTTTCTGGTTACTGGGGACGCAATACCTTTGCGGGTCCGGTTGGGTTTTTCTTTATTGGCCTGGTATTCACGCCGCTGGTGAGCTTGCTGGTGCTATTACTTGCCAAAACACGTCTGGCAGAGCCAAGAGAAGCGGAGGAATAACAGAAAATCCGGCATTGCCTAAATTCACTATTTGATTGTGACCAAAAAACAGGCAAGCTAAAAACAGAGGATGTAGATCCTCAAGATAAGATAACAAGGATTGCAGTTCTGACTGCGTCGTAGCGCTCAGTATTATGACCAGTGGCGGACTTTCAGGCCACTGGTAACACAATGAAAAGACAATAAAAATGGTATTATACGATTTAATAAGTCGAAACATTAAAATTAAAAAAAGGACCTTTGTATTACTCGGTTGTATCTCTGGCCTTGCCAATGCACTGGTGCTTGCTCTTATCAACAACGTGGCAGAAAACATTTCTGATATCCACAAAGAAAACCATGTATTTTACTACCTGGTGCTCTTTACCCTGACGGTGTTGATCTACGGATTAACCCAGCAGAGGTTAATGACTAAAGCCGCTAAAATGGTCGAAAAGTCCATTGATCATATGCGAGTTGAGCTATTCGAATCGGTTCGGCATACCGAGCTATCGACGCTTGAAAAAATTGGCAAGGAGCGAATTTTTAATACGCTCAGCAAAGAGCTGCAAACCATTTCTCAGTCTGCTCAGCTCTTTGTGATCATTGGTCAGTCTATCAGCCTGGTGTTTTTCACCTCATTGTATATTGCCTATCACTCGGTGATGGCGTTTGTGGTTCTGAGTGTATTGATCATGTTGGGCGGCAGTATCCACCGCTTAAGGGCCAATGAAATTCAGCGTAATATGGCGCAGGCATTTCAGAGCGAAAACCAGCTTATCCAGCGCTTGTCGGACTTGCTCGATGGTTTTAAAGAAGTAAAACTGAGCGCACCGAGAGCAGACGACCTGGAACACGAGTTTTCCCTATCCTCTGGCAAAGCGCGGCGCGCACAAACGGTGACCAAGACCTTGTTTGCGACCGACTTTGTCCTTTCTCAGATAACCTTTTTCGCTGCAACCGGTGCAATGGTGTTTTTTGTGCCAGTGTTATCAGATGTTTATCCGGAAGTGGTCATCAAGGTGACGACAGCCTCGTTGTTTTTAATCGGTCCGATCACCAGTATTGTGGGTGGTATTCCAGTGTTCACTACGGCAACGGAAGCGGCGCAAAATGTACTGACACTTGAGGCAGACCTTAAACGGGAGCAAGCTGAAAATACGGTACGGCGCAATACCCAGGTACAATCCATTGATAGCTTTGAGGAGTTAAGGCTTGAGGGCGCGTATTATCAACATAATCGTAAGCCTGGCGACAGGCCTTTCTTTGTCGGGCCGGTCGACCTAACGGTTAAAAGAGGACAAATTACCTTTATTACCGGTGGTAACGGCAGCGGTAAAACCACGTTTATTCGTATGTTAACCGGTTTATATGAGCTTCAGGCCGGACAAATCTTCCTCGACGGGCGCGCGGTTCACGACGCCGATCGAGAGAGCTTCCGCAGTATTTTTACCTCGGTCTTTGCGGATTTCCATTTGTTTAAACAGCTCTATGGGATCAAGACAACGTCACAGGAAGATATCGATGAATGGCTGACTTTTTTAGAAATGAACGCAAAGGTCAGTGTGATTGATGGAGAGTTCAGTACCATAGATCTTTCTTCCGGGCAAAGAAAACGCCTGGCACTACTCAGCACCATACTGGAAAATCGGCCGATTTATATTTTTGACGAATGGGCCGCCGATCAGGACCCAATATTCAGACGAAAATTCTATGAACAGGTATTGCCCAGGCTTAAGGCCCGTGGCAACACTGTGATCGCAATTACACATGACGACGCCTATTTCCATCTGGCGGACGTGCATTTGAAGATGGTAGAAGGACAACTAATGGAACATCATGAAGTAGAAACAGATGGAGTACCGTCATGAATATAATCCTGCCTCCTGATCTGGCGCTCATAGGATTGGCGGCTGCCTGCCTGTTGATCCTCATTGCTAACCTGGTAATGCGGGCTCTCAGGCGCTACAAACCCGCATGGCGTAAACGCATATTGTCCTGGCGCTTCAGAGCTGGTTTAACCCTATTGATTTGTTTGTTCTTAGTCGTGGCGTTGGTTCCATTTATCTTTATCCGGGTTGACTCCGGTGAGATTGCTGTTTTGTGGAAGCGCTTTGGTGGAGGTACGTATCTGGATCAGCACTTTAGTGAAGGTACAGTTCTGGTTATGCCCTGGGATAAGTTGGTAATTTACAACGGACGTTTTCAGACTGCACATGAAAGCATAGATGCGATCACCAGCGAGGGTCTCAGAATCACACTCAATGTCACAGTCAGGTATCGCCCTGTCATTGAGCATGTGCCTTATCTGCATCAGCTGGTAGGGCCCAGGTACCTGGAGGAGATGGTGTTACCTGAGGTGGCATCGGCGGTACGTATGATAGTGTCGCGCTATCGTGCTGAGCAGGTTTACAGTCATCAACGGATACAAGTGCAAAAAGAGCTGCTGGAAGAAGTGCTGCATGAACTACATCTTCAGGAAGAAACGATTTTAGAGCAAACCGGCCACATGAAAGATGGTCATACATTAGTTAATTTAGACGATATGCTGATCAAACGTGTCGATGTGCCCGATAAGGTGCATGAGGCGATTATTTCTAAGGTAAATCAGAGTTACCTGAATGAGGAATACGCGATGCGGCTTGAAGTAGCAAAGAAAGAAGCGCAGCGTAAGAAAACAGAAGCACAGGGTATTGCCGATTTTCAGGAAACCGTGGCAGGCGGTATCTCGGAAACTTACCTGAGATGGCGCGGTATTGAAGCGACTATTGAACTGGCAAAATCAAACAATGCCAAAGTGGTTGTGATAGGGAGCGGCAAAGACGGGCTGCCGTTGATCCTGAATACAGAAAGCAGCTTGAATGGCTCTGCCCCTAACCTGGTTCAGGAAACAGCCAATTTAGTTAAAGCTGAGGAAGCAACAAGGCCTGTGCCTGACTACGTAAACAGCGTGATTAAACCAGGTGAGCCTATGAGCACGCATCATATGAGCTCTGCAAAATCTGGAGAACCATTGCATAAGTGATATTGCTGCCTCGTCTTTGTGTCTGCATCCTATGCCAATGGTTCCCGTGTCGAGCAAGGGATGACGCAGAGGAGTGAAGCGAGAGCATTTGCATACCGTCAGCGCTAACTATATGGCGGTTCTGGTCTTTGGAGCGATATTGCATGTTAAATGCGCTTTTACTTAATAAGGGAGCAACCAAGTAATCTTGCAATCACCTCAAGTGTGACATGTGTAACCTAAACTATTCACCCCTCCGTCATCCCGGCCTCCGAGCCGGGAACTACCTACAAACGACTCGATATGCCAGATACCCATAGTGATGTCGTTGCCTATCGATCTTGTAAAGGGGCTTTACATTTTTTCAGAACGGGTGTGCAGAGCGGCGAGTTAAGGGCAGCAGCAGCATGGAAAACACAGGCTTGTTATGGAGAATGGCTGAAATGGTCGGATGATGAGAGAAGAACAGTGTCTCATATGCAGGGCACTCAGCGTGCCCTGTTGTAACCTGTTTATCTTGGGTTACAGGTATTCACTGGGTAGTAAGAAAAATATGGGCAACCTTTCTGGACTCTGGTTGGTGGAATAGCCGTTGCACCACCTGCGATCATTGGTGTTTGATCTGAGTTCAGCGCGTTTTTATTGCCTAGGTTTTTTAGGTTCTTTTTACTTAGTTGTAACTTCATGGAGATCTCCTTCTTCTGTTTAATAATTGTTCGGTAATATTGTTCTCACAAAGTACACTGAGTGTAAATTGAAAGAATCTAATGTGTTAATTTTATTGTCTTGAATGGGGGGCTATTCAGTGTGTTGAGTTTCTAAATGATAGCTCGCAATTTACTGTTCTCTGTATGATTTTAACGTACCAGCCTTTACATAGAGTTGGCCGGGGACAGAGGTTTTTACCACATCCATATTTTGTTCTTATTTTTTGGGTAATCTTTCGGGACGGTCTGAGGGAGCATTGTCTGCTTATGATTCGAGCTGTTACTGACGGTAATTACCAGCGCGGCGTTACGCTGCGCAGTAGTAAATATTCCGGGTGGGGATATTGCGCGTTTTTATGCGTCTGACAGTCATGGTTTGATAGTTCATTTGGCCTTTATTTTAAGGGTAAATAGAATAAATAAGTCTAGTCACTGGCCAGGGTAGCCTGAAAAGGTGGTCAGTATAAAAGACTGTAATTGAGAGTACTTGTATCAAGGCACACAGGATGTGCCTTTTTTATCCTTAAGCGCCCGCACTATTACTAACAAGCACATTTTTTTCATCGTACTATCGATTATTGGCGTGTTAAATTTAAACAATGCCATCATGCTATGGTTGTTTGACTTCCATCGCTTCCTGCACTCCCTTTTTGGGGAGTTATCAATATCGGGTTTCAGGCGTATATTTCTATGAGCCTAAACGGACAGCCCGGCACACCTTTATATGACTCAATAGCAACATAATGCTTATATTGGTGTAATTAAGCACTTTTGGTGGCCTGGCACTGGCAATATCGCTATAAAAGTGACTGTTTTGACCAAGCATCGCATTGCTGCCTTTAGGTAAGACCTGATATGAATGAAGGCCGAAGAAAAATAAAATTATCAAACACGGTGCAAAAAGGCACTTTGGTATGCGCGCTAATGCGTCCTTGGTTGCGAGTGCTGAATACATGTTTGTTGTCCTGAGTTGTCCACGCTAGTTGGGGTGGCCGCAATTAGAAATGCATTCTGGTATTTATAGCCAGAATAGTTAGGGCAGTGAGTTCTAAGCAGTTTGAGGGCATTTGCTGCGCTTGCATGGAACCTCGGGTTTTCGCCGGAGTCGAAAGCTGACACAAGCAAAGCGATGAAGTGAGCGATTATGGCACTCTGATGCCTGGCTAAATCGGGTGCTGGTTATCGCTAACCAGCGAGCTTGCAGATAATCAGCCTGGGGTTTTACAGGGCTTAGTATAAAGAATCCAGCTAAGTAAATTGAGCGTCAATAAGTAGGCCAACCACAGGGGATATACACTGGGTTGGCCACTTTTTTAAGGGATGAGCAAACTTTGCTTTGCTTTGAGTACTGCCTCAGTTCTGTTGGCTGCACCCAGTTGACTAAGGATCTGGCTTACCAGCTCTTTAACTCTGTCTTTAGACACTTGCATCAGCTCAGATATTTCCGGGTTAGTCATCCCTTTGGCCATATATAGCAAACACTCGCTACTTTTTGGCGTTAAAGTGGGTCGCATAAATAAATAGTCAGGGCACTCTTTGATTATTCTGGGGATCAGAGTGAGTGTGATATCACTTAATATCGTACTATGTTGATGATAAACAGATTTTATTTCATCACATGTTTGGCTGGAAAAGAAATTCACCAATACAATTGCGCCGCCATAATGAACAGGTATGACTATGCCGCCATTGATATTCTCCTGAGCTAACAGGTTGCCTAATGTTTTTGGCGCAAGCGTTGCGCTTTGGTAGTCATGAGTGCTCCAAAAGCGCGGTGCCAGTGTTTGCTGGCAGTAGTCGATCAGGTCATCAGAAAAACAATGTCCATCTGTAAAGTAAGCGCGAAGGAATTGTTCGGAACAAGTAGAAAGATACCTGAAAACGGGCTCGGTGCCATTCACCCCAACAATGAGAAACTGGTCCATACCTAGTGGTTCTGAAAATCGGCTTAGAGCGGTAGTGATGGCTGTCTCCGGATACAATGCAAAGGCATCCGGGTGGCTGATTTTGTTACCTGAGTAGTCCATATAAACTCCTGTGTGCTTTTTTTAATGTTGCAGGTTCTGTTTTCTCGTTCTGCACCCTTAAGCTAATGAGTTTTGAGAACTACCTGTTATGAGAAAAGCGACACCGAGTACTGCAAAAGCGACATTTATAATTGTTAGTATAAAAAACAATGTCTTATTGGTTTTTCTTGTTGGTATGGGACGACTTTGGATGTTTGATTATTGTGCAAATCAAAAAGCTCACGCTTTTTTGATGAATTCTGTTGGCAAATTTTTAACAAATCAGTTGACTGTACCTGATAAAGGTTATAGAAAGTAATTACGCATTTTACAGTAAGGACGTAAGCGTAATAATGTTAAGTAGGATACTGGCAACGATCTTGTTGCTTATCGTGCACTGTCAGGCGCTGGCAGAATCGCCAAACCAACTGAGGTTACATCCGTTAGACGTTGATAAACTGGATATGGTCACTGTGATCAATTCTGTCACTCAGGATAGTCAGGGCTATTTGTGGGTCAGTGGTATTTCTGGTGTACTAAAATTTGATGGTTATCACTCTATCTTTTACCCGCTTGAACAAGCCAGAAAAGTGATAGAAGACGCGCAGGGAAGAAGGTGGCTTCTGACTGGCAATGGCCTGTATCTATACTGTCATGTAACGGACAAGTTCAACCGTTACCTGAGCGACATGCATCAGGACGATATGCATAATAGCTCCTTATTCCGGGACAGCTATAGCATTGTTCGACGTATTGATAGTAAAACCTTTCGTCCAACTGAGTTGTATCAGGATAGTCAGAATAAGCTTTGGCTGGTGGGTGACGATGGGCGTTTGATATACTTTTCGGCTGATCAGGAACAATATGAAAGTTATGACTTTCCCAGTTCAATAATTCAACATAACCTGCGTTTTGGTATTACATTTTTCAATGATCTGCCATTGTTTGTATCTAAAGATGGCAAAGTGTATAGCCTGGATAAAACAACAGGCTCATTTTACGTGTTGTTTCAAGATAACAGGCTGGTGAACACCAGAATTGTGACTACAGGCCTTTCGAACACTGTGCATCTTGTGTCAGATCATGGTCTTTTCATACTCGACTTGTCAAAACCAAGTCCGCAGTCGCTGACAAAACTAGATATCGACCCGCGTTCTATCACCTCTGTTCATGTTGGGCACCATGCTACATTTATAGGTACAAATAAATCGCTTATTGTGTTGGACGCAGACAATCATGTTAATCGCGTGAGCAGTTATTATTCTGATGGCCTTCAGCAAAATATATTCGGAGTCCAAAATGTGTTTGACGATGAGCGTGCTGTTTGGCTCTCTACAAGTAAGGGGGTGTACCAGGTAAAGTTTGCACAAACAACACAGGCAAATGGATATGTTAAGGCATCACTGAACGCAACAAAAATGCCGATGATTGAAAGCTTGCTTGTAGATAAGCGTGACAACCTCTGGATTGTCAGCCAGCGCAAAGTTTACCTGAAAAAAGCAAATACAGGACTAACGGAAGCTATCGAGCTCGATGCTAATCGAACAGATGTGCAAGTCCAAACCGTTTTTGAAACCAGAGATGGATCCGTTATGTTCGGAGGGGTGTCGGAGTTGTATCAATATGACATAGAGCGACAGCGTTTCAGGAGAATACCACTACCGCTAGACCCGGCTAAGATGGGCAAGGAAGTTAGGGACATAGAGCAATCTGAAAATGGTCACTTGTGGTTGCTTACCTTTCAGGGGGTCGCTGAATATATACCAGCTAAAAACGAAATCGTGTCTTTTCAGCCAGGTCATTTTAAAAACCTGAAAAAAGGTCCCAATGGCACCGTTTTGGCCTGTGGTTTTGAAACTTACACCCTCGGCAAAGGTAAAGCAGAAAAAGTAGATTTTCAGTTAGAAGAATCAATTAAACATTTAGTTGTATACGATGCGTCAGTAGACCAAAGTGGGAGATTATGGGCAGCAACTTCACACGGACTATTGCTGCATGAACTGGACACTAAAAGTACTCGAAAACTCGATTTAAACGGCGTTTATCCCAATGTGGTTTTTGCTTTTACCTACCGGGATAACGGGGGGCACATCTGGCTGATTGATATGACTAATATATACAAAGTTGAGCCAGAGACAATGGAAGTCGTTTATACAGAACCCGTCAAGCGACTGAACATTGGTGCGAAGACCTATGGTAGCGTGTCGGAGTCATCTTCGGGCACCTTGTTTCTTGGTGGCGTTAGTGGATTTGCCGCGCTTGAAAATACCACAACCATTGCACCTTATGGTGTGCACTTCAGCCGTGTCATTGTTCAAGGACAAAGTTATCCTGTATATCAAGCAGAACCCGGGTTGGTAAATACGATTTCTCTAGGCACTGAATTTACGAGTGCGCAAAGAAACGTAAAGTTTGAGTTTGTAAATATTAAACGTGACCCTAATGTTGATATTTACTATAAATATCGTTTAATTGGGTTTGATTATGAGTGGACAGAAGTTGACCAAACTCAGCGTAATGCAACTTATACTAACCTGCCATCAGGTGATTACGAATTTGTAATAAAAAGTCGCTCAATTTCGAGTGAATGGACTGAGTCTAGATTTAAATTTTCCATTGCAACTCCTTACTATTTAACTGTTTGGGCATTTCTGTTTTATGCGGTATGTTTGATATTACTCATCGCATTAATATTGATTGTTAGAACACATCAGCTGAAACGGCACAATCTTCAACTTGAAACACAAGTTCGGGCACGCACAGAGGAAATTGAACAAAAGCGGGTGCAAATTGCCAATCTAATGGAAAGCAAGAACAAACTCTTCGGCAATATTTCACACGAATTACGCACGCCCTTATCTGTAATCATGCTGCCAATAAAAAGCATGCTAAAACAGAACCCGGACAAAGAAAATATCAGATGGCATGCCGCATATTCTCAGGCTGTCCGGCTGGAAAAATTAATTGATAATTTGATCCGTTATGCGAGGAAAGACAACTTCGCACCGCCTGAAAATCACCAGTTTACTGCCAGGGTCGTGCTAATGAAGCAGATACAGGCTTTTGATCTGCTTGCACATGAGAAACAGATCAAGATAAAAACAGACATATGTCTGACCTGTCAGGAAGTTGTGCTTAACGAAGCCGATTTTGAGCAGGTTGTGACAAACCTGTTGTCTAATGCGGTGAAATATACGCCAGATGGAGGAATAATTCAGGTTTGTGCACAGCAAAAAGGTAATATGCTGGTGCTGATGTTTACGAACTCGGGACCCGGTATAGAGCCTGCACTTCAGGCGGACATATTTAAACGTTATGTGCGTGGCACACACAATGACATAGCAGGGCAGGGAATTGGATTATCTGTGGTTCATCAGTTGATATCTGGGTGCGGTGGCGCAATTGAACTGACCAGTGAGCCCGGGCAAGGTTGTCTGTTTACCTTACATATCCCAATTTTTCTTAACTCGCATAATGAGTTTTATCAAAAAGATCTCTCAGCAATCCAAGACAATGCGTCTGAATCGGAAAGCGCGGATACATTAGAACGAATTTTAATTGTTGAGGATAACCCCGATCTCAGAATGATGTTAAATGAGGCGCTATCGGTCTGGTTTAATTGCACGGTAGCCGGGGATGGCGAACAAGGCCTGGCAATGGCAAAGAACATTTTACCGGACCTGATAGTCAGTGATGTCATGATGCCGGTTATGACAGGTCTTGATATGTTACGTGCGGTTAAACAAGACGAAATGACCAGCCATATTCCTGTTGTGTTGCTCACAGCCAAAGAAGATGATGCCAGTCGTATCATTGGATTTGAAGCTGAAGCAGATGATTATATGGGCAAGCCATTTGATATCGATGTATTGAGAATTCGAATTGAAAACCTGATCAAGGGTCGCAAGAAGCTGGCACATTTATATCGGCATCATATTTTGCACGGCGAGGATATAGCGCAGGCCCGTCAAGAAGATAAACGTGTACCTTTTATAGATAAGCTACATCATGTGATCGCACAACATTATCAGAACCCGGAGTTTGATACTGAGCACATGGCCAGTCTGGTATTTTTGAGTACCAGACAGCTACAGCGTAAATCAAGGAGTCTAACTGGGTTATCACCTATTGCTTTGCTCAGACAATACAGGCTACAGCAGGCCTGTAAACAGCTCAGAGCCGGGGCTTTGGTAGCTGACGTAGCCTATCAGGTGGGCTTTTCCTCTCCGGGTTATTTTAGTAGTTGTTTTAAAGCTGAGTTTAGCTTGTCTCCACAGCAGTATGTCAGGCAATTTGCCAAAGCGGCTTATGAGGATGAGGCGGGTCAGTGAACTGTTACACCAATTTGCTTAATGAAGTGTTCTATTTTGAGGCGAGACAATAGGGTCAATAACACCGCTTCCGCGTCCTGCTATCGCTGAGGCACCTACATCCATATAGGCGAGGCAAAAATTTGTGAACTTGTGTCTAAGGTATAAGGTTCTAAATGAGAAAATTTTAACGATGTTAGCGTCCTATTTGCTCCTTCAAATAGACCAGGTATTAAGTGAAGTTGGTATTGA
Organism: Pseudoalteromonas rubra; assembly: GCF_000238295.3. Lineage (NCBI taxonomy): Bacteria > Pseudomonadati > Pseudomonadota > Gammaproteobacteria > Alteromonadales > Pseudoalteromonadaceae > Pseudoalteromonas > Pseudoalteromonas rubra. The sequence goes on from NZ_AHCD03000044.1 coordinate 1,068,366, forward strand.
ATATGCCCTGCGGTTTGGAAGCGGTTAATCTGTTCTACTCAATGTCCAAGATCAGGCATTATTTTGCCTGATCTTGACACCTTCCTTGGTTAATCGGGCAAGGTACATGTAAGGATATTGCCATTGGAGTCGATTGGTGTTCCAGCAGCATCCTGGTTAGTAGCGCCCCCCTGGACAAGTGGCGTTAACTTGCTTTGTAGACCCGTTTTAGTAGATAAAACCTTTAATTTTTTTGCTTTGAGGTTAAGTTTCATAATGGTTTCCTTTTTGTTATGTCACCGACGCCACTTTTGCATTTTATTCGAACTATGTAAATGGTCACGTCTCTAAAATAAGTACTTGTTCTTACCCCCATTTGGGGGGGGAGTAAAGCCTTAAAGGTAACTTATTGTAGCTTCAGAACCTGGATTCTATGGCCGATTGAAAGTATCTATCAAGTCGCACTCCCCCTCTAGCAAGCGCGAAGTGTCATCCTCGATATAGAGCCGGGAACAGCTTACTCGTCACTGTTTTTACTTGAACATATGGCTGCATATGTCGATGTCGCGATGACTCACTTGAAAAACTACTCGCTTCATCACAGTACATGGAATTGTACGTGAACCGATTTCGAACAACTTTTTTAATGTTTATCTTGTTGTTACGTCTTTACTCTAGTTTAATAGCCGTGAATTTGTGCAGTTTAGGTACAAATCACATAAAAAAAGGAATGATAATGAAGACAAAAGCAACAAAAGCCCTGATTGCTGGGTTATTACTCACGCCTGCACTTTATGCGCATGCAGACGCAACCAAAGGATATGCCGATCCCTACAATTTTAACAATCATGGTAAGTGTAGCTTCAACGATTCTGGCCCGAGCTATTCAGATGATTCTGACTACAACTACATCAACTATATCAAAAATAAGGTCTCGCCGTATCACCATTTGAATACCACTTTGAATGAACGTTTACTGCGTGGCAGCTACTACAGTCTGGACAATCAGCTTTTCTATGTGGGCGGGCAAAATGTGCCTAAATATTCCGGCCCGGCAGCGACAGGTTCCGCAAAAGCAGCTCCTATGGCGGTTCAGCGTGGCGACTGGACGTATTACATTATCAATGGCGCGCATTCAGATTGTGCACTCAATGCACCCGCACCAAATAAAGGGTATGAGCGTTTGGTATACGCAGTGGGTGCCTATAATCATAAATCGGGCATGATTAAAGAGCCTGTGATAGTGCATGTAAAGGATACTAGCGACTTTCATGACACGGCAGTCATCAATGTAGACAGCCAGGGCTATGTTTATGTATTTATCTCCGGGCGTAATTCGACCCGGGGTGGTCTGGTTTATCGCTCCTCGAACACGCATGACAACTTTTTTGCAAACTTAGGCTCATTTAAGCTGGTTGATGCAGTTAACGAAGTCGGTAACGAATTAGATAGCAGCCATAATTGTCCGAGTAGCGGCGATAAGTGTTATAACCTGGGCTTTACCTATCCACAGGCTTGGTGGGTGGACAATAAATTTGTATTGCTTAACACCCGTTATATACAAACGTCTGATGATATGAAGGCGGCATTCCGGCAAACAGCGCGTCGTCAGCTATATATGACAGAATATAAGGTACAGCCAGGAGGGCTGGAGGCGCCGATAACTAAAAAGCTGGTTGCACTGGATGATAAACGGAGCTTCGGCCATTATGCCGTGAGTACAGAGCGAAATGGTGTACTGGCCATGGCTTTTAATGTACACGTTCCTGATCGTTGTACTCGCAGTGACATAAAGCAAGCTGATTGCGAAGCAAAAGGCCTTAACGGCAGGCTAGAGAATCGTCATTACCCCAATGACAACCGCACTAACCTGTACTTTATATACTCCAGAGATGGCGGTAAAACCTGGTTAAACAGTCAACACAAGACGCTTATTGACACAAGTCGTGGCCAATACATTAATACGCTGAGTAAGCTCAACGAAGCCTTGTTGTATCAGCCAGATACCAGTGTTGACATCGTCAACGGTTACAACCCTTACAGCACAACCATCAAAAAGCGTATTTATGTCAAAGATCTGGACTTTAACACCAATGGCTATCGCGGTTACCTGACTTCTTTGAAAGTACTGATCACAGAAAGTGATGGTATTCACGGCTTTGTGCCGAAAACATCTGCTGAGTCTCGTCGAATGATCCGGGCCTTGGTTATCGATCATAATGGCAAAAAAGACTACGTAGGTTGTTACAATTCGGCTGATTGCTGGGCTGACCATGCGTATTCATCTGGTACGATTATCACCCATACTCAATACGGTTACAGTGAGCTTGCTTTCCCTATGTCAGCTGGCGACATGCTGGCTGGCGGTAAAGTTCACCTGTATAGCAGTAACTTAAAAACCGCGGGTGACGTAAAAGTGTGGAGCTATCTGGGCGCACAAGACTACCGTGACCCGAACGATGTAAACTACATCCGCAAAGTACACAATGCCAAATCTGTAACGGGTGACGAGCCTGTTTACTTCTGGGCGCAAAGTGAAACTAATTCTCGCGTTGATCTTGTATTGGCCGGACGTAAAGGCCAGCAAGTACAGTTGACAGGCAACTTTGGTACAAACAAGAAAATGGCTTGCCCAACGCGCTACGTGTTTAACCGTTGTACAAACTGATGACATACTTAAAATAAGTATCTAAACACCGACTCTGGCGCGCACATGCCAGAGTCGGACATGACCTGGAACTTGCCATCATTGCCAATGAGTTGAGGACCACCCATCGCCACCTCAAAAGCCTTAGTTATCCGCACAGCCAACAGCGCCAGTTCGTCATCCCGTGCAAAGCTCCGTAGCTTCACCTTGGTTAACAAGACTTTAGCCTGACCCGGGCCATGGAGCTCGCATCTTCACCCCAGCTAAGTAGCCCATTGTGCCATTCTAGTCATAGCACCCGCAGCGTCACTCTGGCCACCGAGCCCGTAGCGTGATCCCGGCCATGGAGTTCGCATCTTCACACCAGCCAAGTAACCCATCGTGCCATCCGAGTCATAGCGCCCGCAGCGAAACTCAGGCCAACGAACCCGCAGCGTCTGCCCGGCCAACGAGCCCGTAGCGTCATCCCGGCGAACGAGCCCATAGCGTCTTCCCGGCCAACGAGCCCATAGCGTCTGCCCGGCCAACGAGCCCGTAGCGTCATCCCGGCCAACGAGCCGGGAACCAACCACCGACGACACCAATAGCTTGTACTATTCACATTGAAGAAAGCGCCATTCCCAGTGTGTAATGCCCTGTAATAGTAATAAAAATAACCATAAGTTATTTTATAAAGTTTTCCAAAGCCAGGGTGAAGCGGCCTTGAGAAAAACAAACTGGACCCATTATCCAATTTGTAACCAAAATTTGAACACTTGTATTAAAATCGCTAATAACGGCGGATAAAAAGCTACTCAATCAGACAAAAGTGTTGTAGATTATTCTTGTGTCTGCACCAAATATCGGATTCCCGATCCGGTATCAAAGTTGCATCAGACAGCCAACAAGAGTAGCTAACAAGAACAGTTAACAAGAATAGTTTTAAAGTGTCGCGCAAAGGAAGTTGTAACCGCCGAACAACAGGCTGTGAGCCGGGAAACTCCCCGAATGCCATTACCTGTCCCATGCATCATCTCCTTACCAGCTACACCATTGAGTAAACGGGTGAGTGATGTCTGACTCCACATTAGAATACTACAGCCGCAACGCAGTCAGTTTTGCAGAGGCAACCTTCGCGGTAGATATGCAGCCGCTGTACGACGTGTTTTTACCTGCCATATCCAAAGGCGGTAAAATCCTCGATGCCGGTTGCGGCTCAGGCCGCGATGCACTGGCGTTTAAAAACCTCGGCTACCGGGTGGAAGCCTTCGATGCCTGCGCCGAACTGGCCAACATCGCCAGCTTCCACCTGGAACAACCCGTAGGCTGCTTCAGTTTCGACGAACTCAGAGACATCAACACTTATGACGCTATCTGGTGCTGCGCAAGCCTGTTACATGTCCCCATGGCAGAGCTCCCGGCGGTTTTTCAGCGCCTGCAAAACGCACTCAAACCAGAAGGCATAATCTATATCTCGTTTAAATACGGTGAAGGCGAACGCACTACAGATGGCCGCGCATTCACCGATCTCACAGAGCAAAGCCTGAGCGCCTTACTTGCCCAAAACACCGGTCTTAAAGCCTGCAAAACCTGGCAAACCGGCGACCAACGCCCCGGCCGCGAACACAAACGCTGGCTCAATGCTTTGTTGGAAAGGGTGGGGGCTGGGTCAGGCTGATGTGTAATGTGGTGTAATTTGGAACTTGACCTCAATCAGAACAACCAAACATAACCTTATGATATAGTAGGAAAGTTTTAGATATTAGGAACGCCAGTCGGCCCCACAAGCGAAACAATGGATAGGAAACTCTCAAAGACAGGAATTTTATGCGTTTAAAAGAAGCTTTAAGTGTTTTATCTAAGTCTTCACCTTATTCAGTATCCACTCTAAGAACAGGTGAACAACCTGAAGACTACAAATATAAAGAGTACTTATACATTAAGCCTCAAATTGCAATTGACTTTGAAGCTTTGTTACTTGATAGCCCTGAAGGTAGCCTCTTGTTTTTGTGTGGTAGCTCAGGGGATGGTAAGTCAGAAATCCTAACTCGGCTTTGTAATAAACCCGAATTTCAAGATGTAGTATTTCATTTAGATGCCACTCATGGAAAAACCCAACACGGTACAGCGGTTGAAAGCCTTGATGAGCTGTTTGATGAACAGAAGCAACAACAACATAAACTCGCTGTCGGTATTAATATTGGTATGTTCCAAAAGTTTATTAAGTTTGGCTCTGATAAGCATAGCGACATTAAAGTGCTATTTTCTAAATTTTTAGAAAATAGACATGAAAAAGGGTATCAAATAGAGAATGCATATTTTTATGATTTTGAAAGTTACCCAAGATTGCATTTCGATAAAGGCGGTGTGAAATCTGAGTTTGTTTTTTCTTACTTAAAAAACTTAACAAAAGAATGTGACTCTAATCCATTTTACGAATTATATCTTTCAGAAAAAGAGAAAGAAAATCAGATAGCTTATAACTTTCAAATAATAAGTTTGTCAGAATTTCAAAGTGCGCTTGTTTACTTATTTGGCCTGATTAGGTTGCATGATGAGCAATTTCTAATCCCTAGACTTTTTGTTGATTTTATTTATCAATTAATCACAACAGAAAATGATGACGGAATAATTGGTAATATTTTCACGTGCCTAGATAACCAGCTTTCGGAAAAAATAGTTGGTCAAGACCCGCTCCAATCCAGTAGCCAAAAGCTTGATAGCTTTTTACTCGCGCTAGCAACCGGTTCGTTAAGTGAAAATACTCTTGAAAGCATTAACTATCTTCAAAAAATGGCTGGTTGTAAGCTAAGCAAAAATAATCTAATTAGGTTTGCGTGGGTTTTAAATAAAGAGTTAGGTGACCTCTATCCTGAAAGTCAGTTAAACAATTTAATTAATAATGAAGTCTTAGAAAGTTACTGCGCTCTTTATGAAATACTTATTAAAAGTGAGTTTAACGAGGAAGAGGTAGATTTATTAATCGGTATTTTAGAAGAAAATTTACTGGCTGATGTAGCTAACTATGTAAATAGAAAAGTTAATACCGATGTCAGTGGCTTTGTGATCAGTCGAGAACTAAAAGACTTTGCTATTTGTAACAAAATAGAAGCGGAAATAGACCTCGATTGGCTAGAGGAAAATAAACTAAAAGCTCCAGATATAATGCCAATACGGTTTTTAGTTAATGGCGATGAGGCTGTTACTTTAAACCTTGATATAAAAGTATTTACTCTCATAAGAAATATCCAAAACGGGTACTTGCCAAACAGAAACTTGCATAATGAGTACACAAAACTCGAAGAGTTTATATCTGAGTTAATCGCTGCTACTTCAAAGGCTAAGGAAGTGCGAATTATAGATAAAAAAGCGCAAGGTACTTTCTATGCTGAAGCAAAAAAGAGTCGTAGAGGCTACACAGTGGTAGGTGACTTCAAATGAATGAACATTTAATTCAATCAAAAAATAGGGTTAGTAGTAACTATAAAAATAACGCAGCTCGTTATCTCCCAATAGGTCCTAGTTTACCTACAGCACAAAACTTGAACTGGAATATTGTTTATAAAAGCTTATGCCGAAATATATTTTCACTTGAATGCAATATACAGACACGAAAAGAGTTTTATGAAAATATATTAAGAGACATTAAAGAGAATAGGCATACAAAAGATTTAGCTACAATTATTGAAAAAGTTTACTTTGAAAATACTGAGTCTTTTGAAATTACACCATACTCTAGGCTTATAAATAGCGAAAAAGTACATGCCAGAACTAAAACAATGGTAGATGTGTTTGATGCTATGCTGTGCGGCTTAACTACTGAAAATGTAGATTTTATAGGCAATAATTTTCTCGAAGAGATAGTAAATAATACTGCTAAGCAATTGTGTAATGAAATTGTAAAAATTAAATCAAAGGCTCCATATTTGCCGTTTTTAGCAAAAAAATGCCAAGAAGATTTTTCATTTATTAGCGCGAGGCCTGAATTACTCAATGAGTCAATGGAACATCTTATAGAGATATACGCCTTTTTATACATTACTCAGTTATCACTTCATTTATATTCTCCTAAATTACGTTTCAGTGAGCCAACCAGTCAGGAAATGTACTTTATCTTAGAAGGAGAAAAAGCAAGTAAAGAACGACACTTTACATTTTTAAAAGGTTACAAAAGGGTTTTTGAAAAAGATGTAGGAGCTAGTTATGATATTTTTCCTCATTTAGGTTACTTAGAGTTAATTGCAACCGAACCTCTTTGGGCTGTAAGTCAACAAGCCCATGAACAAGTTTTTATTGACCAAATAAACGAATTGAATTCCTCATTTTGTAATGAGTTTAATATTCACTTTGCTGGAAATCGCACCTCTTTTGAAGACGCTATAAATGATGGGTTGACCTATCATAAAGAAATTTTTAAAGAAAATAACAAAAAGTCAGAGCGTTACAGAGCTAATCAAATGGTTTGTACTGCTGCAACAACTAATTTTGCTAGTAACTTTAAAGTCAATAAAGGCAGAGCTGGTGGTTGGTACTTCCAGTTATCAACTAAGACAGTATTACTTATCACGAATCTAATTATTGGAAATAAGAAAAAGCTATTAATCGATGATGTAGTTGAAGGCTTTAATGAGCGTGGGATTTATTTCGATCTCAAATCTAAACAAGCACTTTTAGCGATTTATGAAAATATCGGAAATGTAATTAAATTAAGTGATAGTGGGGATGCAGTGTATGTCACAAGTACCATTTGAGTCGTTTCTCTTAAAGCTTTTTCTTGAAAGTATTGAACTTGGTAATACTCGTTCAACGAAATTCCATTATGTGTGTTCTGTTCCTGATAAAGCCAAAAAATTATTTAATGCGCGACTAGGTGTTTTGAATACAAAAAATAGCTCATTAATAATAGACGATGTCACAGTACCAGTTGTTGAAGCTGAATGTGGGTTAAAGTTGATTATTATGCTGCATGATAGTGCGGCAAAAGAAAAAGATACTTATAGCGAAGATTTTATTGCAAATGTAAGAGATGCGATCAATAACCTCGAAAATACAAGCTTATTCGTAATACATAATAGTGCTCTAGAGACAATACTAACAAGCTGTCAGGATATAAGTGTAAGCGATGGCGTTTTTACACCTGAGTATGTACAAAACCAGTTGGATAAATTAGCTCAAAAGCACAAACATACAAATGTCATTGAAGCTATTGCAGAGAAGCAAAAGCGTGACGTTGAAGAACAAAATTTAAGTGTATTTGGTTATGAAGCGTTATATAACTCTATAATCAATAATGAAACAAAATTCCAACAGCACGGTCTTTTTCAAGATAGTCGCTTATTAGATTTCACTGATAGAAAAGCGATTAAAAATGACATTAATAAAAATGGCAGGCTTTATACAGAGATAGAGGCAATCAAAAACGATCACCTTGATGAAAATAGCGCCAAAGAAAAATTTGAAAAGCTAGGTTTTGGTGAGAAATTTACAAAAGACAATTTTCTCAAGGGTGATAAATGGAAAGAGCTTGAGTTTAGTGCTTTAGAGACTGAAATAGAAAATAACAAAACAAGAAAACTCACTTTTGAGCAATTAGAAGTAAATGGTCAAAAGCATAAACATATCAAAGCCCATGATGCAAAATGCAAAGTCAATAGTATTTTGATTGAAGCCGAAGCAGGCCCGCTGGAAATAAAGGTTAAATACAATAAAGGCGACACTTTACTTAAAATGGATGAAGTTAAAGTGGTCGGTGATTATGCGTTAAGCAGGTTAGAACCACGTATCGGCAATCATGAAAAATATAGCATTCTGACAACTAACTTTAACTATGATGGTAGCGTTAAGTTATTCCAAATTAAGTTAAACCGCACGAGTGGCCCTGAAAAGATCCAACTTAATATTCTGTTGATCCCCAAAAATACACTCCCATTAATAAACATATGGGAAAAAATGACAATAGAGTTTAATCGTAATAAAGGGCAGGTAAACCTAGATAATGTCACTGAGCCGCTTGTATTTTATGAAGATTTAAATGAAGCCCTTGATGTATCAGCCGTTGACTCAAAAGTAGATTTACTAAAAATAGGAAAAGTAAACTTCTTACCTTTACTTGAAGCTGAAACCGCAAGCACAGCGACTCTTTTTTATGAATTTCATGAATTACCAGTACACCTGTTTGGTAAAGCCAGTTTAGGAAAAATTAAACTACCGAGTATTCTTGATGAGAGTCGAATAAACAATATCTATAGTTTAGATGGTCAAGCAAATTATAAAACAGATACTCAACGTGTTGTTTACGCAGGTAAAGAGAAAGAGCTTTCTGTAAGCGCAAAAGGCTTATGTAGGATAGAAGCTGAATTTATAGAAAGTAATTTACTTTATAAGCACCAAACTACAGATGAGCAGCTCAAGCTAGTTGAATTAAAAGATATTAACGCCAATTTAGCTGAAGCATATCAAACTCTTTATAACTGGCTTTCGACTAACAATACCATATTGTCATTAACAAGCTGGCCCGAAGAATTACAAACAATAGTTGAGAGCTTACTTGAGCACTTTGAAACAGCCTTAAGTAGTATTCCAGAAAGCTCCTTATCTACTCATCATAAAGCCCTAGTTAAAGTGGGCATGTACCATGGGAAATTTGAGCAAGAAGAAGATACGACAGATTGGTTGACGCCTTTTCACCCTATGGTGTTGAGTTATTTATTGCAACTAGTAAAGCAAAATAATGACGGCAATAAAGTGATAGGCAAGCTGCCAAAAGTAACCATTGATAAATTGACACCAGCAGGTCTTCTTCCTGTTGTTTATGATGCTAACTATGACTACGCATATAGCAAGCCAGCTTCAGCAAATAGACTCTGGTTGCAAATAGTACCTCAGAAGCAAAGTAATCAAAGTTATGTCGCTAAGTTAGTACAAGAAAAGCTTCATGATTTCATCGGTTGTTTCAACATGTTATTTGAGAGAAATCAAAGTACGCCAGTACTAATAAACTCAATACATAACCAAAAGAATGAATATGTGTTTGAAGGCATAATAGATTACTATCGCCGAAATAAGGAAAAGGCACTTCGAATTCATATCACTCTGTATGATGACAGGCTGCACAACACAGCGTTTGATACATTTACTGAGTCCACAGATATTAATTTACTTAGAAAGCTAGTACGAAAGAAAGAAAGCGAAAAAGTAGACGAAACTGATTCTTTGATAAATCTTGTAAAAAGTAAACTTATTTACAGTAAGAAGGTTAATCAAGAAGATTATGTTTATGCTCACATTTCCTTTTTCAAAAACAATGAAAAAGTTAAGCTTGTCGACAAAGCTGCAAATAGCGCCAATTCTGGTGTTGGTTGTAATGGTTTAATTGCAGGTGAAGCTTCGTATCTAGAAAATGAAAACTATTACACTGGTTTTGGTATTAAAGGGCTTGAGCAGCTAAGCGCACCAGTAAGATTTGCACTGAAATACAATAGCTTGTTTAAGCCTTTTCGCGATAATACCGCGAGTTATAATCCCTCTATTGTTCCAGCATTGGCTGTTAAAGATACATTCAGGCAGTCATTAAATTCGATTTATTCATCGAGTATATGGACATGCATTGTCGATCCAAAAGTAACGCTAGAGTTTTTTGATGATAAAGATACTATTCTGATCCATTATTCAGATAAATACACAAATTGTACTGGCTATGATGCGATTACTATCTCTACTAAAACGGATTTGTATCGCGGCTTGCTGAAAGAAACCTCAACAGAATTGGTTAATTCATTTAATGCAATTAGTGGTCAATGGTTACTAGATGTAGTTAAAGCAGTGAGCAAACCGCAAACTGTCAGTGTTCAAAACCAATTGAAAGAGAAGCAAGGTATTGTTGCTGCTTATAAATTCGTTTCAGGCCTTTTGGCTAAAAGTGACATTACGTGGGTCCCTTTATCTATTGCTGAATTAATTAGAGTAACAGGCAATTTAGGATTAAAAATATCTGAGTCTGATTTTTCAGCTCGTTTGCAGAATAAAAAGCATAAAGTGATGAGCGATGATTTATTGATTGTTGGATTCAAACAAAACCAAATGTACTTGCTCTCACTTGAAGTAAAAACACGCGAAACAGGGAATGACTTCAGTAAAGCAATAGCGCAAGCTGTAGAATTAAAATCGTTTATGAGCGAGTTACTCTCTGGTAATGATTTAAAAGCGCAAATATACCGAACTCTATTTGTTCAGCACGTGTTCGCTCAGGTGGAACGGTTTGAGTTATATAAGCTTTTTCCAGAGAGTTACTTTGAAAAACTCGTGGATAATAAAGAGAGTTACCAGCAAGGTCAGTTTGAATTATGTGATGTCGAAGATTATGTTGATGGTTTTGCTATAGCCTTCAAAAACGACTTAAAAACAGCAAGGACAAAGCCTAAAGTAGATGAAGCAACCAACATACTTACAATTGAGATTTCATTTGGCTGGATGCGTTTTCTACAAAGTAACTCAATTGAATTAATAAATGAAAAATTAACTGTTAGCCAAGAGTTGCCTGAGTTAAGCAAGTACACATTATTTGCTACCGAGCCCAAATTATTAAAGTCTGAGCCGTTGGTTATTAGCAACGATTTTAATGAAGATATTAACGCCAAAGAAATTGAAGCTCTGCAACTTGATAGTGAATACAACAATGATATAGAAATTAGCGATATAGAAAGCAGCGAAGAAACAGAAATTTCGTGGAATGCGCAGTTTGACTATCCAGAAGAGTTTGATGAATTAATTACTCTACTGTGCGAATGCTTACAGTGTAATTTAACGAAAGAAGACCTGTTTGCACTTACCGAAAGTGATTTCTTAGGTTTAGTTAACAACGATAATAATTATTTATTGCCTTTCTATAAGTTAAAGGATTTTCTCAACAATCCAATTCAAAAAAAAGCCAAAGCAAGAGTTGTATTACTTAAAGACTTACTAATTGACCAAGAATTTAATGCGCTCTCAAACTTTATTATTCGTTCATTTGGTGAAGAAATTACAGTTGAGCAAGTTACCGAGTTAAAAGACGCTCAAATGTTAGCGTTAACTGGTTTTGGTAAAGGTAAGCTTGCAAAATTTAATGAATTTAAAAAAAAGTTAGCTGAGGATACATTTGCGGTAGCGGCCAGCGTTGAAGTCACATTATTAATAGAAGATTATGATATTGACTTGGCACGCTTAGAAACAGAGTTAAGCAATAGTTTACAAAGCTATTTAGAATCAGCTAAAGAGCGTGATAAACAGATTTTCACTCGTAGATTAGGCATAAACACCCAGAGTGAAACACTTGAAGAGATAGGCAAAGACTTCGATGTAACAAGAGAGCGTATTAGACAATTAGAAGTCAAAGCCAAAAAGAGCTTTCTTTCTAAATTAACCGTATCTCAAAAAGTCATTAAAGCAGTTGTGCAGTCAAATTTGAGTGAATTGCGTGAGCCTTTATTTCCTCAATTAAGGCACAGTTTTACCAACCAAAAACAGTTTTATATGTTTTTAGAACTTTGCTGTGGCCTTGAAGAAAACGAAATTCAATACATTACAAACCCATCATTATCTAGAGACACTTTTAACGAATTTTGGATAGCTAACAAGTCGCCAGCACCGCTTGAAGACTTTATTTGGTATTTGCATGAAACTGCTGATATTGATTTGGCGGTAGCTGAAAATCAAATATTAAGATGGCAAGAAAGTGGCCACCTTGAGTTAGTAAACGAAAACGTTAAACCGCTAAAACTACCTAAAGTTGAGGCTATTGCAAATACATTGCTAGATTTTCCAAATGGTGCAGCATGGCAATTGCTTCAACAGAAAGCGGAAGAAAAAGGCATTAGTGCAAATGAAATGTTGCTTGAGCGACCTGAGCCAGGTATTGCCAATGGCTGTGATCGTGAATTAATTTATCAAAGTGGTCGTGGTACTTATAGGCACCTATGCTATTTGCATATCAGTGACCAAGATATTCAGTATATTTTGACTACCGTCAAATCAAAACTACAAGAATATAAGCATACAAATAGAGATGCAGTGAATTTATCTGTAGATATTTGTGACCAAACTCGCTTTGTCCATGACTATTTTGTTATACGCTATGTGGTTAGAACATTTGGTGAAACTGCTGGTATTTACTTCAATGGTAAATCTGGCGCTGATACGGTAAGTTTAAACAGTGAATTTAGTCTAGCTTCACAACGGTCAGTTTTAGTCAGTGTGTTTAAAGATAGTTTAAGCCCACTAAATAAGCACGATGTCGCAGCGAGAATTCGCAGTAATTCATTAGGCCATGCAGCCTTTTATATGGATATTTTATTAACTGAAGGTGTCATTGTCCGTATAGATGAAACCCATTATTCTCATGTTGATAATGCTTTCAAAGGCTATAACATCGAAGAAATTATGCAGCATGCCGCTGTATTTATTGAAAGAGAAAAAGACATCATCGAAGGAGAAAGCTTACAGACATACTTAAACCGTAAGCTAGAACTCCAATTAAACAAATACTTTTATATCTCTTTGTTAAAAGTCCATAGTGGCGACTTCGGGTTAAACCTTTATTTTGTTCAAAACTTAGTGTCAAAAGTTGAGTTACAAGAAAAGGGCTTAGCAGATTTTTGCCGTCAAGCATTGCTTGTTACCGATTCAAATGCCGGAGCAGTTGAATGGGTTAAAGCAATAATTTGCGTCTACGATCATGTTGTAAAACGTGTTTTAAGCCAAGTTGCTAATGCAACCAAACGTGAACAAACCGAAGCTGATTCGTCAGAGACTGAGCAACAAAGTAAAAAACTTGATGGCAAAATTAATGTTGAAGAAAGCCACACTTTAGAAAATTTTGACATCGAGGCACCTCAAGCACCTGAGCAAATAAGTACCCTAAGTAGCATTAAAGGTAATGTTGAGCCATTTAACATTGAGCGCACTCGCGTACTTATAGGTCGAGACTTAAATACTAATGAAGATATTTATTGGGAGTATGGTAATAAAGCACTCGCAAATAGGCACCTCATTGTTTTTGGTCGTTCAGGGCAAGGTAAAACCTATTGTATACAGGCGCTTTTAAGTGAGCTTGCGAGAGTGCATGTAAATTCATTAGTCGTAGACTACACAAATGGCTTTTTACCAGAACAATTAGAGAAAGAATTTAAGCAGTTAGTTAACCCTAAAACTGATTTAGTCGTACATGCCCCCATAGATTTAAACCCATTTAAAAAGCAAAAAAGTGTGATTGCAGGCATTGAGCTCAAAGATAAAGTACATGATGTTGCAACCCGTGTAGCCTCTGTTTTTAACTCAGTCTTCTCAAGTATTGGTGAGCAACAATTACCAACCTTAATAAGGGTGATTGAAGAGGGCATTGAGCTGTATGGTGCTGATTATAACTTTAATAAAATGCTTAAAGAGCTCGAAGAGCATGATGCGACAGGCGCAAAACTTGCAAATAAGCTTATGCCAATTGTAAAAGCGAATATTTTTGCATGTAAAGATAATGAAAACGGATGGCAGGCAATATTTGAAGACAACGAGTCGGTTTGTCGATTAATTCAAATGGCCAATCTTTCAAGAGATGTATGGCGAGCTTCTACCGAATTTATACTTTGGGATTTATATGCTCATGCGTGCTTACATGGTAATAAAACTAAACCGTTACCCGTTGTATTAGATGAAGTGCAAAACTTAGATCATCGCCTCGATAGCCCTCTGGCCAAAATGCTCACAGAAGGTCGTAAGTATGGCCTGTCACTTATTTTAGCGACACAAACACTCAGTAACCTGAAAAAAGAAGAGCAAGACCGTTTGTTTCAAGCTGCGCATAAGCTATTTTTTGCACCAGCAGAGACAGAAGCTGACAGCTATGCGAAATTGCTCGAGCAAGCAGTACCCGGTACAAGTAAAAAATATTGGGCTAATGAACTTGCAACGCTGCAAAAAGGTGAATGTATTTCAGTTGGTCTTTATGTCGATAAAGAAGGGCAAATAAAACAAGGTGCTAAAAAGGTGCAGGTAACCGCATTGGGTGAAAGATCATGACACCCAATGAGTTACGTGCGGCTGTGCTCGGTGTAAAGCGTTGGAGCCGTGCTGATCAGCGCGCGCCCAACAAGCCACTTATGATGGCTTATGCGTTAGCGAATTACATTAAAGGTCATGGCCAAATGTTCAGTTACGAAGATGAAGTAGATAAAGACTTACATCTTTTACTAAAACGCTTTGGCCCTGCTCGAAAAGTTGTTCATCCAGAATACCCGTTTTGGCGTTTAATCAACGATGGGTTTTGGCGCTTAGATAATGCCGAAGAGTGTTTGCCACGAAAAAGTAATACAGATCCACCTAAATCTGAGTTAATCAAGTATGGGGTAATGGGTGGCTTTAACAATGCGGCTTACCAGCTGCTGAAAAATGATACGCAATTAGCAATGGAGCTTTTGCAAACCATTTTAAGTGAAAGCTTTCCTGAAAGCATTATTCCAGAAATCACGTCACAACTTGGCTTAGAGTTTACCTTTCGGCAAGTACAAAAGCGTGACCCAAATTTTAGGCGTGAAGTGCTCAATGCCTACAACGGTAAATGCGCTATTTGTGGCTTTGATGCGCGGTTAAACGATGATTTTTTGCACTTGAAGCTGCACATATTAAATGGAAACAATTTAACGGCCCATGCACTGTAAATAATGGCTTAGCTCTGTGTTCTATTCATCATAAAGCGCTAGATAAAGGGGCTATCACAATTACCCCTGAAATGAGGGTTAGAGTTTCAAGTGCGGTTAATGGTGATGGAGTGGTTGAACAATTGATTTGGAATTTTGACACTAAGCAAATACAGCTACCGCGTCAAAAAGATTATTTACCGTTTAGTACTTTTTTTCAGTGGCACTTTGAAAATGTTTTTTGTAGTTAATAAATTTTGTAAAAGATCAAAAGTTTTGAATTAAATACTTATTAAAAAGTTTTAAAAGGATAGTTTGGAGGTGTTTAGTGACGATAGTCGAAGCCATAAGTAAGGCTCTTATTGATATGAATAGGGCGTCCACTTATGGAGAAATTTATCAGCATATAATTGATAATGATTATTATAATTTTGGTGCAGAAAATCCGGTTTCAGTTGTAAGAGTTAAATTAAGAGTTCACTGCTCAAACGCAAATATAAAAAGCGCGAAAATGACAAAGAAATACTTTAAAAGTGAGGGGGGGGGAGAGGTAAAGATGAGCTATTTACCTTACTCGAACAACCTATTTTACCTTCGGAAAAGGTTGTAGATACATCGAGTGAAAACTTACCTCTGAACGAAGAGAAAAACGAATCTTGGTTTGAAAAGGCATGTGTAAATGCTTTAGAGCTTTTGTCTAAATTGACCATTAATAGAGTTGAAGTTCATAAAATAGCGGCTATTGAATGTTTTTGGATGCTAATGGGTGCTTTTTTACCAATTATCTTCGATTCACTATTAAGAATAGTCTTGCTAGACAAAACTTTCATAGAAGCATTTGCTTCGAATGTAAAAGGGGGAGAAGTTTTTCTTTTAACATCAGCGCTAATAACTCCTTTCTATTTTTTATTATACCGTTATGTGAAGTCTGATCATGAGTATAAGAAAGAAAATAAACTACCTTATTTCGGTTTAATACTCCCTGTAACACTAGTATCAACAATTGCAGGTTTGTTTGCATTTTCTTATTACCGGATTGGAGTGATAATAAAAAATCAATACTCAGTTAGTCCTGCAAATGAACTATTTAACTTTGAATTTGGTTATTGGGCTTGGGCAATTTATTTAGTCTCACTATGTATCTGGTACTATGCGTCCTATATGAATCATTTAGGTACCGGTGAGTATAAGAACATTCGAAAGAATCAATATGATAAATTGTCAAAAGAATATGATGCAACGCAGGAGGCAGCTTAATGGAAAATATAGTAATAAAAGCGCTTAAAGTAACGCAGCCTATTGGTAACTTTTATTGTGGTGTCATTGATGCAAAGACATTAAGTGAAATTACTTATTCTGATGTTAGGCGTTTATCAGACGATGGCTCTAGAGAACTAGATGATTTTATTGGAATACAAAGGCCTCTGAACGAAACTAGAGTTAAGAAAATTAACAAATATGTAACAAGTGTAGATGCAACATTTCCTAACTCTATTATTATTTCTATAAATGAAAAGTCTGCTAGTTGGTGTGAAAAGACATCAGAATTCACAATAGCTTATGAAACAGATGATGATAAGAGGCATTTAGCTAAGATACTTGATGGCCAACACAGGATTGCGGGTTTTGATAGTGCAAATAGAGTTTTTTTAGATGAAGATGATGCAAAGAAAAATTTTGAGTTACTAGTCACTATATTTGTAGATGCAGACATTTCAACACAAGCTAATATATTTGCTACAGTCAATTTAGCTCAAACAAAAGTAAATAGAAGTTTGGTATATGATTTAGAGTCGCTTGCAATTTCCAGAAGTCCTGAAAAAACGGCGCATGACGTAGCGGTACTTTTAAATAGTAAAGCTGGACCATTCTATAAACGTATAAAGCGGTTAGGTGTTGCAACTCCAAATGTAGAAAATGAGCTTTTAACTCAAGCTGCTTTTGTTCAAAACTTATTAAAACTAATTACACATGATGAAAAAAGTGACAGAAACTATTATTTAGCTAAATCTAAAGGCGGAAAACTTGCAGCCGGAGCAACACTAGAGAAGGTTGGAATTGAAGATTTTAATAAATATCCTTTTAGGAAGAGTTTTATGAAGGATAAAGATTCTGTAATTGCTGCCAATATAAATCACTTTTTTACTGCTGTTGAAACACTTTGGCCTAATGCCTGGGACAAAACTAATAAGAGGTCAGCGTTAAATAAGACTATTGGATTTATAGCTTTAATGAGAATTCTCAGAAATATTTTGCAAGAGATAAGTAAAATTGAAGGAGTTGATGAAGATAGAATAATAACTAGTGATGAATACTATGAAATGCTTGATGGTGGAGCTCTTGATGAAAATGAATTTGAAACAATTGATCCAACATCTAAAACAGTAAAAGTTATTTACGATATGGTATATGAAAATCTAGCTTTAGAATTGTAATTTAATTGTACTAGTTCTTTTTGATAGAACTAGTACAATTTAAATTTATGCATATATGAGTTAAATTTTGGTCAAATCATTTAATTTGTTAATAGTTCTAATAGAGGGTGTACCATTCTCAACATGCGCTGCCCACGCCATCTGTAATTCTTTATCAGAGTATTCAGGATAGCGCTGTTTTAGCAGTAACTCTGTCACTTGCTGGGTTTTGCCCAGCCAAGTGAATTTATCGAGCTTTAAGCTGCCAGAAAGTTTGTACTCAGTTGTGTTATCAAACATAAAACCACTTTCAACCGAACGAAAAAAAGCGATACGTGCGGCTACATTGGGTGTAATTCCTGTATTGGCTTTTAGGGCTTGCAGTTGCTCTTCAACTGATTTTTTAAGCCACATGGTTTGCGGTAGCATTATACGGCCTCCTTAATTTTACTTGCCCAAAAATAACCTTCTGAAAGCGTTGAGCACTTAGTTACTTGGTCAAACTCAATCTCAAAGGCATGTGATACTTTGCTTGCTATAATATCGAAGTAGTCTTGATCTACCTCGGTATCGGTTGAAAGTAAAATCACTTGCTCGCCAGCTTCTGGGAAGTAATGTTTAATCAGTTTATTACGGTGTTTAGAGTCTAAACGGCCAAGCGGGGTATCAACTACCACTGGCAGCACTTTACCCGAAAGTTTGCCAAGCGCTTCTAGAATTGCAAAAGCAAAAATTTGCTTTTCACCCGCCGACATCGATTTACGGTTAATGGTAATGCCATCTTGATCAACCAAATTAACATCGAAGGTGGTTGGGTCTATTTTTGCGCTGAGTTTTAAATCTTCTTTACGCGCTAGTTTTCTATAAGACTTAGCAAACAATTCTTCAAGTTGCATAACACGCAATTGAGTTAACTCATTAGCAAACTCTGTAAGCGCAGCATTGGTTGCATCAACGCGAGTAACCGCTTTAGTAATTGAGCTTTCAGTTTTTTGGCTTACATAGAGTTTTTCTAGGCGTTTTGCGTTTTCAAGTGCTTGTTCAACTAACTTTTTAGCTTTTAAAAGCTGGTTTGTGTATTTAGTTTTAAGTGCTGATTTTTGCGCATCTAATTCACGCAGCGATGTATAAAGGGCGCTTAGCTCTTCTTCATCAGGGGCACGTTGAATATTTAACGACAGGTTTTCGTATTCAATGGTTGTAGCCTTAAGCTCTTCAGCAAGGTCTGCAATGGTTTGTTTAGCTGAGTTTGCACTTTCAAACTGCGCTTTAATAACAGCAAAGTCAGAATCTGATATATCGAGCTCTAACACTTCAAGCGCAGCACCTGCGTTTAATTGTGCAAAGTATCTATTTACCTCTTTGTATATATCAGATGCATTATCTGCAAACTGCTGGTGAAGTGCGGCTTCTAGGCCTTGCATATTTTGGCTAAGTTGCTCGTTAAAGGCGCGTTTTGCTTTTATTTGTTGCTCGCTTTCAAGCTCTTTAATTAAACCTTGCATGGCTGTTGGCGCTAATGCCATTGGGAATTCGCTGCTAAGCTCGTTTAGTATTGAGGTGTTTAATTTGGTTTGCTGTTTTAATAACTCATCGGCACGGGCTTTTTCTTGCGACTTGGTTCTAGCCCAAGCGCCACCTCGCGATTCAATTTTATGTTCGATCAGCTCAATTTGAGTATTGATACCCGCAAGCTCGCTTTGAATACTGGCTTCGAGTTCGCGCTCAGCATTGGCTTGTTTAAGAAGTTGTTTTTTCTCTTCTTCAAGCTCGGCAATTTTACGTACTGTACTAGCCGATGCTTTGTCTTTGGTAATTTGTTTAATGTAAATATCTAAATCATCACCAAGGCGATTGATTACATCTAGACCAAGTAGTTTTTGTACAGCTTCTTTTAAATAGGTGCCGGTGTCGTCTTCTGCCAGCTCAGCAATTTTTTCACCGTCAAAAAAGAATAAGTCGCCAATGCCCGGTGGTACAAGTTCATGTAAAAAGCTTTGAACTTGCTCTGTATTAAGGGTTTGGTCCTGTTTGCCGTTTTCACTTAGCGTGACAACTTCATCACCATTACTTGCCCACGTGCGCTCAATAACATAAGCGTTGTGTTGGCCTTGGTGTGTATGGGTAAACTCAAGCGTTACTTTGGCTTGGCTTTGGTTATCATCTTTAAGCGCTTTTTTATTTATTTGCTCACTTAAAAAGGTTGCATAGTCTTTTTTATGCACTGCATTACCAAGTGCACGGCGACCAAGCAAGGCTAAACGAATGGCCGTTAAAATAGAGGTTTTACCTGCACCGTTTAAACCGCCAAATAAAATAATGGGCTTATCGTTAAACTCATCTTTTTTTGGTGTGAGGTCTATCCGTATGGTTTGGTTAAATACACGAAAATTGTGCAGTGTTAGGCTTTTAAAAATCATGATAAGCCCTCTTTAGCAAGTAGCTTGTTTAAGTCATCAAGCTCTTGTGAGATTACTTTTACTTCTTTTGATTGGCGCATTTGGTTTTGGCGACTTTCTAAATGTTCTTCAATAATTTCTTCGGCAGATTCCCAGTCTTGCTGTACTAATCGGCCAAGTTTATTAAATATGCCTGTGCGGCGTGTTAGACCACTCATTGATGTTTCAATATCAATAAGCTTTTTAACCATGTGCGGTGAAATACCGTGCTTAGGTGCTATGGTATTTAGTAGCTGGCTTTCTTCACGGCTAAATTGCGTGGCGTCATCCATTGTCCAATCAAGGTCGTAGCCATACACTTCTTTAAAAATGGTAGGTAATGAATCATCCCAATCAGGCTCGTTAGGGTCGTTCAACCATTCGTGGCGCACAGCATGAAGTTCTGGAATAGTGATCAGTGCTTGACCACTTAAATGCTTTTCGAGCTTTTTTTGTAGTTGCAGTAAAACGTGTAACATAAAGCGGCGATATTTAAGCAGGTATGGGCCTGTAGTGTAGTCGTCGAGTAATACTTTTTCGCCATCTTCTTTTAGGGTTTTAAACGCTAAGCGGCCATTACGGCGAATATGGTTACGGTATTTCTTTTTAAGTGCGGGTGACGTACTACGCGATAAAATATTACGGTATTTAAGTAATGGCTCCATCCATGTTTCGCCGTTCGCTACGAGGCTTTCCATTGCACGGTCTTTTGTTACTACGGTACATGTCCAACAACCAAATCGTGAGTTACCACACGATGGTGTTGTTTCGTCGATGACTAACGGGCACTCACCTTGGCCAGAAGAGTCTTTGTAAAGGTTCCAAAGCAGTAAGTTTTTACCACCCCATGGGTTTTCCCATTCTAGGTCGTATTTATCTATCCACTTATTACGCGGGCCGTACGGTGTTTCTTCTTGTTTTAAGTGGCATAAACGCAGGATTTTCCAAACATCATCAACGTGCCATGTGTCGATAGGGGTATAAATAAATGCGTTTGCAAGGGTGGTGTGTACTGCGAGATCAGAGCCATCAATTTTGTGCTTTTTAATTACTTGGGCACGCGATGCACTTTCTTGCGAGCGAGAGCCTAATACAACAATGACTTCATCGTATTGGCTGACTTTTTCGGTAATAAAGGTGCTTACAGGGTCAATCTTCATGCGCTCTGTACACCAACGGAAATTACGAGTGGGTGCAGGGTAGCCTTTACCTAGTAAGTTCGACCAAAAGGTTTGGTCGGTTTTTGGTGTGACCTTGTGTGCTGTAATCGGCAAGTTATCACGCTTAGCACCATCGTTGATTGCTTTTAGCGAGTTATTTACATGGTCTACAACCACAGGTGTCTCTACGAGTGTGTCTGAAGCTACTACAAATACAGGTTTATGACGTTGCTCTTGCTCTAAACCTAATAGCGCCATATAAACGAGCGCCATCACTGCTGATGAGTCTTTACCACCACTGTAGCCAATAACCCATGGGCGGGTATCAGCAAGGTAAACCCGTTGTGTGTCTGCAATAAATTCACTTAAATAACGACCTGAAAACTTTTCGCTTTCTATAAAATCTACGTACTCTTCTTCCAAGTCGTGTTGGTGTATTAACTTCATGCGTTTAGTAACTTGTTTTCTTTCTCTAATTCTTCGAGCGTAGGCGTAATTCCGACCTCGCGTTTGATCTGCATTGCTGTTAAGAAAATATTTGATACAGCTTTAGAGAGTCTACCGTGCTGCATTGCGCGGTTTGACCATGCAGGGTTTGATTTTAGCCAATTAATTTTGCCGAGCTTAGCTAATAATTGGTTTTGCTCATTTTCTTCTAGTTCTAAGATGTAGTGACCAACATTCGCTATAGCTTGAAGCCCAATACCGTGTGCACTTAAAAATTCTTGGCGAAACTCCGGTGCTGACAAAGTTTTATTTTGGACTTGTTGCCATTCGGGCATATTGTCGTTCACTTTGTTCCAAAAAGCGACCGCTTTTGTTTTTTCTTCTTCACTAAAGCCTTCTTTTGACCCTTTTCCGAACAGTGTGCGATTTGCTTGCTTTATGCCACTTAAAGTGAAGACCTTATTACTGCGGACAGAGACTGATGAACGTTCAAACTCTGTGAAGCCAATAAAAGGTTTTGCATTCATAGCAAGGTAGCGGGCAATCTCTGAAGCTTGATCTCTGTGATCATAAAGCGTGGCTAGAGATGAACTGGGCCTTACAGCGTATTTATTAAGGTCTGCAAACATTTGTTGGCTACGTTTTAAGCCTTCATCGACAAAAAATAAAACCGCAATGTTGTCTTGGCCAAGTTCAGGGTTTTCTTTTATTGCTTCTTCAATAGCTGCACGACGGTGTTGGCCGTCATTGATTAATATTTGGGCATCCATGGGTACTACAAGCGTGCCTAAATTTGGATTTTCGTCGGAGTTTTTGAATTCCACATCGGTACCCACTGATGCAGTAAGAGCTGAAAATACGTAATCATCAGGTGAATCTAAAAGGTAGCGCGTCATTTCAGGAATGCGGCTTTTATTAAGCGTTCGTTGCGAGCGTAGTTCTGCTGGCACTTCTTCTTCGTCATACATGAAAATTTTTGGAATTATTCGAAGTGGGCAAGTAGCTATGTAAAAAGGTTTACCTGCTTGCTGACCGCGGACAGCCGGGAAGCTGTAGCAATAATTAGTATCTATGTTGCCCATTTTGCTTTACGTAATAATGAGTGGTACGTAATATTATTACGTACATTACGTTACTTGTCATCATGGATTCTAATTTTATTGATATTAAATCAATAATGGGCTGGTTTTATAGTTTACAAAACCTATTGCATCTAAACTCAACTCCCCAATACTCAAACACTTTTTGCAGAATGTCCCAGTTGGGCCATTCTGCTTTTGGTACGCCTTTGAGCATGTCTGCCAGTTTTTTATCAAAGCGTTGTTGGGCTTTGTGCTCTTTGGTGCCAGGCGTCAGAAAGTCAATTTTGTTGTACAAAGGTTGCAGCGGGTAGTCGGTGCCGTAGTTAAAGTAGTCTATGTCTTGCTCTAGTAGTTTTACTTTAATTCGCTCTGTGAGTAGCGGGAGTTTTTTGTTGTAGTCGTCGTACTTAAGTAGGGTGACTTTACCCGAGCGCATGTGGATTTTGATGAGGTCTATGTCGTCTAAATCGCCATACAGCTGGGCGGCGCAGCCAACATACACGCGCAAGATGGCGGGCAGTTGGTTTAGGTAGCTTCTTGGCAAAATATAACTATGGCTATCAATGAGTTCGCCTAATTGCAGCTCTGCATAGGCATCATGACAGGCTTGTCCTATTTGGTGTGTGTCAGATACTGAATAGAGTAGTGCTTTGGCTGAATCAATTGCCTGGTTAAAGCTCTCGAAATGGCTTTTTATGTCTCGCATTAATTGGGTTGGTAAGTGGCTTTTGGCCTGGCGTTTACCAAATAAGCTCAGTGCAAAATACACAAGGAGGTCTTGCTTGCGCTTGTCTTTGGCAAGCGTCATGTCTTGTTGGTCGTACTGAGATTGCAATAGCGCAAAGGCTTTATTGTGGCTACCTATAAGTGCGCGTAGTGCATCGCTTTGTTCAAATTCTTCGTTAGCAGGAATGCGGCCATAGTGTAGGCAGTATTGCCAAAACTCTTCAAATAGCGGCTTGTGTTTTTCAAACAGCGATTGCTTTGCTGCGGTGGGTAAACTCTTCGGAGTAGGGCGCTGGGTAATATGCTGCCAGTTAAAGCTTCGAAATTGCAGTTCCGCGTGATGCTGCTCTTCAAGCTCCGGGCATTTGAATACCGCGATGATCCCTTGGCCAAAGGGCGTTGTTTTTACGCGCAAAGTGTCTTCTATAAACTCACGGATCTGCGCTTGGCTGTAGTACTTTTGAAAGGTATTGCGTTTGGTGATCACACCATCCTTAAAAGGCTTAAACTGTTTAAGCACCGAGGAATTGGTCAGCATCACAGACACAACAAGGAGTTTGTTACAGTGCTCAAAGGCTTGGCGCAGGGTATCTACCCGCTCAGGGTAGTCTTCAATCACATTTAAAACAAAGCCCAAGTTTACAATATCGCTTCGTACTTTGTTGCCATTTGGCCGGTGAACCGGGTCCCAGGCGTTAATGTTTAGGCCGTGCGCTTCAAGCTCTGTTGTATCATCACCAAGACCACAGCCATAATCTAAGATGCTGTGATCGCCAGCTAAATAGCCAAATTTCGCTAGTTTTTGGAAAGGAGCCGATAATCGATCTCGGTTAATCGCGGTTAGGTGGCGCTGAATGCTATTTTTTGGGGTCTTAGACGCTTGCTGCGCACATTCTTTTGGCTCTTGAACTGCTTGAAGTCTTCCTTGTTCGTCCAGCTTATAGCCTTTTCGCTTTATCAGTTTTTCACACTGTTGCTTAAAGCCAATGGTTTTGGTGTTTTCATACAGGCCAATGGCTTCGCCTTCCGCCGTGATGGCTTTGAATGTATCGATGCCTGGGTGTGACGGAAGCACAAAGGTTTCTTTACGGTGCAAAATAGGTGGGTTTGCAGACTTGGTATAGTCGGTACATTTTACGGATTGTGCGATTACATCTACCGTTGTGCTGGCATATAGTGCTGGATAAGCGTAGCTATCAAAGTCTGGATAATGTAGCAAGGTAAACTTTAAGTCTCGTTTAAAGAGCTTGAGCACATTCCAGGGCTGATCCAACTGAAGGAATTCAATCGCCTCAAAAACTAAGTCTTTTAACGGTGCGGGTAGGGCAGTCTCTAACGCACTCTTATGGAGGTAAATAGCACTGGGTAATACCTTGCCAGTTTTAAGCGCTTTGATTTGCGCCTTATATTCAGGAAAGCTGAGAGAGGTCGACATGTTCAAAATAGTAATAGTAAGCCCTGCCACGCTTCTCGAATTTAAGTTCACCACGTTCGCGGCGATGCATCAGTTCGCAGCCACTGATCTTTAAATGCTTTTGTGTTTGTTTGCTGGTGAGCCAGTGGCCTTTGTGTGTCATGGGTTGCTCCTATGTGTTTTAGCATCATAGCAAAGCCAGCTAAAAATCATAGCGCGGTTGAAGTTCTCTTGTAGAGTTTGGTAACTCTTTATTCACAATAATGAAGCAAAAAATCAATCAGTACATTTTATCATCAGGTTGGGTAGCAAATTACCCGTTAATGAAACTCTAAAAATAAGTGAAAGGACTAAGAAATGAAAAAACTGATTATTGCTGTTGCGCTTAGCACGTGTGCGTTTTCTTCTGCGGCCAGAGAAGTGGTGCTACATAACGTGGGTGTTTATGCCAACAGCTCAGTAAAGTTGGATGTATGGGCGACTGCCTACAATGCATATGGTTATTGCCATATCAATGGGTTTGATGATGCGGTTCGTTTTACCACTAAGTGTGGTGAAGACGAGTCTACTTTTGCTCGCTATGCCGGTGGCACTAAGTGGGTTCAAAAAGACAGCGGTTCAAAAAATCGTTGTTATGAGTTAATTGAAACAGTTACTTGTACAGATAATTAATAACAGCATGTTGGCGGCATTGCCCGCTGGCTGAATTTAAGTAACTATTTTAATTGAGCTTTTGGCTGCGTAAGCGGCCTTTTTTATGCTTTTTTATTTCCCTACTTTCCTTGCCGCGGGAGATACTCCTTTGACTCCCTTCGAATAGGTGCGCCTGGTATCGCAATGCACTTTGAATACACACAGCCTGGCCAACATGAATAGTGTGCACTATACGACCAAAATCTAATGCCGTCAGGCTTTTGCTTGTACCTTTTATGTGGTTACATTGTAATCGTCTGTAATTGCTTTTGCTGTAGATGCTGTGCGACTGTAGTACCTGCCAATAGCGTGGTACCCAAGTGAATGTAATGGTGATAAGCAGATTACAGGTCTGGTTTTGCGAACACGGATTACTACGCACTCATTATTTGGCTAAATGATAGCGATGTCTTTGTGGTTGTGAGTTACACAAAGCTGAGCGTATATGCTCGCCGCTTATGCGATCTACGCCATAGGTTTTTTAACAAATCGGGTGTTTGTTGATTCCGGTCTCATGTGAACCATCTGGAAATTCAGATGGCCTTTATAGCAATGCCAGGCTCCCTGTGTGGCATTGCTTTTTTTATGTCGTACTTTGTCGTGGTTATACAAGGCTAGCCATCTTTAACGCTGCATAAGTGCATACTTAATGAGCGAACAACCGGTTTTTTTGTATAACAGCTGTTATTTAATGGTTAATGCCTTTACCTTCGCGCTGCTGGGCGGTATAACACACTAAACTCATGCAAAAACAATTTTCTATGTCTATTCAGTTGATTAAAAAAGCTGTAAAAGCCTTTTCGGCAAATAGTGAGCTCCAGCCAGATATTCTTTACATTGAAGGATATTTAATGGGGCTGGGTGTTGCGTTGCAGCCCCCTTTGCCAAGCGAATGGCTTGAGCACTTATTTGGTCACTACACACTTGAACATGCTAAGCAATTAGAAGCGGTGATGGATTTCTATACCTTGTGCTTTCGCAGAATGGTTCGAGATGAAAATACCTTACCTAAGCAATGCGTAGTTTCTAAAACGGATCCGCAAGACAGCCTGAGCGCTGGCAAACCCTTACCGCTTTATTGCATGGGGATGTTGCGTGCGCTCACCTGGATAAATACAGAGCATATCAATGCAGAGCAGCGTCAGCAGTTACAGTGGCTGAAAGAAATTCTGCGTGGCTTTACCAGTTATGAGCAGGCCAAAAAAGAGTTTGAAGACGACTGCGGGGACTTTACTAAAGTGCTGTTAAAACAGCGCCGTATGATCCCAACGTATGTCGCCAATACGGCTTATGCCATGCGTTTTGCAGACGATATGGTTGAAGTGCTGGGCGAGTATGGCATTACCGATGAAGAAATGCTTGAGCAGGCCCATGAAGTGTTTAACGACATGCTGGAAGAAGTTTTAGATCGCGACGATGAGGCTGCGATTGCGGAGTTCGACAGTCTGGTTAAACGGTTTGAAGAGAACATGATCACCCCTGATTTTAGAACTGAAAACATGGGGGTTTTCTGGAAAATGCATGAGACACGGCCTTATATGATGCTGCGTGCTAAGCGGGCACATTTAAACCTGTGTTATGGCAACGCTGATAAAGCTGCTGAAGAGTTGCAGGATCTGCTCAAACTAAACCCCAATGATAACCAGGGCAACCGGTATTTATTGCTGAATTGCTTTATTGTTATGCAGGACTGGGCACAGCTAAGAGACTGTTTGGGCCAGTTTAGCGAGTACTCAACATTTACTCAGGCGGCACACGCCCTGATGTTGTATGCCACAGAGGGAGATACATCCCACAGCCGCGAAGCCAAAAAAGCCCTTAAGGATCGCAACAGTCATTTTCAGATGATAGCGACCGGGCAGAAAAAGGCAAAACCTTGTCTTGATACTTACACGCCGGGTAGTGAAGAAGAGGTCGATTATTACCTTGAGGCGGGCGGTAAAAAAGCCTGGCTGAGTGTAGAGGGAAGCTTATTCTGGCTGCGACAGAAGTAATCGTCTGATGCTCACTCCATTTATGACTGCACTGGTCAATGTGTTTAAGCCAAAGCGTTGGGCAGAGCAGCCTTTTGAGCAAGTGGTGCGCACAGAGTTATTTAGCGCTCCCTGTATAAAAAAAGGGCCTTTAGAAAAAGGCGATCCCATGCTCACACTGCATGAAGCGGGTACCTTGACCATTGGGCATGTGCAAACAGCGCCGAATCCAGGCTTGAGTAATGCCCGTAACTACGAATGGCGTGCAGATCCCAATAATCAACCCTAGTTATTTTTGGTTTGCTTGCAGGAAGGTTTTGAGTGCGAACGCTGGCTGCCCAATCACTCATGACTTCAGCGACCCGGTTTATTTGTCAGCCTTTCCTAATTGATAACATTTCACATCACCCTCTGATAAACATCTGTGCCTGAACAATCACGGTATACTCAGCTGCTGAGTTGTCTGTAAACAGTGCCCGTGTCTAGGCACGGGATGACCGTGTGTCAGGGTAGGGGATGACCGTGGGCAGTGTTATTTGTGGCGTTAATTTGGCGGCGTTAATTTGGTGGCAGAACGGGCTTTAACCGCCGTACCCGATAACCAGAATAGTTGGGTTGAAAGGGAGGTGTGTAAATTTATGCTAGACTCAAATTTGGATTGAGTTATTGAAAAGGTTCGATTGTTGTATGCTGGAGCGCTGTAAGTCTCTGACTGGTATAGCCGTCATTTTATATCTGTTGCTGGTTAGTCATACTGCATTTTCCAAAGAGTTAGTGGTGGGGTTTGGCCTGAGTCGTCCACCCTATGTGGATGAACGCAGTGGCTCTGGTATCAGTGTTGAGCTATTTAAACAGGCAGCGGCGCCTTTAGGCTGGCAATACAAAACCTCGTTTGTATCTATTAAACGGATGCAGCGTTTACTCGAACGGGGTGACATAGATGTCGCGGTCGAAATGTCTCGTGCTCAACCTGGCTTGTATTATTCCGTGCCATTTATCTCTTATAGTAACTATGCCATTCACAGCCGCGATCCAGGATTCACTCTGACCTCAATGCAGGAACTCGCCAGGCACAGCATCTGTGCGTGGCAAAATGCGTCAGAACACCTTGAGCTCACTAAAATTGTGGCAGGTAAAGAAGACTATCTGGAATTTTCAAAGCAACGGGAGCAAGTGATTGAATGGTTGAATGGCAAATGTGACGTGATCCTCATTGATGATACTTTGCTGCGCTGGCATTTGTCTGAACTTAACCAGTCATCTTCGGTGCACATTAACAATCAGTGGGGTAAAGTATTGTTACCTTTTGAGAATAACCCGCTCTGGTTTTATGTTGCGTTTACAGACAAACAACTCAGAGACGAATTCAATAGCAGCCTGAAACAACTGGTTCAGACTGGCCGCTATCAGAAAATCAGAGACCACTGGGCGACCACAAACAAAAACCAATAACGCGGATTTGGCAGTTATGACTGCTATGATATCAACCATCAATTTTGATACTTCAGTCGCCAAGGAGGCGAACAATGAGAGACTGGACATCGAACCTGATACTTTCAGCGCTTGTTTTACTGGCTCTTTATCTTAATCGGGAAACGATTGCTGACCGATTGGGGCTTGAAAGGTACGTTGTACCGGATGTCACCGAGCAGGAGCAACGCAATACGGCCAGGTTACAAAGCGCAGGCCCTGAATCAGAGCAGGCCGTTAACCTTGAGATGGAACACAGCACATGTGGTGCGCCAACCCAGTATCGTTGTAACAGCGCTTCGCTGGGTAGAGTGAAGATACAAAGTGCAGATGGCATTTATACCTGGCAGGATGACAGAGGTATTACGCACTTTAGTGACAGGCCCGCGCAACAGGGAGCAAGTGAATACCAGTTTAAATCGAACCATGCACTGGATTATTTTGATCTGGAACTGGATTATGGTGTCCTGGGGCAGGCGTTTCGAAACCGCCTGGAAGCCAGATTGAATGCCGTCTTTCGCACTTACACTGGGATCATTGGCCTGGAGGCAATGCGTAAGGTGAAGCTGCGTATTGTGATTGCCAATAATCGCCGCGCTTATAAAAAAATGCTGGATGTTCTGGGCTCCAGTGCGGCAGGTAATCAGGGCATTTACAAAACCGCCCATAACATTGCCGTGGTCGAATTTCGTAGTGAAGCACAAGCTATGCGCACAGCCATTCATGAAGCGGTTCATGCTATTAATCAGGCTGTGCTTGGCAACACACCGCGCTGGTTTAACGAAGGCACCGCTGAATATTTTGAATATATCGAAACGTCTATGAATCTTAGCCAGTTAAAGCCTAACGGAGCCTGGGTTCGTAATGATTATTTGGTGGGAGGCCTGCTCCATCCGAATAGCCTGTTTGAAGCTGCTGGTTCATGGCAAGGCAAAGCGCAGAGCATGATGTACAGAAGTAGCTGGGCGTTTGTTTATTATCTGATGAGTTCACAGCGCGGTCGCTCACAGCTCAAACATTATATGCGTCTTGAGCAGGAAGACCCTTGCGATCTGCTTAGTTTTACTCAGATCCAGTTTATCTTTGAAACCCGCGAAGGCCAGTTTGCTAACAGTTATGCTGAGGTAACGCAGCAAAAGTTAACCGTACACCGCTTTTAGTGCCATAGCTTGAAAGAGTGTGGTGAGGGAGTCTTGTGCTAATGACTGTTGATGGTTTCAAAAACACTTCATCACGTATCGTGAAGCGTCATGTTGAGAGTCAGGAATAGGTTAGAGGGATACTCTGTGGTCCATGACAAGGATCGGATTAATGATGTAAACAAGCACACTGGTTGTTATTTCAGCTAAACAACGGACGCTTAAAACTGTGGCAGACCTTGTAGCTTGTAACACTCAGGCTGTACGTCAGAGCAACTCACTTCTAATTATCCGTGCGATGGAAGTCAGGTCTGTCTGGCGCTGCATGGCTTCACTTTTGCTGATCCCTTTAATGGCTTCATAATCATCCAGAAAAAAGGCACTATCGTATTTACTGGAACGACTGCATTTGACATAAACCAGTACATAGCAATATTGAAATATTTGGTCCAATGAACGGAAGAAGTCGATGTCGCTGGCGCTGATGTTTGGCTTTACCGTTTCGTTGAGACGATTGAGATAAACATGCTTGATATATACTGAGCGACCATTGCGAGAGTACTTGGCAATATCATGAACACCCTGATTAAACACGGTTTTAATTGTTACGTCGCTCAATGGGACTAAGTTTGAAGTAAACATATCCGTGCCGGATTTATGAGCAGACGTAGCCCACGACTTAAATTGTTCAAACATGTCTTGGCTCCTTCAAGTGTTATTATTCAATAAGTTATCTGTACAAGCTGCAACTTCCTTTGGTCTTACCTTCATTCAGGTAAGTGCATGCACCTGTTGTTATCATGTTAAATAATAGCGCAGTTAAATATTAATGTGTTCATTATTTTTAACTTAATTAACGGTAAAATTACTACCCATTTGGGTGGGGTAGAGAAGTGCGTAATCCAGGTTATCAAATTGTTTATTTTCTCTTGGTGGATTTCTGGTCAGTTGAACAGCGTTGTTAAAGAGTGAGCCTGAGGTCTGAACTTGACATTTAGGCGCTCTGAAAAAGCGGCAGTGTTTTTTACTATGCTAGAGTTTTACAGACAGACGAAGGAAAGGACTTCTTTATGCAAGCTGTTGTATATATTATGGACTCCATTATGGCTTCAGCGCCTTATGGCACTTTATACGTTGGTGTAACTGCACACTTGAAACTTGTAGCCTGTACTCTATCTCTCATTCCTACCATTGGCTATACCCTTTTCTCCGTCATCCCGTGCTCGACACGTGATCTACTCACTTACGACATTAATGGTATGTATTTTTTTAGTTACGGTACTTAGACAACTGATTGGTGTTTGAGTCGTTCCCGGCTCGGAGGGATCGGTGACGAAAGGATTTAGTTTTGCTGAAACATAAAACGAATGAATTACGTGGGTTAGCGTTGTTTGATTGTAAAACACCACAGTGTTGAAGAGGCTGGAGCAAAGACCGCGTACCTCACTTTGTTTACTATTCATCAAAGCAGCGTGATTTGGAGAATTGTTTCTGTGGTCAAAAATTATCAGTGCCCTAGAATTGGTTTATTCATCAGGTGTTGAATTAATCGCCTCCTTCATGTTTCGCTTTTGGGATATGAGCAGGCGCAGACAGGAGCAATATGAAAACCCGAGGTCGTCCCGATAAAAACGATGAAGATGGCAGAGCACGTCTGGTGCTGGCTGCCAGGCGCTGTTTTACCACTGCACCTTATTCGCAGGTAACCACGCGTATGCTGGCACAAGAGGCCGGTGTGGACGCGGCGCTGATCCGCTATTACTTCGAAAATAAAGAAGGCCTGTACAAGGCGATGTTTATGGAGGTCACTGGCGAGGTGATGTCAGGTATTGAAAAAGCACTAGGTAATGGTGAGGCGTTTGATCTGGAAGATATCTTTCATATTTTCTATGGCGTTATCAAACAGTCGCCGGCGTTTCCAATTCTGATGTTTAAAGAAATTGTGCTTGAACAAGGGATCTGCCGAGATTATTTGATAGAGAGAATCGAGAATACCCGAAAGCCACTTTTCTTCAATATGTTGAGCCAGCTTAAGCAGCAAGGGCTGATCAAAGAAGAGCTGGATGAGCGGTTGCTGATGTTGAACCTGATGGGTTTGATGATATTTCCCTGGTATATGCGAGAGAGTATGGCGACTCAGATGGGCATAGAGTTTAACGATGAGCAGCTGTCAAAGATGGCAACCCATAACGCCAATATGTTCAAGTATGGCTGTTTCAAAGAGCGAGATAAAAATGAAAATTAATTGGCTACAAAAACGCTGGTTGCTTGTATTACCTTTGTTAGGTATTGCGATTTTAATTGCCCTGGCTTCGGGGAAAAAGCCGCCGCAAAAGCACAACAAAGGTGCAACTGCCTTATTGGTCGAAACGGTAGAGGTTAGGAAAACCCTTATCGAACCCTATGTGACGGGCTTTGGGCGCGCACGGCCTAAGGAGCGTTGGCAGGCGCTGTCAGAAGTGACTGGCCGGGTTATTTATCGCCACCCCAATCTTGAAAAGGGTAAAGCCCTTAATGCTGGCACTGTGTTACTCAAAATCGACCCCATTGATTATGAACTTAAGTTGGCACAAGCCCGTTCAGATCTCAATTCTGCTAAAGCGGAATTATCCCGTACTCAGCTTAATGACGAAAAACTGTCTTTATCTTTACGCTTGGAAGAGCAGCGCCTGAGTGTGTTGCAAAAAGAGCTCAAGCGTAAGCAAGGTTTGCTTAAATCTGGTTCAGTGTCTGCTTCTACAGTGGATGCCGAGCAGGCGAATGTCTGGGCTCAGGAACAAAAAGTGCTGGATGTTCGTAATGCTGTAGATCAACACCCTGACAACATGGCGGTAGCAGAAGCCAAAGTAAAACTGGCGCAGGCCAGGTTAAGTGAGGCTGAGCGTAAACTGGCAAAAACCACCATCACTTTGCCGTTTGATGCCCAAATAGCAGCCGTGAGCGTTGAGATGCAACAGGTCGTTGCAGAACGTGAGAGTCTGGTGACAGCGCATCGGACTGACTTAATGGAGATCCCTGTACAGGTTGCGTTGAGCGACATGCGTTATTTTGGACAGTATATTGCGCCTAAGCTGATCCAGGGAGAATTCCCGGATGTACAAACCTGGGACCTGAACGCTGAGGCCAGCTTATATATAGGTAATAAGCAGTTTAGCTGGCAGGGCAAGTTGACCAGTGTCGGTGAAAGTATCGACCCAGAGGGCAACACTGTCACCTTGATAGTTGATGTGGCATTCGATTACAAAGCGTTCGAACCCGGAAAGCGCCCACCTTTGATCAGTGATATGTACGTACAGGTAAAAGTAAAAGGTGCTCCACGGCCTTTGTTATCGGTGCCATCCGAGGCATTACATGGCGACAGGCTCTATTTGCTTGAAGACGGAAAGTTGGTGATCCGCAACGTCGAAGTGGCATTTGAATCCAATGGCCGTACCGTGATCAGAAGCGGTGTCAGTGAAGGTGATGTGGTGGTGCTGAGTGATGTGATCCCGGCAGTGCCTGGCCGTGCGCTGCGTACCCAGGAGCAGGCATTATGATTGCTTATTTTGCCCGTCACCCGACCGCGGCCAATCTGTTGATGCTGGCCATCATAGTGCTTGGGCTGAGTGCACTCCCGCAGCTAAAGCGAGAAACCTTTCCCGAAATAGCGCCCAGCCAGATTCAGGTCAGCGTGCCGTACCCGGGTGCTAACCCGGAAGAGTCTGAGCTCGCTTTGTGTGTGCCGCTGGAAGAGGCCATGGATGGACTGAGCGATATAGAACAGATCAGCTGTGAAGCGCGCGAAAGCATGGCCAAAATGGTTGTCGAAATACAAGAAGGCGGTGATATTACCCGGCTGATGTCGGATGTAAAAACCGAGGTCGATGCCATAGATACCTTTCCGGATAAGGCCGAAAGCCCGGTTATCAAAGAACTTGGCCGGACTGAGTCGCTCATTACCTTAGCCATCAGTGCGGACCTGCCGGCAGCAGAGCTCAAAGATTACGCTGAGTCGGTAAAGCGCAAACTCCAGCGATTGCCAGATATTTCTTTGGTTGAGATCCATGGCTTTTCAGATCGTCAGCTGAGAGTTGAACTGTCTTTGTCACTGTTGCGCCAGTATGGGTTGTCGATAAACGATGTGGTTAGTCATATAGAGCGACAAAATATCAAACTGCCCGCTGGTAATTTAGAGACCAAAGGCAAAACGCTGCAAATTCGCTTTGACCAGCAAGGCGTGACCGCCAAAGAGTTAGGTGAATTGGTGATAGCCAGTACTCAGTCGGGCGGTCAGCTTAAGCTTAAAGACCTTGGACAAGTGATAGAGCGTTTTGAACTGGACGAGGCGAAAGTTGAGTTTAATGGCAAACCCGCAGCGTTGCTTAAAATCAAGAAAACCAAAGCGCAGGATGCGCTCGATTTGGTGGAGCAGGTTTATCAGTTTGTTGAGCGGGAACGGCAGCAAATTCCTGCCGGGATTGAGATGGCACTGACCTCAGATCAGGCCAAAATTGTCTCTGATCGTTTGACTATGCTCAGCACCAACTCATGGCAGGGCTTTTTGCTGGTGTTCGCCGTAATGTGGCTGTTCTTTACCTGGCGTTATTCATTCTGGGTATCGATGGGACTGCCTATTTCTTTTCTTGGTGCATTTTGGCTGATGACAGTGCTCGGCGTCAGCATCAATATGATCTCTATGGTTGGTATGTTGATGGCCATCGGGATATTGATGGATGATGCGATCGTGATTGCTGAGAGCATTGCCAGTCATGTTGAACGAGGGGAAGACATTGATGAGGGGGTTATTAAAGGTGTTAAGCAGGTTGCGCCGGGTGTTTTGTCTTCCTTTTTAACTACGGCCTCGGTGTTCGTCGGCCTGGCATTTATTGCGGGTGATATTGGCCAAATCATGAAAGTGTTCCCACAGATGTTACTGGCTGTATTGGTTGTGAGTCTGGTCGAAGCTTTCCTTATTCTGCCTAATCACCTGTTACATTCTCTGCACAACAAGCAGGAGGAAATGGCCTCTGGCTTCAAAGTGCGCTTTAACCAGAGGTTTGAACGTTTTCGCACTGAGGTGCTGGTTGAATGGGTTGAGCGGGCCGTCACTTATCGCTATGCCACAGTCGGAGCGGTGCTGGCCGTGTTTTTCCTGAGCATCTCATTGATGGCCGGTGGTTTTCTGAAGTTTAAGGCATTTCCTGAATTGGAAGGAGATATTCTTGAAATGCGGCTGCTGATGCCGCAGGGCACTCCATTGTATGAAACAGAGCAGCTGGTTACCCGTGCAGTGCATGAACTGAACGAATTAAACCAGGAGTTTACACCTGCACAGCCACAACAACAGGCGCTGGTTCAAAACGTCATAGTTGAATACAACAGCAACCAGGATGCCGGTGAAGAGGGAACACATGTTGCCACCGTGCGAGCTGATTTGCTTACGGCCGAAACCCGTAATACCAGCCTGCTTGAGTTACAGGACCGCTGGCGCAATGCGGTTGGCGAGATCCCCGGCGCGTTGGCACTGGCATTTAAGCAACCAGCTGTGGGTCCTGCCGGTCGAGCCATTGAAATTCGTCTGTACGGCAATGATCTGGCCATGTTATCGAGCGCGTCGTTCGCTATTCAGCAGGCACTGGCCGAATATGACGGTGTACAGAACCTGATGGATGATCTGCGTCCGGGTAAAGAGGAATGGCTGGTGCGTCTGCTACCCGGAGCAATGTCGCTGGGCGTAGATGGCGCAACCATAGCCAATCAATTAAGAACCGCTTTTTTTGGTCAAAAAGCGGATGAGTTTCAGCGCGGTGATGAAACCATAGAACTGGACGTAAGACTCAGAAAAGAAGATAAATCATCCTGGTGGCAGTTACAGAATTACCCCATCACCCTCGCTGATGGCAGACAACTGCCATTATCAGCCGTCGCGGAGCTTATTCCGGCGCGAGGCTATGCCCGCATTAACCGGGTCGATGGTCAGCGATCAGTCACCATTATTGGCGATGTGGATGCTGCGATTGCCAATACCGGAGAGATCATTGCGGCGGTCGACAAAGCTGTGGTTGCCCCGTTGCTGATTGAGTACCCTTCACTATCTGTGAGTTACGAAGGCGAAGTGAAAGAGGGCGGCAGCACAGGGGCGTCAATTGGTAAAAAGTTTCTAATGGGGCTGGTGGGGGTCTTTATTATTCTGAGTTTTCAGTTCAGAAGTTACATGGAGCCTGTGATGGTTATGCTGGCTATACCACTGGCGTTGATTGGGGCACTCTGGGGACATGTATTGCTGGGATATGACTTTACCATTCCAAGCATGATGGGGTTTGTCTCGCTGGCAGGGATCGTGGTTAATGATTCCATCTTGCTGGTGACTTATATCAAGGAACACCAAAAACAAGGACTGGATGCGCACCAGGCTGCGGTGCAGGCGGCGCGGGAACGTTTTAGGGCGGTGTTTATTACCACAGCGACGACCGTTGCGGGTATGTTGCCACTACTGCTTGAAACCAGTTTGCAGGCACAGATCTTACAGCCTCTGGTGGTGAGTTTGCTGTTTGGTATTGCAGCGTCATCTTTTCTGGTGCTGTTTATCTTGCCGTGTCTGTATGTGATCCTCGAAGACAGAGGTTTGGCGGCTCAACATCATCTGAATGAGTTACAGGCCAAGACTTAGACCGACCAGACGCCCTGAAGCTGTGTTTTGGGGTACACGGCAATAGAACTCCTTTATATGGCTGATAAGCAGAACCTATCAGCCATCTTTTCATTCCGCATCTTTAATACAGGTAGCTCTCTAACTCCGCCATTCAATGCGCGATACGGGATCGGTGGCCGGGGTGAAAAGAAGCTCATCTTTCGGCATGGCGCTGGTCAGGTAATGCCTTCATTCAAAAGTTTATATCAAAGTGTTGACCTAAAGTTATATTGAGGTTTTATCTTCGGTTTTCACTCAGCGCGATATCGCGTTGTAACGACCAAAAAGGAGAGAACATGAATTTAAATCAGGTAACGATGAGCGTCCATAATATGGAGCAGGCCGTCGAGTTTTATCTTAAACTGGGCTTTACCCAAATAGTCGATACGCCCCACTATGCACGTTTTGTTTGCCCGCAAGGAGAGGCGACTTTTTCACTGTCTCTGTGTGAGGACGATATTCTTCACAACACGACGATTTATTTTGAGCATGAAGCGCTGGAGGACTGGATTGCGATGATAGAATCGCGCGGCATCCGTTTATTACAAGCGCCAACTGACGAACCTTACCTGTGGCGAGAGGCCGTGGTGGCCGATCCGTCCGGTAACAAAATCAAGTTATACTGGGCCGGTGAGAATCGCCTTAACCCGCCCTGGCGGGTAGAAAAGCGTTATGCAGGTGAGTAACACAAGTCGCCGTATCTTGCTTGTGTAAAAGCAAAAAATGTTTTCTACTGGCGGTTCAATATCGCCGTAAACAGGAAGAACAACAATGATAGATTTCAGATCCGATACCGTTACCAAACCGTGTAAATCCATGCTTCAGGCTATGGTTGAGGCAGAAGTAGGCGATGATGTCTACGGGGATGACCCTACGGTTAACCATTTGGAGCAGTTTGCGGCGCAGCGTCATGGGTTTGAGGCGGCGGTGTTTGTCAGCTCAGGCACTCAAGCTAATTTACTGGCGATACTGGCGCATTGCGAGCGTGGAGATGAGTATTTATGCGGGCAAAATGCACATAACTATCGGTATGAGGCCGGTGGTGCGGCAGTCCTGGGCTCGGTTCAGCCGCAGCCGGTAGAGAATGAACCCGACGGCAGTCTGGATTTGCAAAAGCTGGCCACTTATATCAAGCCCGATGACTTTCACTTTGCTCGCACTCGGTTGTTGAGCCTGGAAAACACCATTGGTGGCAAAGTGTTAAGTTTGGACTATTTGGCTCAGGCACGCGCATTTTGCGATCAGCACAGTTTGCAGCTGCATCTTGATGGTGCCCGGGTCTATAACGCGGCAGTGGCACTGGAAGTCGACATTCGGGCTATTGCAGCGCATTTTGATTCGATGACGATTTGCTTATCTAAAGGCTTGGGCGCCCCCATTGGTTCCTTGCTATTGGGTAGCAAGACACTGATTAGCAAGGCAAGACGGCTGAGAAAAATGCTCGGTGGTGGCATGCGTCAGGCAGGTATTCTGGCGGCTGCGGGCCAGTATGCATTGGAAAACAACGTCGAGCGCTTGCGTGAAGATCATGACAATGCGCGCTATCTGGCACAGCGGCTCAACGAAGTGAACGGATTTGATGCGTCTGCTTACCCGGTTCAAACTAACCTGGTGTATGTGGATGTTGGCCAAGAAGTCGATATGCAGCGGGTGGCCAAGAACTTACTCGAACAGGGGATCCAGATCACACCTGGCTATCAGGGTATGAGACTGGTCACTCATCTGGGTGTTAGTCGTGCAGACATAGATACCCTAATTGAAGCGCTCAAAGCACAATAGCCTTCAGGCACTGGGTTATTGTATAGTGTTTTGTTGACCAGTTATTATAACTGTGTTAACAATAAGTTTTTATATAAGGAACATTACAATGAAACTGACACTTAACAAGAAAAAGCTTAAAGGCCTGACGGCTGACAGTAAGGTCTTGCCAGGTGCAATGACACCTCAGGTTGCGGGTGGTGCGTATACGAACCATCCTATCCTATGCTTTCCCACTATAGACCCAGCTTGTAATACCGACATACAAAAAGGCTGTCCAACTAACGGTGAGTGCTATACCGCGTATGGAGATCGTAACTGTCGGGTTCCGGCATAAACTCAGTTCGCAGGATAAGGACAATTAGCCCTGAAGCTGACAACAAGTCGTTGCCAAACAATATGACACCAAAAGTAGCGGACTACTATCCGACTGGTTTGGTGTTTTTGTCTGGCCCAACTATGCAACCGCATTGTACTGCGGCGGTTTATTATTGTTGTTCGATCCATGGTCAGTGCTATGTCTGTGAGTTTGTAAACTGCTCCGACCCAGGCACCTGACTGGGTCAAGCCGTAACAATAAAAAGCCAGGAGACCCCTGGCTTTTAACCCGATTGCGGTGATTTAACCCTGGTATAAAGTTAGTTAGTCAGGATCAGGTTTTCGAATAAATACAGCCGATTACTGTCTACTTGTGTTTTGCCTGCATCCAGATATTTCTGCTCAAGCATGCCATTGGTGGACCAGGTGGCAAAATCATCATCGTTCAGTACGCCCAGTCTTGTGTGATCAATTAACCACATACCTTCAAGCTTATCGTGCGGATAGCTAACCTGCTCAACCAGATCGAGCACCAGAGATTTGCTCACGGGCACGATCCCAGCGTCGTTTAAAGCGTCCCAGCCTTGTTCCATGACCACTTCTTCCAGTGTCTTGCCGTTCATCACTAACCCGAGCTGTTCATCCTGCACCATTTGTGGTGAGGAGACGACCTCTTCCAGGTTAGTGGCATCGCTCAGGTTGATTTTATAAATGCGCTTCATCGCGTCTGGCGTTGTGTTGTAAAATGCGCCATCACGCTCAATGACCAGAAACTCCGTCGCTGACAGGGCGACGATCCCTGAATTTGAGTTTTGATTCTTTTCCTGCTTATATAGGTATTGTCCTACCGCTTTGGTTTCCAGGTTAATCGTCACAATACGAACAATATCCAGGTCTTTCACGGCTTTTGACGGATTATATAAAGTCGATTGCATCACACCGACCAGGGTTTTTTCGTCAGGTGTAATGGCCAGACCTTCCATGCCCCGGTTTGCACGGCGATTGGCAAACTCAGCAGGCAGGTGCAGCGCTACGCGGTCATCTTCTGCAAATGCATTAATACGAGATAGTTCAACACCGTTGGCATCGTAATGGACGATATGTGGGCCATATTCATCACTGATCCAGAAACTACCATCCTTTAAGGCGACCAGACCTTCGCCATCCAGCCCATAGTCGTCGAGTTTGAGCGGGTTGTTTTGTGCATCATAAGGTTGTGAGTTATCAACCAAAATGGGGGCACCTTCTGCATCGTAAGGGGTTTCACCAGTACCGCCGAGATCTGAGCTGTTTGGCAGGCCTGTGATTGGCGTGCCATCTGGACGTTTGAGCAGGATCTCTTTTAGTCTCACTATCTGGCCATTGTTTTGTAGCTCAAATAAGCCGATACGAGGCGTGTAGTCTGGAGTCGGAAACTTTTTACCTTTGCCGTAGTCGCCTGTGTATGTGGCATTGGGGCCACGATCGGTGAGTGCATAGAATTGCGTATTATTGGTGGGGTGAGCAACCATGTCAGACCCATAGCCGCCGTTGCGTACTTCAAAGATGCTGCCTGCAATATCACCATTTTGCAGGTCGCTGCGCATTGCTGTATAGGGCAGTGGTGACCCCTGACTTGTCACAGGAGAGGGTTGGCATACGTAGTTGGTCTGGCTGATCTCAGACTCGCTCAGCGCGCCATTATTGTCCTTATCGATACCTGATTGCAGCGCAACGCCGCCAAAATAGCAGTGTTCATTGCCCATAGATAAGTTTGCCTGGTTCACCAGACTGGTCAGCCCATTAGCACCATCTGCTCCTTTGCTACCTGTTTGTCCGGTGCTGCCATTTAGGCCGTCTGTGCCATTGGTCCCTGCCTGTCCGTCTTTCCCGTCATCGCCATCACAGGCTGTCAGAGCGAATATCACAGATAATGCCAGCAGACTTTTAGTACCACATTTCATTGTTCGATCCTTTCTAATTATTGTGGCCAGAGCACGCGGGGAAGGCCAGCGGGTTCTGGCTGGTTAAGCATGAAAACTGCGAGGACTAATCTAAACGGGTACAATAACGAAATGATGACACTGTCCGTTGGTTGTTGTCGCCTGTTTGAATATGCTGATTTAGGTAATAAAAAAGCTGCAATTTATCCGCTACTTGTGAGAGTCTGAGGTAACAAGTATGAGAACAGCAGGACAGAAAAAATGAAGACAATCGGCCTGATCGGTGGCATGAGTTGGGAGTCAACTGTAAGTTATTATTCCTTACTGAATGAAGGAGTCAAAGCTCAGCTGGGAGGATTGCACTCTGCGAAAATTGTTTTGGTTAGTGTTGATTTTGCAGAGGTTGAGGCGCAGCAGCACAGAGGCGACTGGCAAGCTGCTGCCGACTTGCTGGCAAGTGCAGCGCAATCTGTTGAAGCGGCGGGCGCGGAGTTTGTGCTGATCTGCACCAATACCATGCATAAAGTAGCAGATGAAGTACAACAGGCCATCAGTATTCCACTTTTGCACATTGCGGATGCGACTGGTCAGGTGCTGGTGCGGGACAAGGTCAAAAAAGTGGGGCTGCTCGGGACACGCTTTACGATGCAGGAAGCCTTTTATCGAACCCGTCTGGAGGAAAAATTTGGCCTTGAAGTGTGCTTACCCAACGAGTCTGATCAGCAAAAGGTGCATGACGTGATTTATCAGGAGTTATGTCTGGGTAAAGTACTGGATAAATCTCGTGAAGATTATTTACGGATCATTGCTTCATTGCAGGAGTCTGGGGCCGAGGCAGTGATTCTGGGGTGCACCGAAATAGCCTTACTCATTCGTGACTCAGATACGGACATACCGGTTTATGATACGACTCGCATCCACGTACAATCCGCTTTGGAAGCGTCGTTAAAATAGCGGTACAGGCCCTGTTGCGTAACAACGCGTAATTGCTATTTTTATTATATTGAGCCAATCTAACTTATTGGTTATTAATAAAGAAAGAGTTTGGTTATGGTATCAATAAAAAAGGAAAAGCTGAGCTTTTATGAGCAAAATGGGTTTGTGCGCTTTGAACAGGCATTGTCGCAAGATTTGTTAGCGCGCCTGAGAGACTTATCGGTCAGGTTAGAAGACTCGGCAAAGGCGGATCTGGCAAACGGTGCGCTGCGCAATCAGTATTTTTTGTCGACGGAGTCTGACGAACCAAAGCTGTTTCGCTACAATGATCTGCTGTTTGATGACCCTGAGCTGGTATTGGCACTGCTGGCCAGCCCGACCATGATGGCCATCTGCGAACAGATGGTGGGGTTAGGCTGTGTGCCTATGCAGCTTGATTTGGTGTACAAGTATCCGCATCCACATCCCCATATTGCCTGGCATCATGGTGCGCCACATCCGCGCAACTACCCCTATTTAAATGTTGGAGTGTATCTGGACGATGCCGATCTGGACGATGGTTGCTTAAGGTATGTGCCGGATACTCAGCATGAGGTTTTAGATATTTATGAGCTATCCAGCCAGTACGGCTGGGATATTCCGGGTGTTGTGCAGCAACCAGCCAAAGCGGGTGATATTTTGGTGCAGGATATGATGATACTGCACAGCTCTGAGCCAAAAAGAAGTGAAGGCCCGCGTCGCACAATTTACATTGAACTGCGGCCGGTTGAGGGTATAGCCGAAAGTGCTATGCAAACAGCGCAATGGGCCGAACTCAGAAAACAATGGATGGCCCATGTGATTAAGGCTGCAGATCCTCAGGACGTGCCCGCGGGCTGGCTGGAGTATTATGGTGAACCGGAGCATGACTTGCCAACTTTGGTCACTATGATTGAAGAGAAGCGCGAATCACCCATCCCCGCTGTCTGGTCGCATCGTAATGTTGAACACCCGGATTACCCGACACCGGCGGATTTACGCTGACACAACATAACTGAAACTGCCCATTGAGTCAGGTGGAAAGGGAACCGTGTTTCCCTTTCATTGTGTTGTTTTTACCTCTTTTACTACTCTCCCCGACAGTAAACCGCTGAACTTTGCAACTTCCGGCAAAGTGGTATCTACCTGGTTTATAAATTTTAAGCTTTAGGTGCTTATCAAACCGCCGCCTGTCGGATTTATATACTAATTAAACTAAGGTTGCTCATTTAACATTCTAAATCACTTAATTTTTATGAATTTTTTATGCTTTTATTAAAGATTTCATATTTCAGTTATGTGACAATGCTGGGGCAAAATTAGTTAAGGAGTAATTATGAAGTTAAAACATCTTGCCTGTGTTGTTGCAATGGCAGCAAATACTCAAGTCAGCGCATTTACCCAGTTAGGCGGCAGTGGTGTTATGCCCATTGGTCACGAATGGCTCACCAGAACCTCGGCCCTTGAGCTGTTGTCACAAGACACTAAGGTAGAAGATGCGAATGATCCTCGTCTGAGCTGGGGTCAGGGCCTCGCGAAATCAACGGAATTGAATATTGCCCAAACGGAAGTTGCTAAAATTCTCGCCAACCGTCGCAATGACAACACCTACTATTCCGAATATGATGCAATTTTCGCAGCCATTGTCGGTGAGCGCTGGGTTGATATCGCCGGTTTTAACGTCACTAATGCCAGCATAGATCCAACCGGCCCAAATTGTTTTAATGCCGTGGCTCAGGAGCCTGCCGACTTACAGCAGGATCACTTTATGCGTCGTTATGATGATGTAGGAGGCGAGGGTGGCGTCGATGCGGCTAAGCGTGGACAGGCACGTTTTATTGATCATTTTGTTAATGCTGCAATGGCACAAAGTAAGCAGATCAAAGTGTGGGATGGTGGCGGGTACGCCAGTGCTGTCACCGTAGACCATAACTATTTCTTGTTTGGCCGTGCAGTACATCTGTTCCAGGACTCATTCAGTCCGGAGCACACCGTACGGTTGCCTGAAGATAACTATGAAACAGTCTGGCAGGTAAAGGCTTATTTATGCTCTGAAGGCGCGGAGCAGCACACCCATGCGACTGGCGATGCAATTAGCTATGAAAGTGGCGACGTGATTTGGCATCCGGGTACGCGCACAGATGGCAGCTGGGAGGGATATCGCCCAAGCAATATGAAGCCGGTTGCGCTGGTGGCCCTGGAAGCCAGTAAAGATCTGTGGGCTGCGTTTATTCGCACTATGGCGACCCCGGTTGAGCAAAGAGAAAGCTATGCACGAGCACAGGCACAAATGCTGGTTAACGCCTGGCTATCTTTCGATGAAACGGCCATGCGTCAATGGTATGACGATGAAAGCCGCCGTGATCACACGTATGTGCTGGCACCTGGTGAATCTGGTAAGGGCAAGAGCCTGGAGCAATGTATGGCCGAGCTGAATGTTGGTACGGTTAGTCAGCTTGAGCGTGTTGCCCAGTTAGACGAAGAGCGTCGCCAGTGTCTGTACAATGTGGAGGCAGTCGAAGGTTACGAAGACCTTAACGATCCGCTGATGGATATGCCATACAACTGGAAATGGAAGTCGCCATTTTGGAAAACGGCTCCAGATGGTTGGACAGCGCCAGATTTACCAGCAGATGCCGGCCAGGCGATGATCCTGAAAAGCGCCGAAACTGGCCTTGCTGTATCGAGTGAGTCAGGGTTAGAAAATAACGCAAGGCTCAAAGCCAGCGGTGCACACCCTTTGGCATTTGTGGGTGTAACA
Organism: Pseudoalteromonas rubra; assembly: GCF_000238295.3. NCBI lineage: Bacteria > Pseudomonadati > Pseudomonadota > Gammaproteobacteria > Alteromonadales > Pseudoalteromonadaceae > Pseudoalteromonas > Pseudoalteromonas rubra. The sequence goes on from NZ_AHCD03000044.1 coordinate 1,112,975, forward strand.
GGTAAAGACCAGCAAGTGTATTTTCGTAGCCGATATAATGCTGAACTGTTCCTCAGTTACAGTGCTTCCTTTAGTGGTTACGTAAAATTGTGGGATTCTGCCCAGGATTCAGGGTTCTCGCTGATAGACCAAGGCGGTGTGTGGAATCTCAAGAACACGCGCTGGGATCAGTATGTCTGGCTTGACACCAGCTCACAACAGTTACACCTGAACCGTTATGGCAAAGCCAACAACAATAACGCGAAGTGGACGATTGAATATCGCTAGGTAATACAGGCTTGTGACGTTTATGGTGCCTGGTAAGCAGGCACCATAAAGGCGACTCTTTGCTATTTCTCTGATACTCTGTCCATAATAGGAACATCATAAGGAGTACACAGATGTTTTCATTTTGGCAAAAGAAGAATTCGGTTAAGTCCATTGCACGCCAGCTGCCTTTGCGACTGGTTGAGTCCTTCACCAGACAAGAATACTACTCTGTTGAGCAAGTCTCAGAAATCTTTAGTCAGGTCTTTAGCCACGACCATAATCAGGCCTATGCGTATGCAATGTTTTGTTCTCAGACTGATTTTGACGCACTCCAGACTGGTCTGAGCTATGCTGAATTGCGAGCGGATGTGGGCAGGCATTGTTTTCACGACTGGCCTAGGTTTAATTTTGAGTCATTGCTTGTATATGCTGGCAGCACATACAGTGATAGTGGTTTTAGTGTCGGCGCAGAGGGCGGTGGCGGAGATGGTGGCTGTGGTTAGCTATCTGTTCTCATTGATTCGAGAAAACAGGCTCTGCCAAAGACTGTGTATGGCAGGCCTCACTCTGGATACTGTTAATTAAAAATACAAATATGAGTCGCAGTGACACTGCGGGTCGTCTTTTAGCTCATCAATGTGAACTTCAACTTTGCTTTGCGAGCGCGCATCGTAAATCAATACCATGTTGTGCTGCCTGTCTACACTCAGTACTTCGACCGGGTGCTTGTGATACTCCACCCACTCTCCGTCACGGACGTCTTCAATATTCATGATATTTCCCCCATTTGTTAGTGAAACGGCGCAAAGAGTCATCATCATATTGTTGTATTAATGAGTTTAGTGATAAAAATGAAAAAGCCCAAGCAAAGTGCCCGGGCTGTCTTATTTTCAGGGAGTGGAGTTAGAAACTGTAGCTTACACTGAACTTGACGCTGCGTGGCATAATGTAGCGTCCGTTTGGCGCGTCTGGATTACGCGGATCACCTTCGGTAATGCCTTGCTCATCAGTGAGGTTATCCACAGATACCATTAGCTTCACCTGCTCAGTTGGCTCCAGGGTAAAGCCCAGATCAAACTTCTCGTAGCCATCCAGTACTACCGTGTTCGCATTGTTGCCAAAACGGTCGTCAACGGCTGAAATTGTGCCGTATACTGTCGCAAACATATCGCCGAGTTCAAATTCGTAACTCGGCGTCACCCGTACCTGCCAGCTGGGCTGACGTTGGGCTTCTTTACCTTTGTTTTCGGGGCTTTCTGTGATTTCTGTTTTTTGCCACGTGGCATTCATATTGACACTAAAGCCAGAGCTGTGGTTAAAGTTGTAATCAACTTCGATACCCATGGCTTCGTTGGTCAGGATTTCAGCGGGGTCGTTCGGTTTAGGAACGAAAGTATCACCTTTCACTTCATTGGCAAAGAGCGTGGCGAATACATCGCTGCTTTCACCCATGTATTTGTAGCCAATCTCAGCTTGAGTGACTTCTTTGAGCAGGCGGTCGCCTTTCTGGTAGGCGCCGTAATTGTCGCGGAAATCGTCGAAATAAGGCATTTTGTAGCCTTTATTCATACGTGCGAACACACCGCTTTGGTCATCCAGTTTAAAGTCAGCTCCCAGAGTCCAGGACGTCTTGCGCTCGTCGTAGGTGACAAACTTGTCGATGATGCCATCCAGGCCTTCATCAACTGAATAGTCTACTTCGTGTTTTTCACTACGCAGGCCGAGATCTAACGTTAGCGCGTCGGTGGCGCGATAGCTATGCGTAGTATAGAACGCCAATGTGGTTGCATCGCCGGTACTGTTTATGTCGAAATTAAAGCCACAGCCGTCTTCGCTGTTGTTACACTCGACACCTGTGAGCATTTCACCGCCTGCGGCGAGCACGTGATAGGCCGAGTTGCCCAGGCTCCACCAGTCTTTTGCAGAGGTGGTGGCTGTATAAACACCAAAGGCGCTGTTCACCGACGAGAACTCTTTGCTGATGGCTAAATCATTGGTAAAGGCTTCAATTTCTTTAAGTACGACCCAACGGCCGTAGTTTTGTACCATGGTATCAGCGTCGTAAACTGTACCTGTCACAGCGCCTGTTGCACTGATGCCATTGTCAGCTACGCTTGCCAGGGTTTTTGCTGTGCCATCAGGCACCAAACCATAGGTGTTTGCGTCACCGTTGGTCAGGCTAAAACGGTCAATTAACTGCCAGCCGTTAGGTAATTCGAGTTTCAGACTACCGCCTGAGACATGGCCTTTCCAGCCCCGGCCTTCTCCCAAATCAATTTCCATATCCTGTCCAGCAACATGGATCACGGCCTGACGATTTAAGGTGCCTAATTGCGTAAAACCAGCGTCGACACCGTCTACATTAAGTGGGGTCGGCAGGTACCAGGCGCCAGTGTCGTCTGTTTGGCGCGTATAGACATTGAACTCACCGTTATCAAATTCTTTGGTCAGATTTATGGTGAACTGGTGGCCCTTTTCAGAGGTGAAGCCTGCATCGCGGATCCCGGATGAGCGTTTTGCATAGCCACCAATCATATAATAGAAGTCGTCGCTCAGCTCACCGCTCAGCACGCCATCGATGCGCTGTAAGCCATAATCTGAAGTGGTGTATTTAACTGTGCCTTCGGTCTCTTCTGAGCCGCGCTTTAGATGAAAGTTGGTTGTCAAACCCGGTTGGCCGTTCGAAACCACCGGGTTAGGACCGCCACGAAGGCCTTCCATACGGGCAATGGTCTCATCAAGACGGAAAATAGAAGAGTTTTCCAGGAACGATAAAGTGGGAGCAGGGTAAATGGGTGAACCTTGCAGGCTAACGGTCAGGAATGGTGCATCTCCACCGCCCGGAAAACCGCGAACAAAAACGTTAGCACCGGACTCGCCGCCTGAGCTCTCTACCCAGATACCAGGTACAGATTTAAGCAAATCTGCGGTGCTCTTTGGCGCTAAACGCTCAATTTGGACTGCATCTACGTTGGTTACTGCGAAACTGGCGTCTAGTTTACGAATACCAGCGCCACCCGGAGTACCGGATACAATGATGGTTTCTACTTTTTTGTCTTGTTTAGTGGCTTGTTGTTCAGCCTGTGCAGCGCCCGATACGGCCATGGCTGCGGCCACCGCGGATGCGATTAAAGAGTATTTGTTGCCTAGGTTCACAGGAACTGCCCCCTTGGTTGTCATATGTGTTGTCTGTGTCTGCACAGCTTTGGCTGTGCTCATTGCTATTGTTATGCGCCGCTCTGTTGTGCTCATAATGGCTCTTTCGAACTTATCAGCGCTCAGGTTGCACGCGGCGTCATTTTAAAATAGAACGTTATGCAAACGTTTGCAATAGCCGGTTTGCAACTTTTTTGGCACTTGATGGCAAACCTGTAACTGGACCGATGAGTGAAAAATCAAAAAGAGAAAAGGTAAGACAGGTTAGCAAACGCTGCGCTATAATGCGGTTAATGGGCATTGATATTGCCTTTAAAATTAATATATTCAACTCGTTACAATGGTTCTTTGGTGGTGCGTTATACATGCAGTCAAAAAAAATGAAACTCGCGGATCTGGCAAAATTAGCAGGCGTATCTACGTCAACCGCATCCCGGGCACTGAATAACAATCCGCTGATTAAGGAAGAAACCCGTAAAAAATTGCAGGCGCTGGCGAAAAAGCACAATTTCAGCCTGAATGCCGCTGCCAGCCGATTACGATTGCAAAAAACCAATGTGATAGCGGTACTGATTAACTTCGACGCTGAGACCGAGCAATCCATCGATGACCCGTTTTTGCTCAAAGTGGTGAGCGATATTAATCTGGCGGTTAATCGCCAGGGGTATGAACTGCTGCTCTCTAATTCTTACATGGCAGGTGATGACTGGCACGGTTACTTTATCGATGGTCGCCGGGCCGATGGGGTGATTGTGGTTGGTCAGGGTAAACAGCAGGCGCGTATTGAGCGCGCAGCCAGTGCCGGCACGCCGTTGGTGGTGTGGGGAGATCCAAAAACGGATGGTGACTACCCGATTGTCGGAAGTGACAACTATCTGGCCGGGTGCATGGCAACCCGGCATTTACTGGAGCAGGGCGCTCGTCGCTTGCTGTTTATGGGCGATCCTGCGCATGCCGAGCTGGCAGAGCGGTATCGGGGCTTTTGCGAACAGGTAAGTAAAGAGCCACAGGCAAGCGCTTCTTTATTGAAAATCGACATCACCAGCCAGGCTGCCTATGAGGTTATCAACCAGACTTTATTGAAAGAAGGGCTCAGCTTTGATGGTATCTTTGCATGTAGTGATATGGTTGCTCTGGGGGCAATGAAGGCGCTCAAAGAGCGTTATGTCAGTATCCCAAACGACGTTCGTATGGTCGGATTTGATGATATTGCAATGGCGGACATCAGCTCACCGTCGTTGACCTCCATACAGCAGAACACCCGCCTGGCCGGGCAGGTACTGGTTGATAAACTTTTAGCGCAATTGAAAGGTGACAAGCCTGATTCCACGCACCTTGACGTGGAACTGGTTGTGCGTCAATCGAGCTAAAGATTGTCACTAAGGCCGAATTAATCTCAGTCATATTTATTGCAACGTGCGTTCCGGCTCTGTAAACAAACCACACAAATTTTTAATTTTAGAATTGCAAACGATTGCAAAAATAAATGGTCGCGGCTAGACTGACTGTTATTGAATGGTTACAGAGTATCCTTATGAAGCACACCAGAGTCGTGCTGGCCATGGCGGCCTGCTACTTTTTGTTTGCGATCTTACTTAACAGTGTTGGCACTGTGATATTACAGGCGATTAACTCCTTTGCTGTATCGAAAGCGCAGGCTGCCAGTCTCGAAGGGTTTAAAGACATTCCTATCGCCATCGTGTCTTTTCTTGTCGCCTCTTTTATCCCGCGCATTGGTTATCGACTAGCGTTGCTGGGAGCGTTGTTCCTGATTGCAGTCATGTGCTTGCTGACACCCATGCTTGGGGCTTTCTGGGCGCTAAAAGCTTTGTTTGCCAGTGTCGGTTGCGCGTTTGCGATCGTTAAAGTCACTGTTTACGCCCTCATAGGCCAGGTTACCGAAGATGCGAAAGGACACTCAAGCTTGCTTAACACCATTGAAGGTTTGTTTATGGTTGGGGTACTGAGTGGGTATTGGATCTTTGCGGCATTTATTGGTGAGCAGGCTGATTCGTTGGCCTGGTTAAATGTCTACTATTTGCTGGGCGCGCTGACGCTGGTGACGGCATTGTTGGTTGTCAGTGCACCAATGAAAAAGCCACACTACAGCAAAGAGCAGCCGCTAAAAGATGAGTTTCTCGGCATGCTAAAACTGGCTTATCAGCCTTTGGTGCTGGTGTTTGTATTGTCTGCATTTTTATATGTACTGATTGAGCAAGGCGTAGGCACCTGGCTGCCAACGTTTAACAACCAGGTGCTGAATCTGCCAGTCGATATTGCGGTTCAGCTAACCAGTATTTTCGCAGCCAGTCTGGCAATAGGTCGTCTGTTAGCAGGGCAATTGCTTAAGCATATTCACTGGTACAGCTTACTGAATGCCTGCCTGATTGGCATGGCGGCATTGGTGCTACTGACGCTCCCTATGACTGAAAACCTGCAGCCCAAGCAAGTAAACAGCTTGTTTGATGCGCCGTTGGCTGCTTATTTAATGCCTCTGATTGGACTGATGATGGCGCCGATTTATCCGGTGATTAACTCAGTGATGCTGAGCAGTCTGGATGAGCGACAGCACGCACCTATGACAGGCCTGATAGTCGTGTTTTCTGCCCTGGGCGGAACCACAGGCTCACTGATCACAGGGTTTGTATTTGAATATATTGGTGGTCAACAGGCGTTTTACCTCTCTTTGATCCCCATGTGCGGCATTGCCATGACGTTATTTTTGTTTAAGCGACGCGCTCAGGCACAGGCCAGCGCTTGCGCACTTTAGGAGTTATTGATGCAGTTTGAACAATCAAACTTGTTTAAAGCGGTGCAAACGCAGGGCATTTTTTCTGACAGCAAACAGTTTGCGGATGCGATCCCAAAAATTAGCTGGGATCAGGCTTGCGCGTTATATGATCATGAATCGCCACAGGACTTAGCCGCTTTCGTTGCCCGGCACTTTGAATTTGCACCGCAACCTGAACTTGCGGCGCTGAGTGCAACGTCGGTCAAAGACTACATCAGCCAGCTGTGGTTGCGTCTTGAGCGAGCGCCTCAAACAGGAAATGCTTCCTCGCTGTTGGATTTGCCAGCCAGCTATACTGTGCCAGGCGGGCGTTTTAATGAAATTTACTACTGGGATAGCTATTTTACCGCGCTAGGCTTGCTTGACGCCGGTCACACTGAACAAGTGTCAAATATGCTTGATAACTTTGTGAGCCTGATAGCGCGTATCGGCCATGTTCCAAATGGCAACCGCAGTTATTATACCAGCCGTTCTCAACCTCCTGTAACAGCACTGATGGTATCTTTGTTATGGCAGACGCACCACCAGGATCGGGCATGGTTGAGCAAAGTGACTGATGCACTGCAAAAAGAACATGCATTCTGGATGGCGGATTGCGAAAAACTGAATGATGAGCTGACTGAAAGCCGGCGTGTTGTGCGCATGCCCTGTGGTGGCGTAATGAACCGTTTCTGGGATGACAGTGCAGAGCCGCGTCCTGAATCCTATAAAGAAGACATTGAGGCCGCCAGCATGCTGGAGCCAGAGCATCGTGCAGTGTTTTATCGAAATATTCGTGCGGCCTGTGAGTCAGGCTGGGACTTCAGTAGTCGCTGGCTGGATGATCCTGCGCAGTTGTGCAGCATTAATACGGTACAGCGTATCCCTGTTGACTTAAATGCTCTGTTGCAGCAGCTTGAGTGGCAGCTTAGCGAATGCTATGCGGCGCTTGGAGATAGTCAGCAAAGTGCGCATTATCTGAATCTTGTTCAGCAGAGAAAACGCCTGATCCAGGCCTATCTGTGGGACAAAGAACAAGGCTGGTTTATGGATTACCACATTGCTTTGCAAACGCGCAGTCAGGTGATGTCTTTGGCCGGTGTCGTGCCTATGTTTCTTAGCCTGGCAAGTCAGTTCCAGGCTGAAGCTATGGTACAACGTCTGGAGCAAGACTTTTTGCGCGCAGGTGGGTTAGTGACGACGCTGACCGACACCGCACAGCAGTGGGATAGTCCAAATGGCTGGGCACCGTTACAATGGTTTGCCGTTAAGGGTATGCTGAACTACGGTTATTGCAAGCTGGCAACTAGTGTTGCCAGACGTTGGTTAGTGATGCTGGAGCGTGATTTTGAGCAGCGAGGCTGCTTACTCGAAAAATACAATGTGGTTGAACCGGGTGTGCGTGCCGGAGGCGGGGAGTACACGGTGCAGCAAGGGTTTGGCTGGACGAATGGGGTAACCAGCCGCTTGTATCAATTGTTGGAAGAGTAGAGGCCTCGTCGAGCAGGTGAGGGCCGATAACGATGTTAGTTAATATCGCTATATGATGGCCCAAATGAATGTGAGAGCTGCTAAAGCCCAGTAGCCCTCACATTTTTAATTCATCGAAGCGTCAGCCGTGATACGGGTGATGCAAACGTATTGATATGCTCACAGAGCCAACAAATACCATCAGAGGTGCCAACTTAACTTCTTACATTGACCACCTTTCGAAGCGCGATAAAGCACTTAGTCCATAAAAGCAACACGCACGATAATGGCGCCAATGACGATAACAAACAATACCAGCTCCAGCTTATAAACGACGGAACGAGTCTCCCTGTCTGCTTTGTTTTTGGCTATGTCCTTTTTTATATTGGTCCCTTCCGGATGCCTTTTCTCATAGGCCTGATTTGCTTTCTCTGCGAATTTTTTGCGCTTTTCAGGACTTAGCGCTTTATTTAATGCCGCGCCATGGTCTGAAACATGACCTTTGGCCGCGCGTTTTGGTGGACTGGGCATAGTAACCTCCCCCAACGAACCCCTCACGTTAAGTATAGCGCCAGATAGAGAAGACTGGCAGCATACTCCGCTGCCAGGGGAAATAAGAGACGCTGCCTAATGAACCAGTTTACGGCGAGCAGGTCAAAAGGTATACATTTGGGTGATAATTGTACATTACACTGTATTACACGAAAACAGGCGGTGGCACGGGTGACGCAATTGGCAAAGCATTTCTTAGTCGGTTTGATTCTAATGGCTGCTGTGGGGCTAGTCGGATGTGATGCGCCAATTCAAAATAATGAAACTCAAATAATTAGCCTGCAACAAAACGCGGTTCAGGGCCAGTTTTCTGTGGATGGCCACTTTGCCGTGTTACACAATCCGGGTGATAAACTTGCGGTATTCCATATCGATACTCAGACCCTTTTATTTGCCGTTGCGGACCCCATAACCAGGCTCGATAATGCCAGGGGCAAAATACTGGCGTTCAGCCTTAGTGAAGACAATAAGCGACTTGCTATAGGTTACCAAAAATCAGTGGAGCTATGGGACATCGAGCGTGGGCTAAAGTTGGGTTCGGTTGCGGTACACCCTTCATCTGAGCTGGCAAAGGTTTCGGTATTGCGCTTGTATAGCCGTCCTAACTTGTTGCTCGTCGGGTTAAATGACGGCACCGTCAACTTATTGGATTTGGACAACCAGTTGGTAAAAACAGCGAGGTTTCACGACAGTAAAGTGATGCATGTGGCGATGAGTGGACAAGGCCAAAGTGTGCTGAGCGCAGGGCATGATGGCCAGGTACTATTATACGACGCACGTACAATGATGACTAAGCGGCGATTTGATTTTGGGCGCCGCATTACCAGCATCGCGCACAGTGCTGATCAGACCCAGCTGTTTGCATCCGATGCACTCAATGAGCAGCGTATATTCTCCGTGTACGCAGATGCTGACTATGACGTTAACTTGCGCTACCCGGAGCGTTTCAGATGGTTTCGGGCAGCTGCGTTTAGTGCAGATCAACGTTATTTGGCAACGGGGTCGTCAAAAGCCTGGTGGACTTTGTGGGATGCTCAAAACGGTCAGGAAATTGGCGCTTATGCTATCCAGGCCCAGAGTCGCGATGCCACTGTGCTAGATATGTATACTAACTCGCAAGGTGAACTGCTCACACTCAGCAGTGACGGTTTTGTTGAGTTGTGGCAGATCAGTAGCTTACTAAATCGTGAGTGAGGGCTGGTGTGCTTCTTGCTGTGATAGCGCAGGTGTTGTGTTATTGAGATGTAATAGTAACAGGAACAGGTTTCGTCTACTATCTGTGCTGTTAAAAGTGGTACACGTTTTCAGGTGTACTTTTTACTCTCAGTTAATGCACGTATAATGGCGGTTTTAGTGGTGTCACGAGTAAAGTTATGTGGTTAAAGGTATTGCTGGCGGCATTGTGTGTGGTGATGTTGAGTGCATGCAATGAGGAAATCCAGCTAAGTCAGGGGAATGTTGGCAGACTGAATGACAGTGGTATTGCGATAGGGCACTTCTCAAAGGATGGCACTAAGCTCGTCACATTTGATAATCAAAAACAAATTCAGGTTTGGAATGTGGCTACTCAACAGGTTGAGTTCACAGTGCCCAAAGAAAAGACGCCTGAGTTTGTTCGAGATGTAGCCTTGTCTGAAGATTTAAAGATGTTGGTGATTGCCAGCGAGTCAGAATTGGCTTTTTGGTCACTGAGTAAAGGTAAGTTAGTGACCAAGGTCGCATTTGGTGGTGTGACACCCGGTGCGGTGATCACAGCTATGGCTATATCGCCCAAAAATGACAAAGCCATTGTGGCAATGGCGGATGGCACCATCAATATGGCCGATTTACATACCCAGATAAATAACCGATTTGCACCGCACTCGCGGCCGGTTCAGCATGTGTTTTGGGATGACAAGGGTGAACTATTCGTGACTGGTGCTCAGGATGGCAAGCTGGCGCTGTGGAAATTTGGCTCGGCAGAGCCTATTTTTATGAAAGAGTTTGATCACCGGGTTACCAGTGTTGCAGTGCGTGATGACTTTTCAGCCTTGTTTGCGTCTGATGCTTTGAATGAACAGGTTGTTACCTCATTGACCGATGGGCAGAGCATTAGTGAACTTCAGTATATGTCACGTTTTAAAGTCTTTCGTAAAGCGCTGTTTATCAAAGGCAGCGAGCTGCTCGCAACATCCTCATCAAAATCGCATTTGAGTATATGGAATGCGAAAAATGGCGAGGAGCTGGGTACCTGGCAAATTAACTTTGTTCACGATGGGGCGACCATAGTGGATATGTATGCGGCGGACAGACATACCCTCCTGACATTAAGTAGTGACGGGATTTTAGAGGCCTGGACGCTTAACGCATTAGCTCAACGCTAAAAAGAAGGTGGCGGCATGGTTAGATGGATTTTGGTTTGCTTGTTTATCGTCAGTGCCAATGTGATGGGCGCGGAGCCAGCCTTTGGCAAAGTGCCAGATAAAGGCGCTGGTGTACAGATAACCAATGCTGCGTCGGATCTGGCTATGACACAACCGGATGTGCAATCTCAGTCTCAGTTCACCGCGCTTAACCTGATTGCATTGTGTTTTTTGGTGTATCTTGTATGGACTGCTGCGCGTTACCTTTATATGCGTAAACGTGATGCCGATAAAACACAGGCTGAAAAGCTGAAATGGCAGGTTTATCGCAGCCTGACGACATCGCTTGACGCAAAACACTATACCATCCTCACGCGTCACCTGTATCCGGAGCCGCTGGAGGCGTTGTCTTTAGATTGTGTTGTGTTGTCACCATTTGGTGTTTTTGTGGTGGTGGTAGTTGAGCAAAGTGGGTTGATTGCGGTCGAAACGGACAGTCAGGTTTGGCCCTGCCGGTACAAGAACAAGACCCATTACCTGGCAAATCCGCTTACAGCTGCGGCACAACGAGCTGCTACACTGGCCGGGGTGTTAAATACGCCATTCGGTGTACGCTGGCTGGCGGTGTTTCCCGATGATGCAGAGTTTAGCCCAACCCGGCCGACAGATTGCTGTAAGGTCAGTGAGGTGTCGCTGGATATACTCAGGTATACCCGGTGTCAGTTTAGCCATGAGCAAGTCAGTTTATTTGAGCAGGCTGTGTTAAGCTATGGACAACGCCACAAGCGATTGAGTGCGTGAATGAAAATCTGTGCAATCTCACCGATGTATGGACTTTTGCGAATGAATAAGCGGGTTGTTCACTGCCACCAATACACATCATTTTGATTGTAAATCGCACATCAAGTCGAATTTCCTCAATCTTAGCCCTGTTGTCACCGAGGTTTGCAAGGCCAGGTGATGCCAATTAATTATTCAGATTGATATTACTACTGACATTTTTGATGCGCGGGCGTTGAAATCAGGGTACAATTGCGACTCTTTATCATTTCCCCTGCTGTATTTTATAAGGCATTAAACTGCTCGAATGACCGATCTGACAACACACCAAGCGTCTCGTAATCGACTCCTTATCGCACTTGCACTCACATGTACCTTTATGATTATTCAGGTTGTCGGTGCGTATTATGCCAATTCATTGGCTGTGCTAGCCGATGCCGGGCATTTATTTGTACACAATAGCTCTTTGCTCATTGCGCTAATCGCCTCGTCAGTCGCAATCAAGCTGGCGAAAACCTATAACGATGGATATAAAAAGGCGGAGTATACCGGTGGTCTGTTTAATGGGCTGCTGTATTTATCCATCGCTGCAATTATCTTGCTTGAAGGCGGCGATCGGCTTGGACATCATGCACAAGGGCATGACCTAAATGTGAATGCCTTTGCGATGTCGAGCATAGCCGCTGTTGGGTTCTTGTTTCATGGTGCCTCGGCCTGGGTGTTATATAAGGGCCGCAAAGATAGCATCAATGTTTATGCGGTATTTCTGCACTCCTTTTTCGATTTGCTTTCGACCATTTCTACCTTTGTTGCAGGTGTACTGATCCATCTGACCAACTGGCAGGTTATTGATATTGTCTCGAGCATGCTTATATCGGTGTTCGTGTTGTTCACCGGTGTTAAGGTGATCTATGCGTGTATCCAGGGACTGACGGAAAAAACGCAAATGCTACCGGCTGTCGAAAAACTGGAACAGCTGATCCTGTCGACTGAACACGTTGAGAGTGTTCACAACATTACCGTCACTATGTTGGATAATCAGTTAACCGTCGGGGCGCATATTGTGCTTAAACATCACTGCACGATTGAAATGCACGACGAAGCGTGTCGTCTGGAAGTAGAACGTGCTTTAATGAACACCTATGCGGTTAAACAATGCGTTTTACAAATAGAAAGCCACGATTGTCCGGATCACTAAACTTGGCAAAAGTCAGTTTTTCCTTTACTTTTTAACAGTATCAGTAAAAAAATTGCAAGCTATTCAAAATGAGCAACACAGGTTTGCGTGTTGCCGGAAATAACTTGCATAGCTGTGCGAAACTCAGGACCTGCGTAGTACTCATAAGATGAGGGGCAGGATCCTGTGGGTGTTGAGTTCAAGAGGAGCCTGAGTATTGTTCGGGAAAATAACAGCATTACCTAAGATCGCGATTGCGGTTGTGCTCGGGTTGTTAGGTGGTTTTGCTAACCTTCTGCCCCTATGGTTCCTGGATAGTTCCGAGTTTCTGCTTGGTCAGCTGTTCGTTATTCTTGCTTTGATGTCGCTGGGTTGGCGCTATGCTTTGTTGTGTGTGGCGATTGGGGCGGCCTTTATATTTTACCGCTGGGGCCATTGCTGGCCATCTACGGTGTTTTTGTTAGAGATAGTCTGGTTACAGATCTTTTGTGTCAGACCTAACAAGCCTTTATTCATGCGGGGCCTGGCATTTTGGGTGTTGTTTGGGATCCCCTTGCTCTTCCTGTTCGGCAAGTTTGCCCTTGACCTCAACTTACTGGTTATTATGACCGCGCTGGCCAAGTACTTTATCAATGCGGCTATTTGTCTGGTTATTGTCGACTTGCTGTCGTTATTTTTATTCAAGCAATTGTGGCAGGCCAAGCCACTGTATCGAATTTTGAATTATATGATCAGTCACCTCATTATTCTGGTGGTACTGGTGACAACCATTATGCTGACGAATAGCCACTATGAACGCATAGAATACGAGGTGAGAGCACAGCTGAGTGATGTTGCGAACACAACGGCGCAACGGATAGACAGCTTTCTTGGCAATCACCGCCGTGCTTTGGCAGATGCTGCGCACAACATTGAAGCGGGATTGGATCAGCAGCATACAATCACACGTTTGGTCGAATCTTATCCAAATATTCGTACTGCCATAACCGCGGATGAATCCGGGCTGGTTACCCACTTTTACCCCGATACGCTCAGAACCAGTCTGGCCGGCGAAGTCCCGGCGGTCTCAGATCGTCAGTATTTTATTCAGGCACCGTATTATCCGAATGGGTTTGTGTCGGGCATTTTCCGGGGCAGGGGATTTGGTGATGATTCGATAGTGGCTATTTCGGCGCCTATCTATGATAGGGGCAACTTTGCCGGGATTGTGGAAGGATCTGTATTTTTCAATACATTTGAGCAATTTATTCCTCGCATTTTGTCGCACCTTGGGCACCTGATGATCTTGGATAGTGAAAACAAAGTGGTATTTAGTTCTCTTAAGTCCGACTTTAATACACTTGATGAGCTGGATGAAGCGACGTTAAATTCGCTGACCAACGACGATTTAAACCTGTATGTTGGTAAGACCGAAGAGGTGTTTTACCGCCGCAGTGTGCGTTCAGAGGAATTTAGCTGGCAGGTCATCAGTCTGGTGGAGCGCAAGTATGTCAATATGGCGGTCGCATCGGCATGGGGACAGTCTTTTTTCCTCGCCCTGTTTATTATCGCACTGAGCAGTGTTTTGGTCAGCAAACTAACCCGTATGCTGATCAACCCAATGCATGACCTTAGTAGTCGGCTGAATGGGTTTGACCCGGCCAGTCGTCATGATGATTTATCCCCTCGCGAAGAAGCCACCTTTCTTGAAGTAATTACGTTACAGCAACAGTTTACTCAGCTGGCGTTTAAGCTGTCCATGAGCTTCAAGAAGTTGCAAAAAGCTAATCAGGAAAATCAGTCGCTTAATGCTCAGCTCACCAATTTTAATGCCCAATTAGAGAGCCAGGTACAGGAGAAAACAGAAGAGTTAATTGATGCGCTCGACAGGGCAAATAAAGCGAGTTCAGCAAAAAGTTTGTTTCTGGCCAATATGAGTCATGAAATACGTACTCCGCTCAATGGGATAATTGGCATGACCGCGGATATGCAGCGGCACACCCACGATACAGACGTTGCTGAGTCTTTGCAGATCATTTACCAGTCTGCGCATAACCTTCTGCTGATACTGAATGACATTCTTGATTATTCCAAAATAGAAGCGGGTGCTCTGGAGCTGGACAGGCACGATGTTGCCTTTCGTCAGATGCTACATTCGCTGACCACGTCCTTTTGCAAAACCGGCGTGAAGGCCGGTGTGACTTTTAGCTATGAGGTTAACGACACGATCCCTGAGTACCTTAAGCTGGATGAGTTGAGGGTGACGCAGATCATTAACAACTTGCTCAGTAATGCTGGCAAGTTTACCGAGCAGGGTAGTATTAAGCTCAGTGCCTGCTACGTCGACGAAGCCCTGCACATTGATATTTCGGACACCGGAGTAGGGATTGCGAAAGAGAAACAGAAGCAGCTGTTCGGAGAGTTTATTCAGGCAGATGTCTCCACAACACGTAAATATGGTGGAACAGGGCTTGGCCTGACAATATGTAAACGTCTGGCAGAGGCAATGGGTGGGACAATTAGTTTAGAGAGTGAGGCCGGCAAGGGCAGCACGTTTACGGTGATTTTGCCTGCTACTCAGGGCGAAGCACAGCAAGAAGAGAAACAGCATGTTAGCGCACCGGACCTGAGTGGTGTGAATGTTTTGCTGGTTGAAGATAACCCAATCAATCAGATTGTAGCGGCGAAATTAATGGAGCACACAGGTTGCAATCTGACTAAAGCAAATGATGGCCTGGATGCGTTGTCTGTCTTAGAGGGCAGCCATATGCCCGTTATCCTGATGGATTGTCAGATGCCGAATATGGATGGGTTTGATTGTACTCGTCGGATCCGGCAAAACCCTGACTTATACGGTACGCCCTACATCATTGCTATCACAGCAAATGCCTTTAACGAGGATAAAGTGAAATGTTTGCAGGTGGGAATGGATGACTTTGTCTCTAAGCCCATCGAGCCTGACGCATTGTATCAATGTCTGGCACGATGGCGTAGCGAATAAGTAATTAGCTCACGTTGGCCACATCAGGTGGGTATTGCTCAAACAAGCCCGCTGCACTTAAAGGTTTAGAAAAATAATATCCCTGCATGTATTCGCAGCCCAGATCGCGAAGAAAACTAAGCTGCTGGGCGGTTTCTACCCCTTCAGCGATGCATGCCATATTGAGGTTTTGTGCCAGCATATAGATGGTCTTTACGATGGAGCGATTATGGGGGTGCGTTTCCAATGTGCGGATAAAGCTCTGATCAATTTTGATAATGTCGATAGGGAAGTGACTTAGATACGTGAGCGAAGAGTAGCCTGTACCAAAATCATCCAGCAACAGTGTAAAGCCAAATTTCTTAAGCTGGGCCAGTGTTTTACTGGCTTTATGCCGGTCTGCCAGGAAGCTGGTTTCGGTGATTTCCAGCTTAAGCTGATGATTGCTCAAACCAAACTCCGCCACGATACTGTCCAAAGAGGGAGCGAGGTTATCACGCATAATATGTTGAGGTGAGAGATTCAATGACAAATAAAATGAGGCCTGTTGATGGAAAAATGGCGTAAGTTCCTCAAGAGCATTACGTAAAGCCTGCGTAGTCATTTGCTCTATCAAGCCGACTTCTTCAGCAATTGGGATAAACTCTGCAGGTGATACAGGTTTTGCTCCCAACTGCCAGCGCATTAGCAGCTCTACACCTGTTAAAGTGTGGTTGGTGGTGTTCACAATAGGCTGATAATGATTGTAAAACTGATTGTCAGCTACCGCTTCCTTTAGCGCCGCTTCTAAGCTGAGCTTTCTGCTCAGGTGCGCATTCATTTCACTGGTAAAAAACTTAAAGTTATTTCTGCCGCTTTGTTTGGCATGCAGCATTGCGATATCTGCATTTCGCAACAAGCCTTCCGCTGTTTGTTCGTCAAATGGAAAAATCGCGACGCCCACGCTGGCAGAGATGCTCATAGAGATACCATCTATTTCGTATTTATTGCATAACGAGGTGATCATCTGTTGCACCAGCTCTGTGACCTGGGCGACATCTTCGAAAGTTTTTATCAGAACAATGAACTCATCTCCACTCTGACGGCCCAGAATGCAGTGCGCGTTTAAGGTGCTGTTTATCCTTTTCGTTACGGCAATCAGGAGCTGGTCCCCTGCAGAGTGGCCGTAGGCGTCATTGATTGGTTTGAATTTGTCCAGATCGATAAACAACAATGCGCATCCGGAATGACTTTTAGTGGCATTATAAATTGCAAATTCAATATGTTGCAGCATTAAGTTGCGATTAGGTAAATCGGTCAGGGCATCAAAGTTTGCGAGATAACGTAACTCACTTTGTGCTTGCTTTTGCTGAGATAAGTCGGAACCAACGATGACTAAAAATTCTATTTCACCTTGTTCATCTGTGATGGCATTGATACTGAGCTGAACTGCACTTTGGCGCTGATCATCAAATGTCACATCAATTTCTAGTTTTATGTTCTCTTTGGGCAGGATGTTACGCAGCGCGTTAAGTAGTTTTATTAGCTGTTGTCGGCCAAGTCGCTGTTTGAGTTCGCTGAGTGTCAGTTGTTTTTGAGGCTCGTATGGGTCCAACCCCAAAGATGAAGACAAACTTTGGTTGACAGATAAAAGCTGTAGGTTGCTGTCGAGGATCAATAACCAGTCCTGGATCTGAGACAGGGCCTGGGCAAACATCGCAGCATTCAGTTGGTTTGCTTTTTGCTCAGTGATGTTACTGTAGATACCCGATGCCTTTAGTGGCGCACCTTTGGCATCCCATTCACTGACCTTGGCAATATCGTGATACCAGAGCCAGCCTTGTTGCTTTGAATAAATCCGGTAGGTGATCGAGAGCTGACTGTCGGGTGAGGCAATAAAGCGCGCCCATTGACGCTGCACCATTTCCTGATCTTGTGGATGCACTTTGTCAAAAAAAACAGTCAGACTGAGCTGTTTACTTTGGCTGGTGTCCTGGGTATTGCTGAGCAAGGTAAATTGCTGAGTCTGCATATCCATGCTCCACAGCCCGCTTTGTGTTTTCGTCAGTGCCAAATCGGTCTGGGCTTTTGCATGTACTAGCTGGTCATAGGTTTGTTGCAGAGCAAGTTGCTTGCTCTGATGCCTGCGATAGAGCATGGCCAGAAATCCAGCAATCAGCAACAGGTAACTGGTGATAGCCAACGGTGTATTCCACCAGGCATGCTTGACCTCAAAATGCAGCAGACTTTGTGCGTGTTTTGCAGCGCCACCAGGTCGAAACTCAGACAGCGTCAGAGTATATTTTCCCGGCTTTAAGGTATTAAAAAACAGATAGTTATTCTTAACATCTTTGACTTCGAGAGAAGTCGGGCCCGACAGTTGAGCCGTGATAAAATTACGCCGCACATTAAAAATGTTGAACTGACTAAATTCAAAGCGAAACCCCATGTCGTCATATTCAAACTGCAAAGTCTGTGCTTCGAGTTGAGCAGGTGAGGCGAGTATGGGCCTGGACATTAATTGCACACCGGAGAAGGCAAGTTGCTCTGTTTCTGCTGGCACAGTAAAGGCACTTGGGTCAAACTTTATCGCGCCGTTGGGGGTACCAAACAGTATTTCCCCTGAATGCAAAGGCTGACTGGCTCCGAGGTTAAATTCGTTGGTAACCAACCCATTGCGATGATCATAATGATCGAGCTGTAGTGTTTCTAAACTGAGTTTATAAAGGCCATTTTGGCTACTTATCCAAAGATGGTTATGTAGATCACGTTCCAGTTCGTAAAGGGTGTTGGTGCCAAGTCCCTGCTCCTTTGTGATATGTATGATGCGCTGGAAACTGTGTGTTTCGAGTGCAATGAGCCCCATTGTGTTGGTTGCCAGCCAAAGTCGGCCCTGGCCATCCTTCATCCAGTCATTCACGATAGGGTAGGCGCTATCAGGGGCGGCTTCTGCTTGCCACAAAATATTGACCTGGTGGCTCAGGCGATCGTAACTCACAAGCGCGTTGGCGGTGCTGAATAATAACTCATTGGGCTTTTCAGGTCTGGCTTGCAGAAATAATAGAGCTTGCAGGTCATTTAGCTGTGTTTCCAGCTCACTTAATGTGGTAACCGTTTGTAAGGCAATGTCATAAAGGTAAATATTATGGTGCGTATGGAACAAGAGGGTGCGCTGATCTACCAGCATAGAGCCGACTAAATGGTCTTCGCCCGTCATGGCAACGGTCGCGTTGGTGACTTTGAGCTCAGAGGCTTCTCCGGTTGAGATGTCAAACTGTTTTAGCCCGGCTTTGGTATCAAGCAGGAGCATATTGTCAGTCAGATAGGGGGAGCTATAGATGTTATAGACAGCGTGGCTGCCATACGCCGGTTTGTGGCTTTGGTTACGAAAATAACTCTGTTGAAGGGTTGCCTTTTGGCCGGCAGAAAAACGGTGTAATCCATCATCGCTGCCAAGCCAAAGTGTGCCATCGTTTTTTTGATGCACAGCCCAGATATTGTTATTAAAGTTATTGTTATGGGAGGCCAGCAGTTTAAATCGGTACGCTGAAGTTGGCCAAACAAATGTCCCATTATTATTGGACCCCATCCACAGGTTTGCATGCTTGTCTAATAACATGACAGGAATGGTATTTTGCGGTGTCAAATAGCGGCTTTCGCTGAATGAAAATAGCTTACTGGCGCTATGATTACGGCGGTCGAGCAGATATAGACCCGAATCAGTGGCCAGGTATTCTCCATATGGCCCGATTTCATGGGCCCAGATATTGAGTTGAGAAACTAGTTCATAAGCCTGCAGGTCCGATAGCTGACTGGCATCACCTGGAATGACAAACAAGCCTTCTACTGTGCCCACCAGTAGCCCCAACGCCGGGTCTGGTTTGAGCAGTTTTACATTATTATTGAGTGCAGATTTGTCTACTGAGCCCTGGTGATTTAGTGAGCTGAGTTGCTCATTTTTGAATTGAAACAGTCCAGACTCAGAACCAATGAGCAAAGTATCCTGCCACGCCAGCATGGTGCGGACATAGGCATTACGTGGCAGAGTGAGCAAACGTTCCGACGCAAGTGTCTGTGCATCGACGCTGTATAGTACGTTTTCAATTGCAATCACGTATTGATCTTGATACTGCACAATGGCATTCACCGCAGCATCTGGCGCTATGCCCTGACGTCCTCCCTGGTCAAACAATTTCACCAGCGATAAAGTACGGGTGTTTAGCAGAAATGCGCCTGATTGTACTGTTGATATAAATAGTTGATCATTGTCTAGCAGTTGGAGCAGCAAAATGTCACTGCCTGAGAACAGTGCCTGTCCCTTGAAGGGACTAAATTGGTTACCGTCATGTCGATTTAAGCCCTGATGGGTCGCGATCCAGATGTATCCCTGCTTGTCCTGTACCAACGCGGTGACACTCGACTGAGAAAGTCCTTCCTGTGTCGACAAGCGGCTGATCTGATTTGCATAATAAGGATCTGCAATCACCAGGTGGTGATATATCATTAAAAAAGACAATAAAGCTGCTTGTAGCCAGTTGTTCATTCACACGTTCCCAGGCGCACAACAGTGAACAGTCCTTTTACGCTTTTGTGCTGTCATATTCGCTGAGGCATACATTGCTCAGATTATGCTAATTATACCAAGTTATAGGCTGAGCTGAACGAGAATTCGTAAAAATGACTCAGCTGGCCAATTTTTAGGTAAAAAACGCTAGTTTAGGTAAAACCTAAGCCGTTGAACTAAAAGGTGTATCAAAAACACAATCAATGCAACTACGAATTATTCTCATTATTTCTGTTTTTGTTGTTGATAACCATTTTTGTTTAGATTAAACTTATCCGCAGTTAAGGTTATTGAGAATGGTTTTCAGTTATGTATATCTGCATTTGCCACGGTGTGACGGACAAAAAAATCGCCGAATCTATAGATGATGGCGCAAGGTCTATGCGCGATTTGAGCAAAGAGTTAGGTGTGGGATCTCAGTGTGGTAAGTGTTGTAACTGCGCTAAGAAAATACTGAACGAAAAGCTAATCGACATCGTGGATGTGACTGAGCAAGTTGCCTGATCAAATTTTCGTTCAAACCATTTTCTCAAAAAAGGGCTTTAAAGCCCTTTTTTAGTATTACATCTGCGTCTGCAGGTAGTTTTCGATACCGGTGACTTTGATAAGGTGTTGCTGGGTCTCAAGCCAGTCGATTTGTTCTTCCTGTTCATTGAGGATATTGTCGAGCGCTTCACGACTAATGTAGTCCTGTTTTTCTTCACACAATGCAATCGCGTCAACCAGATCTCCCAAGGACGCTTGCTCAAATGCCATATTGGCCGCAATCATTTCCTCGCTGTTTTCACCAATTTTGAGTCGCCCCAGGTCCTGGAGGTTAGGCAAACCTTCCAGAAACAGAATTCGCTCAATCAGGCGATCCGCATTCTTCATTTTTTGGATAGAGGTTTTGTAATCCGCCTTATCCAGCTGGGTAAAACCAAAATCCTTAAACATACGGGCATGCAGGAAATACTGGTTAATACCAACCAGCTCATTTGCAAGTACGGTGTTCAGTGCCGTTATTACCGCTTTGTCGCCTTTCATAATGATTCCTTACGCCAGCTGAGATTGCAGATAGTTTTGGATACCGATTTTGTCGATAAGACCGATTTGCTGTTCTAGCCAGTAAACATGGTCTTCTTCGGTATCAAACAGCAGCTTTTCGAGGACAGCACGTGATTGGTAGTCCTGCTCCTGTTCACAGATCTTAATGGCCTGTTTAACGCTTTCTACTACTTCCAGTTCTAGCTTAAGATCGTTTTCCATCATGGATTTTACGTCGCTACCTATAAGCAGATCGCGGCGTTTAGTCATGTTAGGGACACCTTCAAGGAACAAGATACGCTTGATTAACCAGTCTGCGTGTGTGGTTTCTTCTTCCATTTCGTGATTAAGACGCTCATAAAGTTTGTTCAAACCCCAGTCGTCATACATGCGGGAATGAATAAAGTACTGATCAATGGCTGCGAGCTCATTAGCCAGTAGTGCGTTAAATGCATCAATTACCTGTTGCTTGCCTTGCATAAGTGTCACCTCAATTCGTTCTAAATTGACGCCAGTGTACGTGTATATAATTTCATGTCAATAAAAAATCTATATAAATCAACATATTAACAACTGATTATTATTCTCATTTCAGTTCAGTTTTTGGACTTTAAATAGCAATCAGGTGCAATAGCCCAGTGGGCTGGTCGTGCCATAGTGAGTTTTCGTAACAGGGCTGGGAGATTTTGTATCCGGTCATCTCTACTCATGTGACGCTAATGCGCGCATAATAGAGGTATAGCCCGCAGGTATTTTTTATAGGGTTCCGAAAATGGCCAGTACCTTTGCAACACTGGTTTTACACTGAGTCTGAGTCACACAGAAGAGTTGATATATGTTTTCCTCAGAAGTTTGTGCCAGAGCACGACAGAGCCGGGATCCTCGGTTTGATGGTTTATTTTATGTTGCGGTGAAGAGCACAGGTATATATTGTCGTCCGATATGTCCGGCGCCGGCGGCAAAAGAGCATAATGTGCAGTATTATCAGCATGCGCATTGTGCTGCACAAGCCGGTTTTAGACCTTGCATTCGTTGTCGACCAGACAGTGCGCCTGGTAGTTATGCCTGGCTGGGTACTCAAACCACGGCAGTCAGAGCGAAAAGGTTAATTGATGGTGGTTTTCTGGGCAGTGCAAGTGTAACTCAATTGGCAGACAAATTGGGGATCACGACACGATATCTGACCAAACTGTTTCAACAATATTATGGTATAGCGCCAAAAAAATATGCGCTGTTTAAACAGTGTGACTTGGCAAAGCAGCTGTTGCAGCAAACAGCCTTACCGGTTACTCAGGTCGCGTATGCTTGCGGGTTTAATTCTCAGCGTCGCTTTAACGACGCATTTAGTCGGCTCTATCAGATTACGCCATCGAGCTTACGTCACGGTGCTGAAGTGAGTCAGCAGATTGAATTAATGATGGCCTTTCGTCCCCCTTACAATTGGCAGGCGATGTGCGAATTTTTGGCGCATCGTTTGGTAACGCCTCTGGAGTGGTTAGATGACACATCTTACGGACGTAATTTTAGATTGGGCGATTATCAAGGTTGCTTTACTGCGCATTATGAGGAGTCTCAGAACCGCTTCAGAGTAACGATTGAGATCAGCGATCTTAAAGGGTTACCTTTGGTGGTGAATAATATCCGCCGGGTATTGGATTTAGATGCGGACTCCGCGTTTATCAACACGCATTTACAGCAACATTGTAGTGACATTACGCTTCAGGACGGGCTGAGATTACCCGGGATCTGGACTCCTTTCGAAGCGGGAATACGCGCTGTTTTAGGGCAGCAAATTAGTGTTACGGCTGCCAGAAACCTAATGATCCAGTTAGTTGAACAGCTGGGAGAAAAGCAGAAAAATGGCACGTATCAATTTCCCTCAGCAAACGTTATTGCGTCATCTGACCTGTCATTTTTTAAAATGCCTGAACGCCGTAAGCAGGCAATAATAGCCTTGGCGCAGCATCATGTGGACGATCCAGAATGCACACCAGAATCCTGGCTGGCAATTAAAGGAATAGGTCCCTGGACTGTGGACTATGCAAGCATGCGGGGGCTGAGTGCGCCGGATATTTATTTGGGCGGGGATCTCGGAGTGCAAAAAGCCATCGATAAGGTCGGGCAGATAGATGAGCCTGGCTGTGCCCCATTTAGAAGCTATCTGACTTTTCAGCTATGGCAGCAAATAAAATAATACCAATTTCACTTAATACATGTTCTATTTGAAGGAGCAAATATGACGCTAACTGCGTTAAAAATTTCTCATTTAGAATAACTAAATAGCGAAATTTTTGCCTGGTTATCGACCCTATTTTCTCGCCTCAAAATAAAACACTTAATTAAGTAAATTGGTATAACGACACGTTTGTTCAGGGAGTAATTTATGACTATTCAAACCTATCTGGCCAGTCCGGTTGGCGATATTACTTTACAGGCAACTGATAAGGGGCTGAGTTATGTTGGCTTCGCGCCTAAATCTGTGTACTCAGAGGGGACCAATGAGCATCTTAAACGCGCCTGCACTCAGTTAACCGAGTATTTTGTAGGGCAACGGAGTGAGTTTGATGTTGCTCTGGACACCCAGGGCACGCCTTTTCAACAAGCGGTGTGGCAACTGCTGCGACAAATCCCTTATGGCGAAACAAATACCTATGGTTGGATGGCAAACAGGCTGGACAATCCAAAAGCGGTCCGCGCTGTTGGGGCAGCCAATGGTAAAAACCCAATCAGCATTATCGTTCCGTGTCATCGCATTATTGGTGCAAACGGCAAGTTGACCGGATATGCTGGCGGATTGGAACGTAAATCCTGGCTTTTAGCCCACGAAGGGATAAAAATTACCCAGTAATGTAGACTGTTCATAGCCAAGCTTTAAGGTGAGTTATATACTAAGAGAAAGCCCGACCTAAAGTCCTGTTTTAATGCGATTGACTGTAATGTCGTTGATATTTTTGTTTGTTTGCTGCCAGGCCGCTGCGAAAGTATCCATCAGACTGTGTTACGAAGATAAACATATTCCGCCATTTTTTCTGGGTAACGGGTTTGACGTGCCGCAGGAAAACCCGGGCGCAACCATTGAGATACTCAGACACCTTGAAACCCAAGTGGATGGCGTACAGTTTCAGTTTGTACGCAAGCCCTGGCAACGATGTTTGTACGAGATAAAACGTAATCGCGTTGATGCTGTGATTGCCAGTTACCGACAAGCGCGGCAAGCCTTTTTGTCCTATCCACTTAATGAGGACGGCTCCCCCGACACACTGAGCTCTATCAGCCGACTCGGTACTTGTCTGGTCGGCATGACACAACTAAAAACCGCCATTCACGAACGTAGTTACCCCATCAATCTGGCTGTGCCAAGAGGGTATTCAGTTGCTGACGCTGTCGGTAGCGATAAATACACTATCCTGAACACAGATTCACAAAGCGATGCGTTTGAATTAGTACTCAAGGGCAAGGTACATGGCACATTTGGCTTGTGTCAGGTCGATGGTAAAGCGGTCGAAGCCTTTCCTTATCGAAAGCAGCTAGCTGCGGTTTATCCGCCGCTCGATATTAGCTTTGGTTATCTGACGTTTTCGAAGCAATTTAAAGCGCTGCATGCGCCAACAGCGCAAGCGTTATGGTCTACGTTGAGTACCTCTGAACTGCACCATATCTACATTGCTTACATTAATCGCCAAAGCTATCCAGGTGATACGCAGGACAGCAGTCGAACCCCCACAAAAGTACCATGGCAGGTATTTGACTAGGCTGGCTTAATTGTCAGAGTTTGGGTAGACTATCGCGAATTTTTTAGCGGCAGATACGAGCATATGGCGCAACTCTATTTTTATTATTCGGCGATGAACGCCGGAAAATCCACCACATTATTGCAATCTGCATTTAATTATCGTGAGCGGGGTATGAATCCGTTTATCCTGACTGCCGCACTCGATGACCGTGCTGGCGTTGGCAAGGTTGCCTCTCGTATCGGGCTTGAAGCAGATGCACATACTTACGAGCCAGCAACGGATCTGTTGCACCTAATCAATCAGTCGCATGATAAGCAAGCGCTGGATTGTATTTTGGTCGACGAGAGCCAGTTTTTGAATAAACAGCAAGTCTCTCAGTTAACCGATGTGGTTGATTTACTGGGGATCCCGGTCTTGTGCTACGGGCTCAGAACCGATTTCCGTGGAGAGCTGTTCGAAGGTGCCCAGTATTTGCTGGCCTGGGCAGACAAACTGATCGAACTGAAAACGGTCTGCCATTGTGGTCGCAAGGCGAACCACGTTCTGCGACTGGATGCGGCTGGAAATGCAATTGCTGATGGTGCCCAGGTTGAGATTGGCGGAAATGACCGTTATGTGTCGGTCTGTAGAAAGCACTATAAGGCTGAGCTCAATAGACTTTGAGCTCACACTTAGTTAAAAACACCAGGCGATAAAGCGGCTGACTTTTTGACCCTGTTGCATATCAATGACTTTTACTTCACTTGCTTTGACCGCTTGCAGGGCTTTTTTCAAGGCCGGCAGATTGTCTTTTTTCGATACGAGTGAAGTGAACCAGCCAACCTGATCTGCAAAATCCTGACTTTCGTGGATCATGGACTTAATGAACGTCAGTTCACCGCCCGGACACCATAGCTCTGGTGCATGGCCACCAAAATTCAGTTGCCCGGGTTTTTGAGATTTGCCCAGATTACGCCATTTTCGCGCTGTTCCTGCTTGGGCTGCCTGCTCACTTTCATGGAAGGGCGGATTGCACATCGTCAGATGGTAGGTTTCTTTCGCGTTAATGATCCCGTGAAAAATGGCCTGCTGATCTTTTTGCTGCTTTATTTTAATCCCCAGTCCATTCGCTTTCGCGATGGTTTGTGCCACCGAAACGGCCATAGGGTTGATGTCAGAGCCGGTAAACTGCCAGCCATATTCAGCCTGACCAATCAGCGGGTAAATCAGGTTCGCACCAGTACCAATATCGAGACAGCGGATCTGCTTCCCTGTTGGGATTTCGCCCTGATTGTCATCGGCCAGTAGATCTGCCAGCGCATGAATATAATCAGCCCGGCCTGGGACGGGCGGGCACAAAAAAGGTTCTGGCAGTTGCCAGAGTTTGACCCCATAGTCGCTGGCAAGCAGTGCCTGATTCAATGCAACCACTGCAATGCGATCGCTAAAGTCTATGGTGTTGTCACCATGCGGGTTGTTGCGCAGGTGTTGCGTGAGTGCCGGATTGACCTGGCAAAGACGGGCGAAGTCATAGCCCTGTTGGTGTTTATTTCTGGGGTGCATTAAATAATTGTTTTCTTACTTTATTGATACACCATTATATCGAAATTATGTGTTTTGCGCTGCCTCTTTCCCTGCAAAGACCGAATGAGCCCGCTTGCGATGTTAAAATGCCGTTGGTACGATGAGTTTAAAAAATGACGTAAAAATCTGACATGATCATACAAAACTCGCTTTATGTGCCAGTTGGGGAAGGGTATCAGCTGCATCTTCGCCATATTTATCAGCAACAGAAAATGGGCCCTGCAGTGCTGCTTATCCATGGTGCAGTTGAAAATGGTAAAATCTTTTATACTCAGAGCAATAAAGGCCTTGCCCCCTTTCTGGCCGAACAGGGCTATCAGTGTTTTGTGGCGGATTTACGAGGCAGAGGGGGAAGTAAACCTGCCATCAGCAAAGGGGATAAACACGGTCAGACGGAATCAATTGTTGAAGATATTCCCGCAATTCTGGCGCACATCACGGCAATGACCGGTAAACGGCCTCAGTTCTGGGTAGCGCATTCCTGGGGTGGGGTGTTATTGAATAGTGTTCTGGCCAGGTTTCCTGAAGAGATTGAACATATCAATGCGTGTGTTTACTTTGGCACAAAAAGGAGCCTCTATAATCGACACCCGGAAAAGCTGCTAAAGGCCAATCTGATCTGGTATACGCTCGCATTCTGGCAGGTGAGGAAGCATGGCTACCTGCCTGCTCGTCAGCTTAAATGGGGCTCTGATAATGAAACGCGTAAATCTCATGCACAGAGTGTGCAGTGGGCGAAACGCCGACCCTGGGTAGACAGCGACGACGGCTTTGATTACGCTGCGGCATTAAAAAACAAGGCACTGCCACCGACTTTACATATCGCGGGGGTCAAAGACAAAGCACTGGCACAGCCGGTAGACATCAGGCAGTTTATGGCTGAGTCGGGCACAGGCATTATGGAAATAACTGTATATGGCCGGCGCTATGGTCATCAGCATGATTACGATCATATCAATATGCTAACGCACAGCGCCGCGCGCCACGACCAGTTCTCCGATCTACTGGCCTGGTTCGAACGTTACGGACAGACCTGATTAGTGCGGGTCGGGCAGAGCCAGTTCTTTCTTCATCTGTGCCTCGAACTTTTTCCAGTTCACCAGGGGCGCCGTATTCAGCGGCTTGCGCACCTGAGCTTTACTCAGTGTTGACACGACCTTGTGGCTTTTATAGAACTCCATGCATTCAGGCTCGTACTTTTGATACATAAAGTTAAGTGCTTTGCGGATCTCCCGCTCTGGTTCCTCAAGCAGCTTTTCGTAGCTCATAGTGTGGATGTTGCGTGGGAGCATCGTCTTAAAGTGCGTCATCACGTCATCGGTCAAATCGCTGTATAACTGATACTCTTGTAAAGAGCAGAAGTAAGGCTCATCTTCTGCAAAATGATTGCTATACACTGACCAGGCATTTGGCATAAAGTCCCGGGTCATGTGGATAAAGCGGGCATCCGGGAACATTTTGTAGATCAGGCCAATATTCTGGAAATTGGCAGGCAATTTGTTGATCACGGCTTCTTCTGCTACTCGATGGCGTTTTATTTCATCGACGTATAAATTACGGCAATGGTCGAGCATCGAGGTACTCAGTGTTTTGGTGCAATCCGGAAAGGGCGCTTCGTTGCGCATGCTCAGGTAAGGCACAATATCGTCACTAATGACCGTACTTTCACCCATAGAGCCTACCTGAGAGTGCTGGATCAGCATCTGCTCCAGCAAAGTGGAGCCCGTGCGAGGTAGGCCAACAATAAAGACGGGGGTAAACGTGGCCCTGACTTTATCTGGCGGTCTTGAAAAAAAAGCCTCATCAAAACTGCTTTTTAAATACTCAAAAAAGGGCTGCATGGCTGAGGTGTGAAAGTCACAGAGTGCATGCTGGGCCGCATTGGCTTGCTGGTAATGTGCAAAAGCCGCATCAATGTCTGTCAGCTTTTCATAAGCATGTGCTTTAGCGTAATGAATCACAATGTGTATTCTGGGGTTATCCAGGTCTGCATCGAGTGTATCGAGCAGTGCTAAATACTCGGTTAGTTTTTCGCCTTCTGTGAGTTTGATTAACTCGTGGAGCATAAAAACCGTAATGGCGGAATGAGGGCAAGATAGGCCAGCATCAAACACATTTCGTGCATTGTCGATAAATCCATAGTCGAGATAAAACTGCCCTAAATGATAGTGAGCCTGGGCATTATGCCTGGCAACACTCAGGGTGTATTCGAGTACTGTTTTTGCATCAACGGGTGAGCCAACCGCGACAAACGCATCAGCCAGTGCATAGAGCGGGTCGAGCATTTTAGGCAAGTGTTCGCAGGCGCGTTTCAGATAGTAGATGGCGTTATCGTATTGTTCGAGCCGCATACAGATCCTGCCAAGACCAAACAGGGCCTTGCCGTTTTTTGGATTCTGTTTAAGCACTTGTTTGAACATAAATTCGGCTTCGCGAAGCCGGTTTTCTTCGAGTAATTCAGAGGCTCTTTCTAGCAGTAACATGTGGTTATAAATAGTTTTTTATACATGATAGAAATAAAAAGGGGAAATAGCTATAGCTACTTCCCCCTTTGTTTCTGGGTTACAGTAAGTCGTTAAAAGGTGTATGTTGCTTTTACGTAGTAGAAGCCACCGTTGATGCCAAATGGAGACGTTTCGTAGTAGATACCGCCCCAAGTGTTTGACGGCGTAAGCTCTGTGTTGCCATCTTCCAGGAAGTCGACCACTTTCTCAGCATCCTGGTCGAAGATGTTGTTAGCACCGACCGTCAGGCTGATATTTTCAGTTGCAAAGTAAGTTAACTCGGCATCGAATGTGAATGTTGGGTCAGCCATGATAGCGGTAGCATCATAGTCGACGTGTACACCCTGATATTCGCCATAGTAGTTGTAGCGCAGGAAGCCTGAGAATTCTTCCCATTGTTGCGTCCAGGTATAGGTTGCTCGGTGCTGTGGCAAGTCTTTCTCAAGACGGGCTACCTTGAAATCACCTGTGATGACAGAAAACTCGTCAACTTCAGTTTCATTCCAGTTATACGCAGCACTGAAAGTGGCAAAGCCGCCTAGCAGGTCCATAGAGTAGTTAGCAACAACGTCAACACCCTGAGTTGTGGTATCGAAGTCATTGGTAAAGAAGGATACCTGCGCAATGCTGTCGACGTTAGGTACACCATCTGCTTTCAAAGCTTCTTTTTGTGCCTGGGTCAAATCAATCTTATTCGATTGACTCAGACGGTCCTCTACCTGAATGTTGTAGTAGTCAATCGTCAGGAACCAGTCACCTGATTGATAAACACCACCGAATGTGTAACTTTGCGACTCTTCAGGCTGAAGTTCGGTACCACCCAGGATCTGGGAAACTGGGTTAGTAGGTGGCAGCAGCGCCGAGTCAACCAATACACCACTACTCAGGTTGGTTTGTACGTTACTCACGTTTGCCTGGCCGACTGTTGGTGCACGGAAGCCCGAGCTAACAGAGCCACGTAATGCAATGTCTTCAGTAACATGATATTGCCAGGTCACTTTGTAATTGGTGGTAGAGCCAAATGAGTCATAATCTTCGAAGCGCAGTGCCCAACCCATTAAAAACTCTTCGGTGAATGGCGTTTCAATGTCGACATAAGCGGCGTAGTTACGACGCGAGAATTCCCCACCAGCTGAAGGCTGGAAGCCAGGGAAACCATTTGAACCGATACCAAACCCTTGGGTCGTTAATGGTCCTGCGATGAATGAGGCTTCATCACCCGGGATCACTTCAAAGGTTTCTTCGTGCCATTCAAAACCAACCGCGACGTTAACATCGTAGGCCAGGTCAAAGTCATACCCTTTAGAGAAGTCGGCGTTAAAGTTCTTCTCGAGCTGAATATACTTACCCGGGCTAAACTCCATGGGTGTGTCCGGACCCAACGACGCGTTGACCGTGTTAGTAATAAAGTAGCGTGATTCATTGCGGCCAACCGAGCCACTGAAATCGTAGTATGCGCCTTTTAGGAAGCCATCAGTGAATTCTCCTTTGGTACCAATGGTCAAAGAAGTATCAGTTATGTTGCCGCCAAAGAACGGCGTAAAGCCTGCTGGCAGGATGTTATTAAATGCAAAACAGTTGGCAGCTGCAAGTGAATCTAATGCCGCTTGATCCGGCAGACCATTGGCCTGGATTTCAACCACTGGGCAGTTCAGCTGTTGGTCATAGCCATCCAATGAACCGACTAGTACCGTTGGGTTTGCTGCATCCCAGGCTGCTTGTTGCGCTTCGTCTGTCAGGTGACGTCGTGCAGGGGCACCGTCGACATTACGGATCACACCGCCGTATACACCCGGACGCGTTGTTGGATTACGATAATAGAACCCGCCCTTCACATCGCGTTCAGAGTAGTTACCAAACATGTAAAACTGAGAATCGTTGGTCAGTTCAAGACCGACATTACCAAACAGTGTGATGTCGTCTTTGATTTCTGGTGCACCCCAAACCTGAGCCGGGTCTCTAACACCTTGTAAACCCGCATCTATAAATGCTTGCGCGTCAGGGCGCTGAACACTACGACTGGTTGGATCGGCTTCTTTATATTGGAAGCTTAGGTTAGCGAAACCTTGGTCAGTAAAGGGCAGACCTATGTTACCTTCGATGGTTGTTGTGTCGCCGTCGCCTTCATAATATTGGCCTTGCTTGACGGAAACACTGCCACCTTCAGAGGCATCCTTAAGTACAAAGTTCAATACACCGGCAATGGCGTCTGAACCATATTGTGCCGCAGCACCATCACGCAGTACTTCCACTTGTTTGAGTGCAATGCTGGGGATTACGGAAATATCCGGACCCTGTGCACCATCATTAATACCACCGCCTAGGAAGGCGATAACGGAAGAGCGGTGACGGCGCTTACCGTTGAGTAAGATTAAAGTTGAGTCTGCTGGCAGGCCACGCAGGTTTGCTGGACGAACCAAGCTGGCTGCGTCACTGATAGGGTTGGCGTGAACGTTGAGAGAAGGAACGGACCCTTTCAACAATTCCAGCATGTCGTCGCCACCGGCTTTGCTTATCTCGTCGCCACCGATGATATCGATAGGCACGGGAGAATCACCAACCGAGCGTGGTGCAGCACGTGAGCCCACCACCGCGATTTTTTCTATTTTTTTGTTTTCGGCACCAGCATCGGCCTCTTCTGCCTGTACGCTGGTTACCGCCAACCCCATTGTTGCTGTTGACGCTAATGCAAATTTAATCGCACGACTTAGCGCGTTTGTCTGTAGTTTCATCCTGTTTCCCCAGTTATTATATGTTGTCATTTCTTACAATATACACAAGTTGCACATCTCGCATTAACCTAATGTGTACTAGTTATTAAAGATAATTGCAAATATGTTCACTGCACCTTTAAAGGTAGCAGTGAATTTTACTAGGTCAAATTTTTCAATAACTTTTTGTTTGTGGTACAAAAAACAGTCTTTCTTGGTGTTTTTTAAGGTACATTTCAGCATGAAATATGTTCACCAAAATGTCATTATTGCGCACTCCAGCGCGTTT
The DNA here is from genome assembly GCF_000238295.3 of Pseudoalteromonas rubra. Classification (NCBI taxonomy): domain Bacteria; kingdom Pseudomonadati; phylum Pseudomonadota; class Gammaproteobacteria; order Alteromonadales; family Pseudoalteromonadaceae; genus Pseudoalteromonas; species Pseudoalteromonas rubra. The sequence goes on from NZ_AHCD03000044.1 coordinate 1,144,800, forward strand.
TTTTGTTGAGATGTTTAAAATGTGAACTGTTGTATTCTTCATCTAACTCGCTCATTTGTTATTGCCAAGCGGGTATTAGACTAATTGGTGAGAGATTGGAGGTCAGACTTACGTAGGCTAACGCCTCGTTTTTATTTCTGCTAGTATTGGCAATACTAAGATTTCCCAAGTATGTTAATGCGATTAATTAAAGTAGTACACAAAGCGCCCATACGAGTTGCAAGGATAAGCAAGAAGCGTCAGCAAATCAGGCTTCGACGTGCTTTGGTCGGATTGAAAATAGCGTTGGCTCAGGAAAAGCAAGAAACCCGTGAGATGCTGGATATTTATAAGCGATACCCTCAGGGGGGAGTGTCAAAGCAAGAGCTGGCAGCGGCAAATCAGCAGTTTTTTGATATTTTAAAAGGACTGGGTCTCGGGGTGTTTGCTTTATTGCCTTTTGCGCCCATTACCATTCCCCTGATTGTGAAGCTCGGCCAGTGGTTAGGGGTTGATGTGTTACCCAGTTCGTTCTCTTTGGGCAAAAAGCCTAAAAATTCTGACAAATCAGCTGACTAAGAGTCAGCAGATAGCTGTTCCCACTTTATTACTGTGCTTTGTGCATCCAGTGAGTGAAATATTTTTCCCACCTTGGTATTCTCTTGTCAGGTTTATGTAATTCAAGAGGCACGTATGAGTAATTTACTTGTTCACTCATCACAAGGAATACCGGTACATTTTATTAAGGAAAACCAGCTTAGCGAATGGCTAGAGGAAAATGCGCCACAAGCTAAAAGCATCACGCTGGCCACCAGACAGAAAACGCAAAAAACTTTACTTATCCCAGACCTTCAAAATGGCGACATTCAGGCCGTACTGAGCCTGGTCGATTCACTGGATGATATGTGGCTGGCTGGCGATTTACCTGCTCAGTTACCGCAAGGCACTTATCAACTGCAAGGTGATGAGGCATTTGTTGAACAGGCTGCGCTTGGTTACCTGTTAGGTGCCTATACGTTTGATGCATACAAGAAGGCATCTGCGCCGAGTGCAAAATTGGCGATTGAGTCAGAAACGATGTTGAAGAAATTGCAGGATCAAGCTGATGCCATCTATTTAGTAAGAGATTTGGTCAACACGCCTGCGGCGGACATGATGCCGCAACATATGGCAGAGATCTGTACAGAGCTGGCTGCGCAATTTGGTGCACAGCTTACTCAAATCGTCGGTGATGAATTACTGGAACACAACTATCCAACGATTCATATGGTTGGCAGAGCAAGTGAAAATAAGCCACGCCTGCTGGATTTGAGTTGGGGTGATGAACATGCACCCAAACTGACTTTGGTCGGTAAAGGTGTCTGTTTTGACTCGGGTGGTCTGGATCTCAAACCGGCCTCCGGCATGCGTAACATGAAAAAAGACATGGGTGGGGCTGCTCACGTGCTGGGCCTGGCGCATATGATTATGGCGGCCGGTTTGCCTGTACGTCTGCGGGTATTGATCCCGGCGGTTGAGAATGCCGTGTCGCGTAATGCATTTCGTCCGGGTGATGTTATCCAGACGCGCAAGGGTCTGACAGTTGAAATTGACAACACAGATGCAGAGGGTCGCCTTGTGTTGTGTGATGCACTGGCAGAAGCACAAGCGGATGGACCGGATCTGTTGATTGATTTCGCTACTTTGACAGGCGCTTGCCGGATAGCGCTGGGAACAGAATTGCCGGGCTTCTATAGTACAGATCAGGAAGTGGCCAATGGCATGATCGCTCAAGGTAATGCGCTTCAGGATCCGATCTGGCAGCTGCCTTTGTTCGATCAATACAAAGCCCTGTTTAAGAGCGACGTTGCAGATATGGCAAACTGTGGTTCTACACCATTTGGTGGGTCAATCACCGCAGCATTGTATCTGAAAGAGTTTGTCGAGCCTGAACAGACTCCTTGGGTGCACTTTGATGTGATGGCGTGGAACATACGCGCCTTACCTGGCCGACCTGTTGGCGGCGAAGGGCTTGGCCTCAGAGCGACCTTTGCGTATCTAGAGCAGCGGTACGCGTCGTAATTTATTCTGACTCATGTCAAACTAAAGAAAGGGCCATTGTGGCCCTTTTTTCGCGTTTCTAAACAGGGAAAACTGACAGGCTCGGTTGCTATAATTTTAAAAAGTCTTAGAGTATCGGAGGTTAGGCCCTTATTCTGAGTACCATTTTGTCTGTGTTTTCACCTCAACAATCTGAATTGGCACCGCTTGAACCCGAATCATCAGCATTGCCACATTTATCGAAACAGTTCTGGAGTTTGCAAATTGCCGGGTGGCTTGGTTATGCAGCTGTGGTGTTTCTGGCAATCATTCAGCCTCAGTTTGACGCGCCCGGTTTTAATCTGCCAGGACAGATCATAAACCTGGGGGTCGAAAGTCTCAGCGGCTTCATGCTCTCCCTGTTGCAGTGGCTTTTTATTCGCAAAATCATTCATCAGCCTTTGCAGCGCACTCTGATTATCAGTTTTCTCTTTGCAGCCTTGCTGGGACTCATTTATAACATCATTAAACTCGCCAGCTATAAAGTTATCGTACATGATCAACGCTGGAATGAGGCCTGGACCATGCTTGAGTTTGGTGGCTGGCTGCTGTTCTCTTTGACCACTATGTTCGTCTGGACTTCGATATTTTTTATCATGCTGTATAACAGTCGATTACAAAAAGAGCATGAACGTCTGTTAAGAGCGCAGACCCAGGCAAAGGATGCACAGCTACAGATGCTGCGTTATCAGCTTAATCCGCACTTTATGTTTAATACGATGAATGCTATCTCAACGCTGATCCTGAAACAGGATAACGACGCGGCATCAGAAATGCTCGATAAGCTGTGTGACTTTTTCCGTCACTCACTTGAGGCCACGCAAGGCAGCAGGATCCCGTTAAAAGAAGAAATTCAGTTGATTGAATTGTATCTGGCGATAGAAAAAGTCCGTTTTGGACACCGCCTGTCGGTGCGCTATGAGATTGAACCGCAAACGCTGAGGGCATTGGTGCCAAACATGCTATGCCAGCCTGTAGTTGAGAATGCCATTAAGTATGCTATTGAGCCAAGTAAACAGGGAGGAGAGGTTACCATCTCGGCAAAGCAGCATTTACAGCAACTCATTATAGAAATTTCAGACTGCGGCACTGGCTCGGATGAGGGCGCCGATAAAGGGTTTGGCATAGGACTAAACAATGCTAAAACCAGACTGGATGTGATGTATAACGGTGATTTCACCGTGTCTTTGAATAAAAATACAGCCGGAGGTAATACCGTGACCTTAGTGCTACCATACGAGGTTGAATGACCATGACAAAACCACTGAGCGCCATCATAGTGGATGATGAACCCCTTGCGCTGGAGGGGCTGAGTCTCAGGCTGGCTAAAATCCCTGAAATAGAAGTGATTGGTCAGGCCGAAAATGGCGATGATGCGATCCGTTTGTGCCATGAATTGAGTCCGGACGTGCTGTTTTTGGACTTACAGTTGCCCGGGCTTAATGGCATTGAAGTGGTTCAGGCGATACAGGCTGATGTCTTGCCTATGGTGGTTTTTGTCAGTGCTTATAGTGATTACGCCCTCGAAGCCTTTGAGCTTAATGCCATTGACTATGTTTTGAAGCCCGCGAACCTGGGTCGGTTGCAAAAAACGGTGACCCGGATCCTGGAGCGTCGACAGCCTCGTCAGGCCGAGCAGGAAAAATACCGCCTGTTACAGGCATTGACTAAAACTTCCGGGTTGGATGTGGCTGAGTTAGAATCCTGGCTGGAAACAGACAGCCCGTTGCCGGCTATGCAGGACAGGGAACTGGTTATTAAAAACAGTGATAATGAGCAGGTCTTTGTTCCGATGGACATCATCCGCTGGATTGACGCTGCCGGCGATTACATGTGCGTGCACACTGAGTCAGAAACCCATGTCCTGCGCATTACCATGAAAAAGTTGCAGACTTTGCTGGATGAAACCCTGTTTGCCCGGATCCATAAATCGACCATAGTTAACTTAAGTTATGTCACTGCGATAAAACCCATGCGAAATAACGAAAGCCTGGTGACGCTTAAGGGGCAGGTAGAACTCAAAGTCAGTCGTAATTATAGTCAGGCATTGCATCAGTTTGTTGCTAAAAAGAAAACGTTGAGCTAGTTAGTTCGCGTAAGTACAAACAAGAAACATCAGTCGGCGGCCAGAAGTATTACCTCTTCTGGTGCAACGACTACAAGTTTTGGTGCAATATGTATGTACCCGATACCCTCCAAAAGCCAAGGAAAACAAAAGGCTAACCTTTCATCTTATTTTTGTATCGTCTTGTCGTGCACTATTGTGGCCCACGTTCTTGTGTCGCAACAGCCGCCCGTGATGGCGCGTTTCCATTGTAACATTCAGGTTAATTTAACAGGATAGCCTCAGGAGCAGACCGAATTGGTCTCCGGTTCGCTGCTCATTCTTTGTAGTACGGACATTGCAACTGGCTGCACCTGGGTGCGATTGATTGCGAATAACAAGTACAGCGGCTCTGTGCCAGACTGTAAAAAGAACACGTCCGCGCTACACAACAATCGGTTCGATTAGTTGGAACACACATTATGATAAAAGTTGCAAAATCCTTCACCTGTCTTGGTGTCTTACTTGCGATAGCTGGTTTAACTGGCTGTGGCGGCGATGCTAAAACCAACACTGATCTGAGCAAAACGGATCCTCAGACACCGGTCTCTGACTGGCAACTCGTCTGGCAAGATGAGTTTGATGAGACACAAATCAATACTCAAAACTGGACGCATGAAGTGAACTGCCTGGGTGGCGGAAATGAAGAGCGTCAATGCTACACCGATGATGCAGTCAATTCGTATGTTAGCGATGGAACACTAAAAATAGTTGCGCTTCGCGCTGCGGAAGATGCTGAACAGCCCTATACATCTGCGCGCCTTATTACAAAACACAAAGCGGATTTTAAATATGGTCGCTTTGAAATGCGGGCAAAACTACCCAGCGGACAGGGCAGCTGGCCGGCATTTTGGATGTTGCCAACTGACGAAGTCTATGGTGGCTGGCCCAAATCTGGTGAGATTGACATCGTTGAGGCGGTGAACCTCAAAGCACAAGATGCGGATGGTATGCCTGAGGCCCATGTCTACGGGACCTTACATTATGGTAAGGATTGGCCTGACAACGTTCACTCTGGTAAAGCGCATAGCTTACCGGATGGTGTTAACCCGGCCGATGACTTTCATACCTATGCGGTGGAATGGCAAGAGGGAGAGATACGCTGGTATGTTGATGATTACCTTTATGCCACGCAGCGCCAGTCAGAGCCCCTGTATGACAGTAGCGGCAACGTATTTAGTCTGAAACACCGAGGGTGGTTCGCCGAGTACCATGATCAGGGAAGTGGTGAGCTGGTAACACACTGGGACAGTGCACCATTTGATCAAAACTTTTATCTTATCCTGAACCTGGCTGTTGGTGGCAATTGGCCGGAAGCGGTTAATGAAACGGGCGTCGATGCTGAAGCCTTTGCAAACGGGCAAACCTTCGAAGTGGATTATGTCCGGGTTTACCAGTGTCAGCAAAACCCGCAAACAGGCAAAGGCTGCGAAACGATCCGCGCCGGATGGGATTCACTGGATGATGCACTGGTTGAGGGTAAAGCGCCCAGCCCACCGCCGCCTGCGACTTCAGGGGATAGTCTGCAAATCTTTGACGGTGAGCTTAATAAAGACTGGCCAGCGTGGGATTGTTGTGGCGGCAGCGTTCCTGCTTTAGTCGAAGATGACACTGCTGGCATGGCGGTCGAATTTAGCGTGGGCAGTGAGCCTACGGTCAATGGGTTTATTTCTCGAGATCCGATGGCGTCTGATGCTGGTGGTAGTCCCAGCCCGTTCGATGCCTCTTCGTTGATTGAGTCCGGCGTTGTGCGTTTCGATTTGAAAGTGACTTCTGCGCCCGCGAATACAGAGGCACCCTGGATGTTAAAAATAGAAAGCGCAAACGGAGAAAAAGCAGTTGAACTTGCGTTGTCTGAAAGCGCAGAAGGGGTAATGCCAGCGGTTGGACAATGGCAAACCTTCACGTTCTCGTTACAGATGTTGGCAGAGCAGGGGCTGGACATCAGTAGTATTGATGCATTGCTTATTTTCCCGGCATGGGGCAGTGGCGAAGGCGCAGTTTATCGCGTCACAGATGTTGCGATTATGACACCAGACACAGCCACTGCATTGGTGGTATTTGAAGAGAGCGAAAATCCTGCCTGGCCAATGTGGGATTGCTGTGGCGGTTCTTTACCTACGGTTGAGCTGGACGATGATGCGCACGGCAATGTTGCAGAGTTTGTGATCGTTGATACAGCAACGGTGATGGGCTTTATTTCACGGCAAGAGTTTATTTCAGCTGAAGGGGTTAGCGCGGCACCATTTGATGCCTCCTCTATCCTGTCAAACGGCGTGATTGAGTTTGATATGAAGGTGGTGAGTGCACCACAAGACGCCACTGCAGCTTGGTTCTTCAAAGCTGAATCAGTGGGCGCAGAAAGTGCTGCTGAACTGACCCTGGATAAGAGTATCCAGCAAACAGCTCCCGAGGTCGGCCAGTGGCAAACCTATACATTTACTTTAACGGACTTGGTAGCAGCTGGCCTGGACATCAGTGCGATTGACGTCTTAATGGTTTTTCCCAGCTGGGGCCAGGGGGCTGGCGCAGTATACCGCATAGATAACGTGAAAATTTACGATCCGAATCAGGCGGATGACTTTGTCGGTGAAGTGCTATTTGCCGATGACGTTAAAGCCAAATGGTCGCTGTGGGATTGCTGTGGTGGCTCTACTCCTACGCTTGAAAATGATGATATGACTCAGGGCATGGTAGCGGAATTTAAAGTTGGCGCCGAGCCTACTGTGATGGGGCTGTTTGCCGAAGACGGGCATTATCTTGATGCATCACCCTATCTGGAAAAGGGCTCGGTTCAGTTTGATCTTAAAGTAGTGACAGCGCCCAATGATAGCAGCGCACCCTGGAAGTTTAAGATAGAAGCGCTGGATGCCAGTTTTGCATTGGAGCTTAATCTGACCGACAGCCTGGAGGCTGTGGCGCCCCAGGTTGGCCAGTGGCAGACCTATACTTTCCCACTTCAGACACTGCAGGATGGTGGGGTGAATATCAGCGGCATTGACATCATCATGATTTACCCGGCCTGGGGGCAGGGCGAAGGAGCTGTATATCGGCTCGATAATGTGATGGTAGCAGCGCAATAAAACCAAACCGATGGCGTGGCATTGTCACGCCCAGACAGCGAAAATTATTCAAGCAGGTCATTATGAATACAGTAAATTATAAACTCTCACATGTCGCGATTCTGATCGGTGCGGTACTTGGTACTTCTATAGTGCAGGCTGAGGAAGCCGTGTCGCAGGTTGCTGAAGAAACGCCCGAGGTCATAGAGATTCGTGGTATCAAGGGCAGTTTGATCCGCTCTATGAACGTCAAACGAGATATGTCAGGCGTGGTGGATGCGATTTCAGCAGAAGAAATGGGCAAATTCCCAGACACCAACCTGGCGGAGTCTCTGCAGCGCATTACCGGTGTAGCAGTGAGTCGAAGCAATGGTGAAGGCAGTCAGATCACAGTACGGGGCTTCGGCCCGGACTTTAATCTGGTAACGCTTAATGGCAGACAAATGCCGGGAACGGGTAACAGCCGTTCTTATAATTTTGAAAACCTGTCATCCGATGGGGTTTCGGCGCTCGAAGTCTATAAAACAGCGCGCGCTGACAATCCGACAGGCGGGTTAGGTGCGACGGTGAATATTGTCACCGCTCGTCCTCTGGATAGTGGTGCTGAGAAAATGTCGTTTTCAGCGAAAGCAATCCACGATTCTTCAAATGTCGCCGGCGATGACGTTACGCCAGAGATCTCAGCCTTGTACTCCAATGCTTTTTTGGATGACACCGTCGGGTTTGGCTTTACCGTCAACCACCATCGCCGTGATTTTCAGCAGCAAAGTGCCAATATTCAGGGGTGGCAGGCGAATGTTGATTTACCAACTAACCTCGAAGCAGACAGCGTCACTGACAATCGCCCTTTAAACGATCAAGGGGTGCCCGCAGGTGACTATTTTTTCCCTCGGGATATGAATTATCAAATAAGCGATTTACAGCGTGAGCGAACCAATGGTCAGGTTGTTTTCCAGTATGCGCCCAACGATGACATAGTGATGACGCTGGATTATACCGGGACCAAGTCTGTTACCGGTAAGAATGCGATTTCCTGGGGTATGTGGAACGACTACGGCGGTAATATCAACGGCTATGAACTGGATGAGAACGGCACCGTTGTGTATGCCGATATCAGCGGTAACGACGGGTCTTTCAGCGCCTCACGTTCAACCACCGAAGTGAAAGAGCGCTCAGTCGGTTTTAATATTCAATGGCAAGCCAGTGATGCTCTGAGTCTGAGCCTGGACTATCACGATTCTCAAAGTGAAACCGACAATGGTGCAGACGCCGGCCTGGGTAGCGAAGGCACGCTGGTACTGGGCTCTGATCAGCTAACGACCAAGCGCTACGATTTTCGCAGTGGTGAGATCCCGCACGCTGAAATTCTCTGGCGAAATGGCACCAATGAGCTGGCAGCCAGTGAAATCGACTCTCACTTTAGCCAGTTTGTGCACTCTCCCGGCAAAGCAACCGTTGAGCAGTTACAGTTCGATGGTGTCTGGGAAAACCTGAGTGACCGTTGGGCTCTGGTGAACATAAAATTTGGTGTGGCACGCACAGAGCAGGAAATGAGTGGTTCGAATGCCTGGAGTGGTCTGATAGGTGGGTTCCTGTTTAACCCTGCCTGGCCGGAATTATTCCCGGATGGCATGTTCACCCAACATGACACGAGTGATTTCTTAAATGCATTTGATGGCGGTGGCAGTGCCCTGCAGCCACACTATTACTATACCTTTGACTTTGATGAGGTTGCTGCTCGCTCTGAAGCCTTTTTGACCAATGAATTACTCGGTGGCAATGATTATTTTGCGACTACGGCGTATCACGACATGGGGACTTTATCGCGAGAAAGCGTGACGGAAGAAACCAGCAGTATTTACTTGTCAAGCTTTTGGGAATTTGAGGTTGCCAATTATCCGGTACGGATAAACGCTGGTGTTCGCTACGAGCAAACCGATGTGACCAGCAACACCTTCCAGCCTACGCCTACAGCTGTCTGGTGGAAAGGCGGCAGTGAGTGGCATACCCAGTATTTACCTGATGGCGATGCCTTCTTTACCGTGGAAGGCGAACATGATGTGGTTCTGCCAATGGTGGACTTACGCGTGGATGTGACTGATGAGCTGGTTGCCCGAGTGTCCTGGGGCAAAACCATTTCGCGGGCACCACTGGGAGATCTGGTTGGCGGGCGGAGTCTGTCAAACAGCCCTAAAATAGGTTCTCGAAATGCCAGCGAAGGCAATACCAATTTACAACCATTTGAGTCGACGAACTTTGACCTTAGCCTCGAGTACTATTATGCCGAAGGCAGTTACGCAGCCATTGGTTACTTCGATAAGTCGGTGAAAAACTTCATTGGCAGTCAGATAAACTCAACGACTGTTGAAGGCTTTAACGACATCTATCAGGGCCCAAGGTGGTTGCAAGCCGTTGCGGATATTGAAAGCCGGGGTGAGCAGGCCACGAACGATGCCATTTTTGCTCAGATGCAGGCCAATGGCGCAACCCTCAATGAGCAGGGCTATATTACACCAAACGCCGATGATCCTTTGATAGTGTGGGATTTTACTCGGCCATTCAATGCGCCCGATACCAAGTCAGTTGATGGCTTTGAAGTGGCAGTGCAGCACCTGTTTGGCGAAACCGGGTTTGGCGTCGGGGTGAACGCGACATTTGTAAATGGCGATGTGGAGTTCGATGTTGCCAGCCTGGAGCAACAAACCCCGCTTACCGGGCTCAGTGACTCGGCAAATTTTCAGGTGTTTTATGAGCTTGATGGACTATCTGTGAAGCTGACATATGCCTGGCGTGATGAGTACCTGATCGGAGTCGGCCAGGATCAGGGTTCTTCCGATAACCCGCCGCAATTTGCCAAGGCCTTTGGTCAATGGGATATGAGCGTCAACTACGATATGACAGAGCAGCTGACGGTGTTCTTCGAGGGCGTGAACCTCAATGATGAAACCGAGCAGGGCTTTGGTCGTTATGAACGTCAATTCCTGTTCGCCCGCCAATACGGCCCCAGGTATGCACTGGGCTTCCGATATAAGTTTAATTAATTCTGAATCCGCTCTGGTTTTTGCGTTAAGCAGGACCAGAGCCTGCTGGATATATTTTTTGGAAATTCATTATGGCTAGTTCATCCGTGATACTGGATACCAAGCATGAGTCGCAATCCGCTCAGGGGCACAAATTTGCGCTGTTTACGCTGACGACTCTGTTTTTTATGTGGGGCTTTATTACCTGCTTAAATGACATTTTAATCCCTTATCTCAAAGGGGCATTCGATTTAACTTATACACAGGCTATGTTGGTGCAGTTTTGCTTCTTCGGTGCCTATTTTATCGTCTCTGTGCCGGCCGGCATGTTGGTTGGCAGGATTGGTTTCAAAAAAGGCATCATCACAGGCCTGAGTGTCGCAAGCATTGGGTGTTTGTTGTTTTATCCGGCCGCTGAGCTCGGTGTTTATGGGTTATTTTTAGGCGCGCTGTTTGTATTGGCCTCTGGTATTACCGTGTTACAGGTTTCCGCTAACCCTTTTGTGAGTGCACTTGGTCCTGCCAGGACGGCTTCGTCGCGCCTGACTATGACGCAGGCATTTAATTCGCTTGGCACTACGGTTGCGCCATTTTTTGGTGCCTGGCTGATTTTCTCAGGCAGCAGCGAGCCGGCACATGCTGATGCTTCTGCGGTACAATTTCCTTATCTAATGATAGCGGCCACCCTTGCTATACTGGCCATCGTGTTTGCCTTTATTAAGTTGCCGTCATTGGGTGTACTGTCCCAAGGCGCGCCGTCGTTGAAAAAAGCACTGCAATATAAACACCTTAAGCTTGGAGCCGTGGCGATTTTTCTCTATGTTGGGGCAGAAGTGGCCATTGGCAGTTTTTTGGTGAATTTCTTACACGACCCTCGTATTGCCGGCCTTAATGAAGCACAGGCAGCACAGCTTATCGCCTATTACTGGGGCGGGGCTATGGTCGGGCGTTTCATTGGTGCACTGGTGATGCAAAAAATTGCGGCTGGTAAAGTACTGGCATTTAACGCAGTCATGGTCATTGTGCTGTTGTGTGTCGCTGTCGTGACCGAAGGCCGTTTGGCGATGTGGTCTGTACTGGCCGTCGGTCTGTTCAATTCAATTATGTTTCCTACCATTTTCAGCCTGGCAATCGATAAGCTGGGAGAAAGTGCCAGCCATGGTGCCGGCGTGCTATGTCTGGCGATTGTGGGCGGTGCCATTATTCCTTTGCTACAGGGGGTGTTGGCTGACTCATCAGGCGTACAGTTGTCGTTCCTGCTACCGGCATTGTGTTATGTATTTATCGGTTATTTTGGGCTCAAAGGACACCGACCTGTTTTGCTATCTACGGAGAAGTAAAGTGAAGAAAACAACAAGCAAGATTTCACTCAGCGTATTAGCTGCCGGTATTTTAACTGCATGTGGTGCCGGGCAACCCTCGCCGGAAATTAAGAAAGGGCTTGATATCTGGCCCAAAATTCACTCTGAGGTGGCCCTGGACTCTGAAATTGAGCGCCAGGTTTCGGTACTACTTAGCAAGATGACGTTGGAGCAGAAAGTGGCGCAGATGATCCAGCCGGAGATCCGTGACATTACGGTGGAAGATATGCGGCGCTACGGGTTTGGCTCTTATCTCAATGGTGGCGGAGCATTTCCCGGCAACAACAAGCATGCCAGTGTCAAAGACTGGGTTGATCTGGCAGAAGCTATGTATCAGGCATCCGTAGATGATTCATTGGATGGCATTGATATTCCTACTATGTGGGGGACCGACGCGGTACATGGTCACAACAATGTCATCGGGGCAACTTTGTTTCCTCATAACATTGGGCTGGGTGCGGCCAATAATCCCAAACTGATTGAACAAATTGCCCAGGCTACGGCAAAAGAAGTGATGGCCACGGGCATTGACTGGGTCTTCGCGCCCACAGTGGCTACAGTACGTGATGATCGTTGGGGTCGCACTTATGAAGGCTATTCGGAAGATCCCGAGATTGTGAAAGCATACGCCGCAGCCATTGTGCATGGCTTGCAGGGACATGCCAGAGAGGACTTTTTGGGCGATGACCGGGTCATCAGTACGGTGAAACACTTCTTAGGTGATGGCGGCACCGTGAAAGGTGACGATCAGGGTAACAATATCGACTCAGAACAGGCGCTGTTTGATATTCATGCTCAGGGTTATGTGGGCGGTCTCACGGCAGGGGCACAATCGGTGATGGCGTCATTCAACAGCTGGCAGGGTGAAAAGATACACGGACATCAATATCTGCTGACCGATGTGCTGAAAAATAAAATGGGATTTGATGGCTTTGTGGTGGGTGACTGGAATGGCCATGGGCAAATACCCGGTTGTAGTAATGACAATTGCCCTCAGGCTGTGAATGCGGGTCTGGACGTATACATGGTGCCTACCGACGCCTGGAAACCCCTGCTTGAGAACACCATTGCACAGGTCAGAGCGGGCATCATTCCAATGTCTCGCATTGATGATGCTGTCAGTCGTATTTTGCGGGTGAAGTTCCGCGCGGGCTTGTTTGATAAGCCCAGCCCGGCAAAGCGTCCTCATGCTAACAATACACAATTGATCGGGCATGACGCGCACCGGGAAATTGCGCGCCAGGCGGTGCGGGAGTCATTGGTGTTACTTAAAAACAAGCAACAGCTATTACCGCTTGCATCCAATCAGCGCATTCTGATAGCCGGCGATGCTGCCAACAACATTGGTAAGCAATCAGGGGGCTGGACTATCACCTGGCAGGGTACCAATAATCAGAATTCTGATTTTCCTGGTGGTCAGTCAATATACGACGGACTTGCCCGGCAGGTAACCCAGGCGGGAGGTCAGGTTGAACTCAGCGAAAATGGCCAGTTCGACACTAAACCCGATGTGGCCATTGTGGTATTTGGTGAAGAGCCATATGCCGAAGGGCACGGTGATCGGGAAACCTTGATTTATCAGCATGGCAATAAACGTGACCTGGCTATACTAAAGTCGCTTAAAGCGCAAGGTATTCCTGTGGTCTCTGTGTTTATCAGTGGCAGGCCTATGTGGGTTAACCCGGAGCTCAACGCCAGTGATGCCTTTGTGGCCGCCTGGCTACCGGGCTCACAGGGTGAAGCCGTTGCCGATGTTTTGCTAAAAAACAGCGAGGGCAAGATACAGCACGATTTCACTGGTCGTCTGTCATTCTCCTGGCCTGCCCATCCAAGTAAGCCAGTTAACCGTTTCGACCAGGAATATGCGCCTTTGCTTCCTTACGGATTTGGTCTGAGTTATGGCATGTCCTCGACGCTGAGCGATAGTTTGCCTGAGGAGACTGGCGCTGCGCTGAATACGTCAGACGTGTATGAGGTTTTCAACGGTAAAACTCAGCAACCCTGGCAGTTGAGGTTGTTCTCAGGTAAGCAAAATCTTGCCGTCACCGCAAGCAGTATGACGCTGGCTAGTCTGAGTTACAGAACCATAGATAAGGAAATCCAGGAAGATGCCTTTCGGATTGACTGGCAGGGCAAGAAAGCAGGTGTTCAGTTTGTTAGTGGCAATGGTTTCAGAGAAGATCTGGCCCGTTACCAGGCTGGGGGTGGTGTGCTTAGTATGACCGTAAAACGTGGTAACACGGTTGCAGACCAAGCATTTGTTAGTATGCATTGTGAAAGTGAAGGGGATATGTCGGGAAGCTGCCGGGCTCAGGTTGATATTGGCGCTGAGCTGAACAAGCTGGAAGCACAGCAGTGGCAAGTGCTGAGTATAGACTTGCAATGCTTTGCCAGCCAGGGCGTGATGTTTGACCAGATGGTGATGCCATTTGAACTGTCTGCTACTGGCAGTATGAGCTTGTCGTTTAGTGACATCAGTATAAAGCCGGCAGGTGATAAGCAGGCTACAATCCATTGTCAGGATTAAAACCTGGCTTAACATGATTCAGGCACTGTAAGGTGCCTGAATCAATTATTGAGCGATATTAGTCGCGCTCTGGAATGTTCTGCAGTAATGCCTGCATTTGCTGCCAGTACAAGCCAACCGATGCAATATGCACTTTTTCGTCAGGCGAGTGCGGGAACTTGATGGTTGGACCAAATGAAATCATATCCATGTCAGGGTAAGGTTCTTTGAATAAGCCACATTCCAGTCCTGCGTGGATCACCATGATATCTGGTTTGTTACCATAGATCCCTTCGTACATATCACGGAAAATGTGCACCAAATCTGAGTCCGGGTCTGGTTTCCAGCCAGGATATGCGCCTGAAAACTCAATCTCTGCACCTGCCAGGCTTGCCAGTGAGCTCAGTGTGCCTTCGACATCTGTGCGACCTGAATCAATCAAAGAACGGATCAGGCAAAGCACTTCGACTTTGTCGGCTTGTGTGGTGATCACACCCAGGTTCAGTGACGTTTCAACCACGCCCTGAATATCATCACTCATGCGTACAACGCCATTCGGGCAGGCATTGAGTAGCGCAAGCAGGCTGTCTTTAGACTGTTCAGACATTGCATTAAGCGTGCTGTCTGTGTCGGTTACTGCAAAGGTCAGGCTGGTTTCAATGGCACCCAGCTCATTGCTCAGTACCGCTTTAAATTCACTCAGGCGCTGTTCCAGCACACTGCGCTGTGCAGGTGCTATTGCGATAGTTGCATACGCTTCTCGCGGAATAGCATTACGCAGTGAACCGCCTTTAAAGGCCACCAGGCTAAAGTCCACCCCACTCAGGTGATGCTTTAATGCACGCGCCAGAAGCTTATTTGCGTTACCGCGTCCGGTATGGATATCAACGCCAGAGTGGCCGCCTTTTAGTCCTTTTAAACTGACCTCTACAAGCTGATGGCCTGGTTCAACTGGTTGACGCAAAATATTGACTGTCATGCTGGCATCTACGCCACCAGCACAGCCCATGTAAATCTCACCTTCTTGCTCAGAATCGGTATTGAGCAGAATGTCGCCTTCCAGCCAGCCTGCTTGCAGACCAAATGCACCAGACATTCCGGCTTCTTCATCTACTGTCAGTAACACTTCCAGTGGACCATGCGGGATGTCAGAAGACGCCAGTACTGCAAGGCAAGACGCCATACCCATGCCGTTGTCAGCACCCAGGGTGGTACCTTGGGCTGTAACCCACTCACCATCTATATAGGGGCGAATTGGGTCTTTGGTAAAGTTATGATCTGTATCGTCATTTTTTTGCGGTACCATGTCGATATGTGCCTGAAGCACGACAGGTTTACGATTTTCCATACCAGGCGTGGCGGGCTTTTTGATAAATACATTGCCCGTTTCATCACGACGAACGGCCAGGTCCTGTGACTTTGCCCAGTCAACAATAAAGGTCGCCAATGCTTCTTCGTGCTTTGACGGGTGAGGGATTGAGCAGATCTGATCAAAGAATTGCCATACGATCTGAGGCGCCAAATTGGCGATGTCGGAATGAGGTTTAAACACCGGGTTCCCCTTATTTGAGCTATTGTCTTCCAGCCTGAACGATTGGTGGTTCAGTGTTGCTGGTAAGTGGGTAAAAAGTGGGGGGAGTTTACCACTCGTGCGTGTTCAGGGTCGAGCAGATAAGGCCAATTCAGTGTGAATGCTAAATTGGCCCTGTAAAGGAATTAGCCCTTTACTGTTGGCATGCCTTGACGGCATCCGCTATTAATTCCACACCTGACTTTTCACAGGCTGGCAATGTCTCTTCGTAGTGTGCCACAGGCGTGACACGTTCACCCCACTTTATATAGCTGGCAGCCCAGGTCAGGCCCGCGCCGAATGCGGCTGACATGATGTTTGCGTGCGGTTTAACCAACCCTTGTTCCACTGCTTCACACAAGGCAATGGCAATGGTTGCTGCGGAGGTATTACCGTACTTGTCGATATTGACCATCACTTTATCGTCCGCAATATCGAGCTTTTTCTGGATTGCCTGAATGATCCGCAAGTTTGCCTGATGTGGAACCAGCACATCTATATCAGACAGGGACAAATTCGCTTGTGCCAGGACGTCATCGCATGCAACGCTCATACCAGTGACCGCACGTTTAAAAATCTCTCGCCCTTCGAAAGCTAAGTCTGACGGGCCTGCTGGCTCGTAGCGGCTTAGATCTGTACCGTAGTTCGGAATATGTAAAATGCCGCGATCTTCACTGTCACATCCGGTTTTAGTACCTAGCAGTCCACTGGGTTCATCGCTGGCTTCCAGGATCACCGCGCCAGCGCCGTCACCAAATAGCACCGCACTGTCGCGTTTTGCCCAGTTGACATACCAGGTCATACGTTCAGCTGCCACAACCACTGCGCGCTTGATCATACCCGCCTGGATCTGAGCCGTGGCATTTTGCAATGCGTACAGGAAGCCCGAGCAGGCCGCGTTGGTATCGCACGCAGCTGCGCCAACAGCACCGATGTTTTTTTGCACCAGGGATGCGGTATTGGCCACCATAGTGGAGGGAGTACAGGTTGCCAGCAGGACCAGATCAATGTCCTCACCTTTGAGTCCGGCGCAGGCTAGCGCCTGTTTACTGGCAAAGGTGGCTAACTCTGCGGTACTCACATGGCTGACACGGCGAGATTTGATGCCCGTTCGGGTGCTGATCCATTCGTCATTGGTGTCAACAATGTTGCTTAGTTCGTCATTAGTGATAGAGGCGGGGGGGATTGCTTTTCCCCATCCTGTTATTTTTGCGTACTTCATTTTATCTCTTATTCAAATCCGACCAGTAGGCTAAGGCACAGTATATCGTAAACCGCCTTAGGTTACATCCAATTATCCCTTGTCGAAATCGGCTAATTGACTAGACTGATAATAGGTGGTGGCGTTAATTGCTTGGTTTATAATGCAAAAAATTAAATTTGATACGCTGGATATGCTCATAAACCTGGAGCGTGAGTTACTGGACCCGGCTGTGCGAGAAAATCCGCAAAGACTGGCTCAGTTGTTAGATGAGGACTTCTATGAAATTTCAGCTAACGGGCTGATGTTTAATAAATCTCACGTATTGGCCAGATTGCCCAGGGAGAAAGTGCCACAGTTTTATAATCAGGACTTTCAGGGCCAGATGCTCGCCGACAACCTGGCCCAGATCACCTATCATGCTGCTTATCGTCGAAATGCCTATTCTAATTTAAATTATTCCGTCAGAATGTCGATCTGGCGCTGCAAGGGAGCGAGTTGGCAATTAATGTTCCATCAGGGAACGCCTTGCCCGGAATTTAAGCTCAAATATGAGTAAGTGCGACCCGCATCTTAATTTAATCCACTCAGCTCGCCGGCGCTGTGTCGTCCGAGCATTCACAGAGGTGTATAGTGTATTACCCGGATAAACTGAGCGAATGGTTGAACTTTTCACTATTCACTTACGCAGAGCATTCTTTCACAATCGGCAAGCTGTTGCTTGTCCCGCTGTTATTGATATTAGGGATTTGGCTGACCCGCTATTTGGTTGGTAAGTTAACCAACCGCCTCAGAGCGGGCAATACCGACCCGAACATGGTGCATTTGGTGCAAAGACTGTGCTACGTCCTGGCAATTGCCATTACGGTGATCACTATATTAGATGTGATTAATGTACCCATTACAGCTTTTGCTTTTTTGTCAGGTGCGATTGCCATAGGGTTTGGTTTTGGGGCCCAAAACATCATCAACAACTTCATCAGTGGCTGGATCCTGATGTGGGAAAAGCCCATTCGTATTGGGGATTTTCTTGAAGTGGAGGGCACCAAAGGGATCGTTGAAAAAATCAATACGCGGTCAACTCGGTTGCGTCGGGTAGATGGGGTACATATGCTTATCCCCAACAGTAAATTACTTGAAAACACGGTTATTAACTGGACTTTGGTTGATAAACTTATGCGTACATCGGTACGTGTCGGGGTGGCGTATGGCTCGCCCGCAAAACAGGTAGCTGCCTTGATCCTGCAGGCAACCGAAGAGCAGCCTGAAGTACTGAACGACCCCAAACCCCAGGTTACGTTTGAAGACTTTGGTGACAACGCACTGATATTTGAAGTCAATTTCTGGCTCAACTCTACGGTCGAAGGCGGGCTCAGACAGGCGAGAAGTAAAATCCGCTTTCGTCTTGATGAGTTATTTGCCGAGCATGATATTGTGGTGGCCTTTCCGCAGCGTGATGTGCATATCGACGGTCAGCTTGCCATTGTCAGGCAACCTAAGCGTTAACTAATCTGCAGGCACACCCGGTGTCTGCGTATTTATTGAGTGTAAAGCGTAAAATATAATGTTAATTAATTTCTCTCCTAACTCGGCGCTTGGCCAGTTATTATTGCTGCGCTCCATCGCCATTGTATTGCAGTTGGTTCTGGTGCTCATTTCGCTGTGGTTTTTAGATAAAAATTTACCCGAACAGCCTATTTTTACAGTCATAGCGCTGGAATCTGTGTTTCAATTGGCGAGTGTTTATGCCTATCGTAAAGTGAGTGATGTTTCACCCGGCGCTATGGTGATGCAGCTGGTGGCTGATATTTTATTTTTAACCGTTCTTCTATCCTTTCTGGGTGGGGCGAGCAACGCGTTTGTCTCTTTGCTGTTGTTACCTTGCATCATTGCCGCGGTTACGGTGCCACCTAAGTTTGTAGTATTTATCTCCGGTGCAGCCTTAGCCGCATATGGGTACTTGTATACGGTGGTCCCAATGCATCACCATGGTATGCATATGGGCCAGCACTTGCTTGGCATGCTGGTGAATTTTGTGTTTATGGTCATTGTGATTGTGACGATCGTGACCTTTCTGGCCAGCCGTATCCAGCAGCGAGAACTGGCGTTGGCGAAAAGCAGAGAAAAGCAACTGCAACAGGAGCAGGTGCTCGCATTAGGCAGTGCTGCTGCTCAGGTAACCCATCAACTGGCCACACCCATCGCGCATTTGAGTTTGTTGTATGAAGAGTTAAGTGAGGATTTTCCGCAGCACCCGGCCGTGCAGGAGATGCAGGCTCCTCTGGCCCAGTGTAAGACACAGTTAGATGGTTTCAGGGCCCAAACCGAGCTACTTAAGCCGCATGCCCAGGTTAACAGCCAGGCATTCACAACGCTCTGGCAGCAGCTTCATGAACTGCTGACGTTGCAGTTTCCTGAGCAGGTCATTACCTGTCAGTTACCCCCTCAGTCATTTTCAGTCAGTGGTGATCCTATGCTGATCCCGGCGTTGTTTAACCTGTTTGTGAACGCGGCGAAGGCCAATGAGAAGTGTTCTGCGCTCAGCCTGGAAGTCAGTGTAAGCTTGTCAGAGCAGGCCTCAGCTGGCAGTGACCGCACATGGTCCTTGTCGATCCGAGATCACGGTCCCGGTATTGCAATGGACAAACTGGCTTTGATAGGTAAGTCAGTGGTGGACAGTTCATTTGGTTTGGGCATGGCGCTGCTGCTTTCTCATGCTACAATCGAGCGACTTGAGGGGACCTTACACCTGTCTAACCATCAGACTCAGGGTGCCGTATCTGTGGTGACTTTACCTGTAGTATAAATTATGAAGTTATTGATTATTGAGGATGATGTACCATTTGCCACAACGCTGTCGCGTAGAATGACAAAGCTGAATTTTGACTGTCAGTGTGTGCATGATGAACTGGATATAGCGGCGCAGTGTCAGACATTTTTGCCGCAATATGTGTTGTTGGATATGAAGTTAACAGCGAGCTCCGGCTTACAGCACATCGCTTTGATCCGGGGCATCGTCCCGGACGCAAAAATTGTACTTCTGACGGGGTTTGCCAGTATTGCGACGGCCGTTGAGGCAATTAAGCTGGGTGCCGATGAATACCTGACAAAGCCTGCGGACACTCAGTTGATAGCCAAAACGCTGTTAGGCACACAGGCTGTCGTGTCTGAAACTGCAGACACAACCATGTCACCTGAACGGCTTGAATGGGAACATATACAGCAAACCCTGAAATCTAATGATGGCAACATTTCTGAAACTGCCAGACAATTAAATATGCACCGGCGGACATTGCAAAGAAAACTTCAGAAACGCCCGGTACTTAAATAATCCATGCACAGCCTGGTTTGCTCTTCCAAAGGTTATTAACTAAATTGAAATTAGTGAAATAATCGAGGTAAGTGCTGTGACTGTGTTTGATGTAGACGTGGTCGCCGTTGTGATTGCGGCGATCTCCTCCTTTGCCTTAGGGGGAATATGGTACTCACCGTTACTTTTTCATAAACCCTGGCTGGAAGAAGCGGGTCTTACGGAATTGGATATCCAAAATGCCGACCATAAATTGGTCTTTAGCGGCGCGATGTTCTTATCCATACTGGCGGCGCTGTTAATGGCTGCGCTATTGGGTAAAAGCCCCGCTATTTTGGACGGAGTGTTGCTGGGCTTAGCCGTTGGGGTGTGCTTTGTTGCCAGCACTCTGGGTACCAGCTACTTGTTTGAACAACGCCCTCTGAAGCTGTTTCTTATCAATGCAGGTTACCATACCGCTCAATTTTGCCTGATAGGGTTCGTGCTTGCCATACTGAGCTAGTAATGAATTATCTTACCCGGGTGTCATCACACTGTCACAGATGAAGGCCAATCTGCACCGTGCAGTGGTCTGGCGGAAGCGGACAAATATCCTGTTATATGCAGAGTTCGCACCCTATCATAAGAAGGTTTGTGCTGTTTCAAAGACTGAAAATCACCCTACCCATGGATCCGGGCCAGCGTGTTTGGGTGAGCCTATTTTATATGGACAAAAACATGATAGACATATTGTTTGACATCATTGGTATGACGGGTACTTTCCTGGTGGTTGGTGCGTTCTTTTTACTCCAGTTGGACAAAGTAAGCCCCGACGGTATTAAGTACAATATGATGAACCTCAGTGGTGCCATTTTGCTGCTTATCAGTCTTTGCTATAACTTTAATCTGGCAAGTTTTGTCATCGAGTTATTCTGGATAGTGGCCTCTTTGATTGGACTGTACAAGTACTTTAAAAAACGCAGACTTGCGACAGCCTAATTGACTAGCAGGGCGGCGCATCCAGTATGTGCTGCTCCACAAAACGCATAAAACCAATTACTCTATTTTTTGTTATTTATGCAACATATATTCATATTCAACTATCTTTCCTCGCGCTTTATTACTAACATTTCTCATTAACTTACTAAAATATCACAAAAAACTTGCGAACTGTCCCTGTCTGCGTAATATTAAAATTGAAATAAAAAATCGCTGTTTGATTTTTGTGTTACATGACAACTGTTTAGCCGTAATTGTGTCGTTGAGCGAATGAGTATGATAAAAAGTCTGCTACCTGTAAGTTTAATCTTGCTCAGTTTACCTTTAAGCGCCCGTCAGGAAGAGCTGTTCGAGCTGTCGTTTGAAGAGCTGATGGACGTCACGGTAGAGCTTGCGAGCAAAACTGCCGAAACAGCTCAGTCCGTCCCATCCAGCGTCACCTCTTTTTCTCAGCAACAAATCACTTTACTTGGCATTCGTAACGTCTATGAATTGATGAACTTTGTTCCCGGGTTTCAGTCAACTCGTGGAGACTGGGTGGGCAGCGTGCCTAAAGAGCATGCCAGAGGTGTCTATCTCGACAATGGTAATATTCTGGTGATGTTAAATGGCCAGCGGCTCAATGATTCATCGTTCGGTAAAGCGTCCGTTTATGCCCCTTTTATTCCTGTGGATGTGGTCGAAAAAGTCGAGTTTATTCGTGGTCCTGGTTCAGCCCTGTATGGCAGTAACGCGTTTTTGGGGGTAATGAATATCGTAACGCGTCAGTCTGCGCGTCAGATACAACTTGGTGCCGGTCTGCATCATAGCAGGCATGCTTCATTAAATTACAGCCATGGCCCTGATACCGAACGGCACTTTCATGCCAATATCAGTGCTTTTGCAACGGATGGAGAAAGCTATCGTGCCCAACAAGCCCGTGACCCGCAATCGAGTCTTTTTGTGGAGTTTGGTGGTAAATGGGGGGCGTTTAGCGGGTCTCTACACCTGACCAGAACGACGTTAGATGAGTTTATGAACTTGTCCAGCTACAGTGAGGACAATTTTCATACCAGTCGTAACATTGGGGCAAAGTTAAATCATCAGGCCAGATTATCAGACAAACTGGATAGCGACTTAACGTTGAGTTTTATCCGTCATGACATAGACAGTGCCGGATTGATAGCGACAGCCGAGGAGCTGGGTCTGCAACAGGACTTTTTTAATGGGCCAAAATGGCGCTCAGAAGATCTGACACTTAATTGGGACTTAGCTTATCAGCATAGCTCAGACCTGGCGCTGAACTGGGGGCTTGAGTATTCACTGGAGGAACAGTCCAGGGCAGGCACTTATACGTCGCATTTTGACCCTGTTAGCGGGCAAATAATTCTTGAAGATCAATACTATTTGGGTGGTATTAAGCCGCTTAATGAGTTTGCTGCGTTCGATAGTCTGAAGCAGGATTTTGATTCCTACGCCACTTATCTGCAGCTGAAATACGTGTTGAATGATCAATTGACCCTGTTTACGGGGATGCGTTTTGACGAATTTATCGACATAGACAGCAAATTGTCCCCGCGTATTGCAACCATTTATCAGTTCAACCCGCAACATGCATTTAAGCTTCAATACGGGGAGTCGTTTCGGATCCCGGTGAGTAATGAACTCAACTCCAATGACGATATCACCCAGGGTAATGCGCAGCTCAAATCAGAGAATATCAAAACAACGGAGCTCGTCTGGCATATGGCTTACACACGCTGGCAGCTAGACTTGGTGTTATTTGAAAACCAGCTGGATGATTTTATCATTCTGGAGCCGGTCGATATGGCACAAAGCCGTTTTACGTTTAATAATGCATACTCGACGAACATGCAGGGGCTTGAGGTCAGTGCATCATTTGAGCTAAGTGAAGCCAGCTGGTTCAAATTAAACTATACCCAGCATTTTGACGATCCGTTCAGTGCCAGCTACAAACGTTTTGGTTCGTGGCAACTGCACCATAAGTTTGGTCGTTGGCAGGTCGGCCTTAACGGGGTGTGGCGTTCTCAGGTCAAGGTCTTCCCTGTGTTCATACCGGATGATCCGGACTTCCAACATTATGATGAGGAAGCACACTGGCTAATTGGAGGCACAGTTACCTGGCACCTTGCTGCAAATAAGCAGATCAGGGTTAAGGCACAAAATTTGTTTGATAAGCAAACCAGTGCGTTTGACCCGAGAGTGTTCGACGGTCGTGTACCACAAGCTGGACAGCAACTATCACTGGAATATTCATACTCGTTTTAATTTGCTGACGCGCCTTCACTGCTGTTCATGATTCAGACGGCCTGATTTACTCGCCTTTCGTTTCTTTTCTTACGCTTCTCCAGGTTTTATTTATAAAGGTTTGATTCTACTATGCATAATTGTATATCCCTCATATAATATCGGTACCGATTCTGTTTTTGTATTTGCTATTAAAATGAAACTATTTATCTGTTTATTGTTACTTACACTGCTGAGTGCCTGCTCATCTGTGCCGCCTAAACCGGTTGTTAAGTCTGAGATGCCAAGTGTCTCTTATCAGGGAAGGGGGGCTGCTGCTGGCCCCATGTTGATGGGCGCGTTAGGTCCTGCCGGCATTGCGGTTGGATTCGCCATTGACGTTGGCATAGGTAAGGACATAGCTGAGGCAATGGAAAAGTCAAAAGATCAGGGGTTCCAGCTGGTAACGGCCCAATTTGCTCAGCAATACGCTGATGTCTTGACTGCCACTTTGCTGAAGGTGGATTTTCAAGCCCAGCGCGGAGACGATGAACTGGCTTTTGCGACTGTTGAACTATTGCTGGTAACCGCAGAGGGAGAGCAGTCATTATGTTTGCAAACAGAACCTGGCAGTTTGCCTCAGCTGAAAGAAACGTCACTTGGCTGGTCGTTAATTGCCAACGCAATTACGGCTCGTCAAACCTGTGAGAGTGACTAGCTTCTGGTCAAAATTTCACGCTCAAAAAGAGTTTTGTTATAGTATAACAACCTCAAGTTGGCAACCTGAAAGTGTACTTATCAAGTACCAATATTACCCCAGGTGTAACAAATTTATTACACTTAGTGCTTAGTAAGCTCAATTTAATGCCTGCAGGTTGCCTTCAACTAAATGTAAATAAAGCTAATTTTTAATCCAAGCAGAGTGTAAATTACAGAATAATTAAAAGTTAATAAAAGTTTATTTTTTTAGCTTTGTCACTAGTCTCTATGTTGCGCATTCGTTAAATGTGCGTTTTGCGCTGTGGGTAGAAATATCCCGGTTGCACATAAAACAACAAGTAATCATGGAGCAAATCAAGTGAAACTATCAAAAATAGCTTTGGCAACAGCCGCCGGCCTGGTGCTGGTGTCAGGCGCTGCAAATGCAGCTCAAAAGCGCTTCCTCAACACACATAATACTATTTCTGCGATGCTGGAGTCTGCGGCTCCGGCCGTTTTGTCGGCACAACCCGAGCAGCTGATCGGGCTTGATGCAGGCAGCACATTGGTTGAGCTGAAGTCATACCCTCATGCCAATGGTGCGGTTACGACACGCTATCAACAAATGTACAAAGGTTTGCCAGTCATCGGCGACACAGTCAGCCTGACTTATAACAATGCTGGTGCACTAAAGCGGGCTCATGGTGCCGCTGTCTATGAGATTGCGGCAGATCTGAATACTGTAACGCCGAAACTGTCTATGCAGGCTATGCAAAGCCAACTAGAGGCTCAGTTTTCTGCACAACAAAATGGCGAAGAAATCGCGCTTGCAAAGCATAACGAAAGCAGTCGACTAGGTATCTGGCTTGATGAGCAGTCTCAGGCCAGACTGGTTTACGAGGTGACGTATGTTACCTATGGTAAGTCGCCTTCACGCCCTTACAAAATTATTGATGCTAACAGCGGTGAATTGCTGATGGAGTTTGACAACATCCAGCATGCTAACGCAACAGGGCCGGGTGGCAACCAAAAAACAGGTCGTTACCAGTATGGCACTGACTACGGACATTTGGATGTGTCTCAGTCGGGCAACACCTGTACGATGAATAATGCAAACGTGAAAACCATTAACCTCAATCATGGCAGCAGTGGGTCTGCGGCGCACAGTTTTACCTGTCCGGAGAATACGGTTAAGGAAATTAACGGCGCCTATTCCCCGTTAAATGATGCACACTATTTTGGTAACGTCGTTTTCAATATGTACAACGACTGGTTAGGTACAGCGCCGTTAACTTTCCAGCTTAAGATGCGTGTTCATTATGGGAATAATTACGAAAACGCGTTTTGGGATGGCAGTGCGATGACATTTGGCGATGGCCAGAATCGTTTCTATCCTTTGGTTAGCCTGGATGTGTCAGCACACGAAGTCAGTCACGGTTTTACCGAGCAAAATTCCGGCCTGGTTTATCGTTATAAATCAGGTGGTCTGAATGAAGCTTTTTCTGACATGGCAGGTGAGGCCGCTGAGTTCTACATGAAAGGCAGCAATGACTGGATGGTCGGTGAAGAGATCTTTAAATCCACCGGTGCACTGCGCTATATGGATGACCCGACTAAAGATGGAAATTCTATTGGCCATCAGTCAGATTATACGTCCAGTATGGATGTGCACCACAGCTCTGGTGTGTTCAACAAAGCATTCTACACCCTGGCGAATAAAACAGGCTGGGATACTAAGAAAGCTTTCATCGTTATGGCAAAAGCAAACCAATTATACTGGACGGCCAGCACTGACTGGGATACGGCGGGTAACGGCGTTATGGATGCGGCTTGTGACCTGGGTTACAACCATGAAGATGTTAAAGATGCACTAGCAGTTGTGGGCGTCACTTCTCAGCTAAGCCCGGGTAGTTCATGTGGCACCACTGAACCACCACAGGATGAACTACTGACCAATGGTGTTGCCCGCACGGGGATCAGCGGTGCGTCAAAAGCACAGAGCTTCTTCCGCTTGGAAGTTCCGGCTGATGCGACGAACTTGTCGTTTGTGACTTCTGGCGGCACTGGTGACGCTGATCTTTATGTTAAGTTTGGCAGCCGTCCTTCTTTACAAACTTATGACTGCAATAGCACTACGTCTAGTAGCAACGAAACGTGTAACATCAGCAATGTGCAGGCTGGCACCTATTATGTGATGGTCGAGGCGTGGAATGCCATTTCTGGCGTGTCGCTGACTGGCTCGTATACCTCGGGTGGCACAGGGACGCCCCCAATTGACCGAACTGAGAGCAATGTCAGTGTGGGATCAGGTCAATGGCAACGCTTTACGCAAGACTTGAGTGCAGGTTATTCGAATCTGACTGTGACTATCTCTGGTGGCACAGGCGACGCCGACCTGTATGTCAACTATGGTAGCCAGTCAACCACATCCACTTATCAATGCCGCCCTTACCGCAACGGCAATAGTGAGACTTGTACCTTTACCAACCCTCAAGCGGGTACGTGGCACATCGACTTACGTGGCTACTCAGCTGCCAGTGGTGTCACTGTAAATATTCAGGCTAATTAATCATCGAATAAGGGAGCATATCGCTCCCTTTTTTGTTCAATCACAATTATTGAGGGGTGTTGCGATGACAGCTCAACGACCCATTCGTGTGCTGAGTTTATTAATGGCCGCGAACGTTATACTTTTTTCCAATGGTGCTGCGCTTGCTGGTGTACCAGCGGAGCTCGAAAAAACCTGGATCACGATTGATACCATGGCGGGGCAGCATTATCAGTTACAAAATCTGCTGACAGGTAAACATGTTAGCGCGCAGGTGAGCACGATCCCTGGTGTCAGCATAGCCCAGCTCGATGAAATCGAGCATGGTGAACTCAGTCACTTTATGCATGAAAACTACCACCGCTGCGGTGGGTTTGTTGCTCATGCATCGAAAGCTGACGCTGAAGCGTATCTGTCGCAACTGAGTATGGCACATACCAGCCAACCATTGCAGACGTACACCATAGATAACCCAGCTATGGTTAACGCGATGATAGGAGAGGTGAGTACGACGAGCCTGGATAGCACAGTGGCGGAACTGACTTCGTTCCATAACCGTTATTACACACAGCAAAGTGGGGTAGATGCGGCTCAGTGGATTAAGCAAAACTGGCAATCAATCACACAGTCTCGTAGTGACATCAGCGTTGACTTTTATAACCATAGCTGGTCTCAATCTTCGGTTGTTGTGACGATCAACGGAGCTGAAAATGCCAGTGAAATCGTCGTCATTGGTGGGCATCTTGACTCTATCAATCAATCTAGCCCTGCTGCTGGCAGAGCTCCGGGGGCAGATGATAACGCATCTGGCATTGCCGTGTTAACTGAAGCGCTCAAAGCCCTGGTTGCGGCGAATTATAAACCTCAACGGACAATTCAGATCATGGGCTTCGCGGCTGAAGAAGTGGGCCTGAGAGGTTCTAAAGCCATTGCACAAGATTACAAGTCTCAGGGTAAAAATGTGGTCGGCATGGTGCAGTTTGACATGACCGGAAATAATGGCAGCACGCAGGACATCACCATGATTACGGACTACACCAATAGTGGCCAGAATCAATTTTTGTCGCAGCTGCTTGATGCTTATTTACCCAACTTAAGTTATGGCTATGATCAGTGTGGTTATGGCTGTTCAGATCATGCTTCCTGGTATCAACAGGAGTTTGCAGCATCTATGCCCTTTGAATCGCGGATGTCTGAAATAAACAGAAAAATACACACTAGCAATGACACTTCGTTTGACGCTACGCATGCCAGTAAATTTGCCAAACTGGCGGTCGCTTATCTGGCTGAAATGGGTAAAAATGCCGGCTCTACTCCACCGCCTGACCCCGGTAAGTTACAAAATGGTGTGCCAAAAACGGGGATCAGCGGCATAGCTAAATCTCAGCATGATTTTTCTCTGGCTGTACCTGCTGGCAGCAGCAACCTGACTTTTAAAACCTCAGGTGGCACTGGAGATGCAGATCTGTATGTTAAGTACGGGTCTAAGCCAACACTGCAAAGCTATGATTGTAAAAGCACTACGTCGAGCAGCAATGAAACCTGCACCATAAGTAACGTTAGCGAAGGGACCTATTATGTCATGGTTGAGGCCTGGAATGAGATTCAGAATGTCTCTCTGGTGGGCGAGTATCAACAAGGTGGGACCACGCCGGAACCTATCAACCGTACCGAATCTAATCTATCAGTGTCGCAAGGCGGTTGGGTTAACTTTTCTCAATCTCTGGGCAATGGGTATCAGTCTTTGACTGTGACGTTGTCGGGTGGAGTGGGGGACGGTGACTTATATGTTAAATATGGCTCTGAAGTTGGGGACAATAGCTACGATTGTCGTCCTTACAAAAGCGGCAACGCAGAAACCTGCACTTTCAATGCTCCGGGCGCGGGTAACTGGTTTATTGGTGTAAAAGGCTACCAAAGTGCCAGTGGAATGACGTTGTCCATATCGGCACAGTAGACAGATTTTCCATACTCTGTACTTATTTTACTGGCATAATACCCCCAGAGTGTTAAATCCAGGTAAAAATATAAGTAATGGATAATTTGAAGAAGTCGAAACTCTGGACCGACAGGCTGTGTCTGCTGCTCGGTCCAGCATTTATGCTGCTAACGTGTTTGACAGCAGCCCCGGAAGGGATGAGTGTTGAAGCATGGCGTACTGCCGGGCTTGCGCTATGGCTCGGGATCTGGTGGGTCAGTGAGGTTGTGCCCATACCTGCAACTTCCCTGGTGCCTTTGCTTGTGGTGCCCCTGGCTGGGATAAACGATATTAAATCTGCTTCGAGTTTATATGCACATCCGCTGATCTTTTTGTTTCTGGGCGGTTTTTTGATTTCTATTGCTATGGAAAGGTGGCAACTACATAAACGTATTGCACTGCATACCATGTTGCGCAGCGGTAACAATCCAAAGACTCAAATCCTGGCAATGATGCTGGTCAGCGGGTTTTTATCTATGTGGATCAACAATACGGCGACCACATTAATGATGCTGCCAATTGCTTTGTCAGTGATCCATGTCCTCAAGGATAACCAATCTCAGGATAATAACTATGGTATTGCCCTGTTACTGGCGATTGCCTATAGCGCGAGCCTGGGCGGAGTAGGAACCATTATTGGCACTGCTCCCAATGCGTTAATGGTCGCGTATCTGTGGGAAAACTATCAGATCAAAATTGGTTTTGCGCAATGGATGGTGATGGCTGTCCCATTCACATTTGGTATGATTTTATTGTGTTGGGTGTGGTTGACGCGTTTTGCGTTTAAAG
Source organism: Pseudoalteromonas rubra (assembly GCF_000238295.3). Lineage (NCBI taxonomy): Bacteria > Pseudomonadati > Pseudomonadota > Gammaproteobacteria > Alteromonadales > Pseudoalteromonadaceae > Pseudoalteromonas > Pseudoalteromonas rubra. The sequence goes on from NZ_AHCD03000044.1 coordinate 1,174,210, forward strand.
TGCAAAAAACCAATAATGACACCGATTTGACACAAATTTTTACTAAGCAATTGGGTGAATTGGGCCGCATGAGTCTGGCCGAAAAAAATGTGCTGGTTGTTTTTGTGTTTGCTGCAGTTAGCTGGATCAGCCGCCCATACCTGGCGAGCTGGACAGGTCTGGACATCACCGATACGGGAATTGCGATGGCGGCTGCACTGCTGTTGTTTGTACTGCCAGCAAAGGGTGGCAGTGACACCCGACTAATGGACTGGCAGGCCGCGCAGCAAGTGCCCTGGGGGATTTTGTTGCTGTTTGGTGGCGGTTTAACGTTGGCGTCCCAAATTAAAGGGTCAGGGCTGGCTGAGTATATTGCCAACATGCTGGCTGGCGCAAGTGCGATACCTTTGGTACTAGGAGTACTGGCGGTTGCTGCGCTCATAACCTTTTTAACGGAGCTGACCAGTAATACGGCAACGGCTGCGGGCTTTTTACCTTTGCTTGGCCCTGTTGCTGAGCAAATTGCCGGTACACCGCTCATTTGGGTGATACCTGCTGCTATGGCGGCAAGTTGCGCCTTTATGATGCCAGTGGCAACACCACCAAACGCCATTGTGTTTGGCTCCGGAGAGATAAAAATTCGCGATATGATCAAGGCGGGTTTTGTTATGAACCTGTTTGCCATAGTGGTGATTACAACTTTGACTATGCTGGTGGGAAGCCGGCTGTTCGGCTATTAGTCTTTTTGACAAGTGCTCAGGTTGATAAAAAACAAGCCGCAAATGCGGCTTGTTTTTTACTGTGATACCGTGTTATTTCACCGGTAAAGTCATAGTGCCGGTTTTAATTGTTTTATCATCCTTAAGCTGTAGCCTGTAGGTAAATGAAACTTCGTTGGTGGTTTCGGTTGTGTTGTCGTTCAAGGCAACATGAGTCCGTACACGAACATAGTTGCCGTTTGTCAGAGTTGTACCTGCTTTAAGTTCAGTGTAATGATAGGTATAGTTAATGTGCTCGTTGTGCGCGAGTTGATGTGTGCGTACAACTTCCACGCCATTCCACGTTACAATCTGACCACTTTCAATGATAGATATATCTCTGTTGTAGTCATGCTGCTCACCATCATCGGTATAGCCTGTAAGTTGAATGCCAAAGTGCTCAACATTACTGAAGTTAATTGGTAAATACAAATCGACACTGCTGTATGGTCTATGGTGTTGACTCTCTTCACCGGCTGAATTCTTTGTGGTGATAAGCTTATCATTTTCGAGATAATTATTGTTATCAGCTACGATTGAGCCTGGCTCGAAATCACTGTCAGATTGGATCAATGTAAAACCAGGTCTGTAATAGATATTTTCCGTTTTGCCTGATGCCAGGTTTTGTATTTCTGACAGTTCTACTGAATACGAACTACCAACTTCGAGCGTCGTTTCTGGTGTGATTCTTAAGCGGGTATTGTTTAAGTCTGTAGATGTGCTTGCAGCAACAGTTACTGGCTGTGCAACAACCGTCGTGATGCCGTTTTCACTGCTGATTACTATATCTCGGCTCTTATTGAGTTTAACAGAATTAGCTTCAACAGCGACTGGTACGTTAAAGTACAATTCAGCATAATCTTCCGCTGTATGCATAGCCTTGCTTTGAACTAGCGTAACGCTCGTTTCCTCAACGAGATTGTCAAACACGCTCACAACCAGGTTAAGTGTGTTGTTTACCAGGTCGACCGTGATACTGGAGCCATTGGTATTGACTCTATAAGACCCGTTTTGTTCGTTGTAGTCGAAGATATGCACAGTAGCGCTGCTGAAAGCGACATCACCTCTAACAAAACCTGGGATTTGTAGTGTTAAATCGCCAAAGTACTTTGCATCCAATTCATACTGACCGGTTTCAGCATTGAGAGTGGCAAATTGTGCGCCCATGTCGTTGCCCTGCGCCACAACGCGGTCCACTTCAATTACATTGCCATCTTGATCCAACACGGTCAGTGCTAATGTATAGGCTTGTTGCTCGATGGGCTCTAAATGGAAGGTATCTGTGTCCATGACGTTGTCGGCTGACACCAACATCATAGAATCTGTGTCCGTGTTGTAATTCGTGAACTCTGGACGGTAATCCGCAATTTTATCTTCGTTAATATCTGCCTGATAATACAAAGCAGATGGCAAGTCTTTCGCCAAAGTGATCTGGTATACACCTTTGTCTTCATTGAATACCGCTTTTTGTCCATACTCTTTCGTGATCTGCTCCAGATACGCATCGCGCGGAATAGACTGGCTTTGCATACCTTCGTCAACGACTATGTCTGATGCCCAAATTGAAAGCGCCTTAAGATTCTCACCTGTACCTGATTCTAGAACTGTAAACTCTTTTGTGTAACCTGCTGAAACTTCAAGATCGAGTAAATCATGCGAGACTTCACGGGTGATGGATGAGTTTGGCGTATTGATAGCGAAGTAACGTGTTAGAAATGCATCACTGGTGCTGGAAACCTTGACGAGCACCTCAGTGTTGGCCGGCAGTTTTGCAACGGTAAATTGTCCCTGCTCATCTACAGCTACTGAATCGCGCCACTGCCCCCCTACCAGTACACTAATGGAAGCATCGTTGGCAGACAAGCCTTCGGAAGCGCTGACGACATTACCCGTTATTGTAATCGGTGCCTGAGTGATTTCATGTTGCTGCTTGGTAAGATCAAGCTGTTCCTGAATGATTGAGTTCTGTTGTTCAAGTTGCTCAACCAGTTTTTGATTGTCATCGTTATCTTCAACTTCCAGACAACCTGTGAGTGCGAAACAGGTAGCAATACCAAGAGCAACTTTAGAATACTTAAACATCCATATGTCCTTTTATATTTTATTAATTATTGAAATGTCCCGATATTGGGAGGGCTGCGATTAAATCATATCGAGTGGTAGAAATCTTCACGCGGTAACATTAAATGACAAAATTGTTCAATATTAACAGACTGTTATCTAAGTGGTGATGGTTTAGTTTCCTGGCATTTTAATGTTCACATTGCCTGGTGACGGGTTCTATAGAGAGACTTCTGAAGGACATGACATACAATGTAAGGTAAACACTAAGTGGGAGAGATCAGGGAAGAGGGATTGGCAATCCGTGCAGTGATGAGTGATTGGCACGGATTGCTTAGGCGGCAGATCAGTCTTCTGTAATTTGCGACCCTGCGATATAAGTTCCGGCCTGTATTTTATGATAAATGGTATCAGCTATCTCCTGCGCATCTTCTCGCTGTGAGCGGGACATGCTTTTTTCATCCAGTCTGCGGCTGGTTGAAGCAGGGCGGTAGCCATTATATTCTGCCAGAGTGTTCCAAATATAGGAGCGCTGAACGTTCTTCTCTCCACCGAGGCCTTGATAGTACAGAAGCGCAAGATTGAACATGGCCAGTGTATAGTTATTTGCAGCAGCACGTTCATACCAGAACTTCGCCTGATTGTAATCCTGTGTTACTCCATCTCCGTTGGCGTGCATTACGCCCAGATTGAACTGCGCGGCAGGCATGTTTTTTCTGGCAGCGGCCATAAACAGATCGACTGCTTTTTGCTTGTCGATTTTTACGCCCTTACCTTGCTCATACATCACGGCCAGTGAAAACATGGCGTCGGCACTGCCAAGTTTAACCGCTTGCTGCATAAGCTCTGCTGCTTTACGTGGGTTTCTTGGTACACCATATCCACCGTCATACATTTTGGCTAGCTCGTAGATACCCGGTGCATATCCCATATCCGCAAGATATCTGAATTCTTTGAGCGCAACATCAAATTGTCCGGCATTGGCTGCTGCAATACCTTCTTCGAGCCCGGCTTGTGCAGCGGGTGTATTGGCTAGCAGGCCGACAAAGGCCAGTGCGTAAGTTAGTTTTTGCCACATGAGCGTTCTCCTTCATAACCGATGTTGTAAGTCACCAGACCTAAGTGCAGAGTATAGCAGTCTGGGGTTGAGCCGGTTTTAGCTATTAGTAATGCCAAGTGAATAGTATAAGCGATTGAAGCAGAATAAAAAAAGCCCTTTCGGGCTTTTCTGATACATATCAACCGTCACTGATATGAGCAATGTAGCAAGTAAATGAGTACGTTTGCCAACTCCCCCTGTGAAAAGTTGTTGGCATATCAACGTTAATGAAGCCGGAAACGGAGAATCGAGCAACGAGGTGTTCAGGTCTTCATTGAGAATGATTATCACTTGTGAATGTTTATATGTCAAACATTAAATGATAATTAATTGCATTCGTGGCTTTTATAACTTTTTGCCTGTGCCTGTCATCAAAGTATCTTTTCTTTTTCTCTGTATAGTCAGTATATTGGAATGAGTGAAAATTGTTCAGGGAGCATGTTATGCAACAGCAATACACAGAATTGAAAAGAAACGTGAGCCTGCTTGGCGAGCTGCTAGGCACCACAATCGCCCATTCCCAGGGCGCGGAGGTACTCGAAAAGGTTGAGTTGATCCGGCACCTGGCTAAATCATCGCGCGGTGGTGATGCCCAGGCGAGAGAAACGTTAATTGAAACCTTGCAGTCCTTGCCTGACGAAGAGCTACTGCCAGTATGTCGGGCATTTAGCCATTTCCTTAACCTGGCAAACGTTGCTGAGCAGCAACACACTATTTCTGACTCAGGGTGCCCACAAGGTCCATTTGAGACGCTGCAAACCACTTTGTCTGAGATCACGAGAAAAGTAAATCAGGGTGAGACAGATCAGCATCAAGTTTCTGAGGTAATTAAAAATTTATCTGTTGAACTGGTACTAACGGCACACCCAACGGAAGTAACTCGTCGCACTTTGATCAGTAAGCATGTTGAGCTGAGCGATTGTTTGTCTGAACTGGCTGCATGTCAGGATAGCAGCTTGTGTCGAAATGAGGTCATCGCGCGGATAGAGCAGCTGATCTGCCAGGCATGGCATACTAATGAAATTAGAAACAAGCGTCCAACTCCTCTTGAAGAAGCTAAGTGGGGCTTTGCGGTCATTGAAAACAGTCTGTGGGATGCGGTGCCAAAATTTACCCGCACGCTCACCCAGCTTGCTGAAGGTCAACTTGGTATTACACTCCCGGAGGACTATGCACCGATTAGTCTGGCTTCCTGGATGGGAGGAGACAGAGACGGTAATCCTAATGTGACTGCGCAAGTAACTCAGAGCGTGCTCGATCATGGGCGCTGGATGGCGCTGGATTTGTATTATCGTGATTTAGATGTGTTGAGCTCCGAGCTATCAATGGCACCGGCGAATAAGGAATTAAAAGACCTGACGGGGGATCATCCGGAGCCCTATCGTGCGCTGCTTAAACAGCTCAAGGCTGATATTAATGAGACGATATTGTCTCTGGAGCACAAGATCAAACATAAACCCAGCTCTTATCAGGATAAGATCCGCTGCACAGAACAACTGATGACACCGTTAAATGCCTGTTATCGTTCACTGACCGAGTGCGGAATGGAGGTGGTGGCAAATGGGATGTTGCTGGATGTTATGCACAGGCTAAGGTGTTTCGGCGTACAGCTATGTAAACTGGATATTCGTCAGGATTCAGGCAGACATTGTGATGTGCTGTCAGAAGTCACGCGCTATTTGGGAGTAGGTGATTACGGCCAATGGTCAGAGCAGGACAAGCAGGCATTTTTGCTGTCTGAATTATCGTCGCGGCGCCCATTATTGCCTAAGCACTGGCAACCCAGTGAGGAAGTTCAAGAAGTCCTTGATACTTTTGCTGTTATAGCAAATCAGGATAAAGCTGCTCTGGGGATCTATATTATCTCAATGGCCAGGGAGGCATCAGATGTATTGGCTGTTGAGCTGTTACTTCAGGAAAGTGGTTGTCAGTTTAAGTTACCTGTAGCGCCATTATTTGAAACACTGGATGATCTGAATAATGCGCAGAAGGTGATGCAGCAGTTATTCGACTCCAGCTGGTATAAAGGACACGTGGGTCAGCAGCAGTATGTCATGATTGGGTATTCCGATTCTGCCAAAGATGCAGGCATGATGGCAGCTGGCTGGGCACAGTACCTTGCGATGGAGCAGCTCATTGAAGTAGGTGAGCAATATCAGGTTGAAATGCACCTTTTCCATGGTCGTGGTGGCACTATAGGTCGGGGTGGGGCACCTGCTGCACAGGCATTGCGTTCTCAGCCTCCCGGGTCATTGAGTCATGGTTTACGTGTGACAGAGCAAGGAGAGATGATCCGCTTCAAATTTGGTCTGACACCGGTCGCCATTCAAAGCTTGTCTCTGTACGCCAGTGCCATTATCGAAAATAACCTTTACCCGCCGCCACAACCTAAATCTGACTGGCGCGATGCCATGGCACTGCTAAGTGAGCACTCTTGTAATCAGTATCGGGATTTTGTTCGCGGTAATGCGGACTTTGTGTCTTATTTTAGAGCCGCGACGCCTGAAATTGAGTTGGCGAAGCTACCTTTGGGTTCTCGTCCGGCTAAACGCAAACCTCAGGGTGGGATAGAAAGTCTTCGTGCCATTCCCTGGATCTTTGCCTGGAGTCAGAATCGCTTAATGTTACCAGCCTGGCTTGGTGCTTTGGCAGGTATACAAAGTGTTGTGAAGGCGCATGGTGAGACGCTGCTGGGCGAGATGAGTGAGCAGTGGCCATTTTTCAGAACACGTCTTGAAATGCTTGAAATGGTATTTTGTAAAACAGATCTCTGGCTGAGCGAATATTACGACGCACGTCTGGTGCCTGCGCAGTTGCAACCACTTGGCGAATCTTTGCGAAAAGAACTCACAGAGGCTACGCTCTTTATCGAAAAGTATGCGCCAAAAGGCTCGCTACTATCAGCACAGCCTTGGATCCGTGAATCAATCGAATTACGAAATCCGTATACCGACCCACTTAATGTACTTCAGGTTGAATTACTTAAACGGACTCGGGACAAAGATAATCAGGACTTAGACAGCGCATTGATGATCACTATGATGGGTATTGCGGCTGGACTAAGAAATACGGGTTAATTTCATTTGCTGCAATAGCAGTTTTATTCCCTCATAACAAAAACCAATCCTATAGGGCTGGTTTTTTTATTTTATCTAGTTTTTTATGGTTGTTTTGTTGACATCAATTCTTAATTAACTAGAATCCCCTGCTACCTTGTAAACGCGCTTATCACTAATTAAGGCAATAGTCAGAGGCTGAAATGTCAACGCTTTCAACCAGTATCACATATGATGAAACCACAACCCTGATCATGATGACCCTCAGAGGTAAAGCGGGGGTAGATGATGTTGTTAATGCCTACAGGGCAGCGAACAATTATGCTTCAAAACACCAGAGTAGTAAGTTGTTGGTAGATGTTTCTGAGTTGGAGCACCGATTTGCAGCAATAGATGTGGTTAATATCATGCCAAAAGTCGCACATCAGGTTAAAAACATGCAGATTGCACGAGTGGTTGGTATTGAAGGGTTTATGCATGATCTATTTTTACAAAAGGTACAGCGATTTGGCATCAACGCGGAGAATTTCGAGTGCTTTAAAAGTGCTAAGGAATGGTTGAGTAAAAGCTGATTCAGGCGTAAACTGGTCTGCCATGAAACAAGCGCAAAACAGCGCTGTACAGGCGCGAGCCTGTGCGAATAATAACGATATATGGCAGATACTGACAACAAGCTAATTCCTTCCGTTCTGGAAGCGTGTAAAACCGCCAACGGCGTGTTAAATTCCGAACTTCAAACTTACATTCAGGGCTTATTGGGTTGTAATAAAGCTCAGCTAGGACAGGCGTTGTTGCCCTATGCAGCAAGCTTTGCTCAGGCCCCCATCTCTTCTTTTCTGGTCGGTGCAGTAGCATACGATAAACACAGCGATCATTATTTCCTGGGTGCTAACCTGGAGTTTTCGCACCGGGCGCTGTCTTTGGTGGTGCATGCCGAGCAAGCTGCTATTAACAACGCGTGGCTAAATGGTGCTAAGGAAATCACCAGTCTGGATATCACCGCTGCCCCATGTGGCTACTGTCGCCAGTTTATGAATGAATTAAGTAATGCAAAACAGTTGAAAATCACCTTGCCAACGGGAGAGACGACGCTATCGCAACTACTGCCGGGAGACTTTGGGCCCACAGATTTAGGTAACCAGGAATCACTATTTGACAGTGCGCCGATTGCTATCAATAAGGTGGATGAGCTGTCTGATACGCTGGTCAGTCACCTTAGCCAAGTTTATGCACCGTACACCAACAATATAGCAGCGGCTGAGTTAGTGATGGAAAACGGCAAGCGTTTTTATGGTCGTTATGTTGAAAATGCTGCATACAGTCCAAGTTTATCACCGATGCAAAGTGCACTGAGCCAGTTGGCTATGAGTGGTGAAATCCTAGCCGAGGCTAAGCTGGAACGGGCAACTTTGGTGGAAACAAAAGGAAGAGAAAATCAGCGCGCGGTGACAGAAGCGGTAATAAGCAGCTTTAACGAAACGCTAAAGCTACATTATTATCTGATAGAATCAAAGCAGGCTTAAGCCTGCTTTGCTTTGTCCAGTACCAGTTCAGCGGCTTTGATGACGACAGAGACCGCATTTTTTTCAACCATCTGATGATCCACGTTCGGGATTTCCTGACGGGTACGGTTAACCAGTACGCCTGCAACACAGGCTGCTTTTAGTCCCAGCGCAGCACACATGGTAAACAGGGTAGCTGATTCCATTTCATAGTTCATAACATTGAGCTTTTGCCATTCTTCGCACGAGCCCTGAAATGCTTTAGGTACATATCCTGAGTAGGTATCATATCGTTCCTGGCCCGGATAGAAAGTATCGCTCGAAGCGGTAATGCCCGTGTGATAGGTGACACCCATGTGTTCACATGCCTCGACCATGGCGGCGGTACAGTGGAAGTCAGAAACAGCCGGGTAGGCAAGAGGTGCGAAGTGCTGGCTGGCACCATCAAGGCGTACAGAGGCTGTGCTGACCAGAATATCACCTTCGTTAATATGTGGCTGGATAGCGCCAGTGGTACCAATACGAAGGAAGGTATTTACACCCAGTTGAGCCAGCTCTTCAATAGCAATCGAAGTCGAAGGTCCACCAATACCAGTTGAGCAAATCACGATGGATTGGCCTTTGATATCGCCAAGATACACATGAAATTCTCGGGTTTGAGCCAGACATTTGGGGTTGTCGAGTTGCGAAGCAATACGCTCTGAACGTTTAGGGTCGCCAGGTACGATAGCCAGTGTTGCACCGTTGAGATCTGCTTTTGAAAGACCCAGGTGAAATACCTTTTCCATATATAAACCTTGTATAGTTCTAAAGCCCAATGGTCAATTTTACCTGCATTTAAGTACAGGACGAATGTCCTTATATTGATCTTTGAGCATGACAAATGTGTTTTTTACTTTAAATCCTATAAATGCTCTGGATAAATTGCTAATTTGAGGTGTATTGGCATCTTAAACAATAGGTTGCTCACTAATATCATACAAAGATACTAGCGCGAAACAGCGCCGTTTGTAACCTAAGGTATCATTCAAATTAACCAATTGCTTGCAACATTGTCGACTGTCTTCTAAACCTTAATAAGGAGAAGCAAATGGGGAATACCTACAATGCCTACAACACAATCGATAGACAAGCACACCGAGTTTGCCCGCTGTTTTGAAAGCAACAAGTTAAGCCCCTTAGTGGCTTTTCACTGGCTCGCATTGGCGTTCAAAGACATTGCCAGAGCACCTTTACTCAGTCTTATATATGGACTGGTTTTCACAACAATACCTGCTGCGATTATGTGGCTGGCATTTGAAGTTGATTCACACCTTGTGATCTTACCCGCCGCCGTTGCATTTGCATTGATTGGCCCCGCATTTGCCGCTGGCCTTTATGATGTAGCCTGGGAGCTGGAAAAAGGCCACAAGCCAACGCTCGGTCATAGCCTCAAATCTATGTTCAGAAATCCTGCAGGAGAATGGGGATTCGCTATTTTACTTATGGTGATAATGATTGTCTGGATGCGCCTGGCTGCGCTCATTCATGCGCTCTACCCCAATGTGCCAAACCCCAACTTTGAGCAATTATCGGCATTCCTTGGGTTAGGAACCTTGGTAGGGGGTATATTGGTTGTGACTGTGTTCGCCATTTCTGCGTTCACGCCACAGATAATGATGGAGCGTCGGGTCGACATTATGACTGCCGTGGTTTCGTCAATCCACGCAGTGAGATCCAATGCTGCGGCGATGATTGTATGGGGCGCGACGATTGGTGTTTTGGTTATCGTAGGCTTCTTAACGGGCACGGCCGGGTTTATCGTGATAATGCCGTTACTCGCCTATGCAAGTTGGCATGGTTACATTGCAACGATAAAAACCAAAAAACCCAGAAAATACGAATAAGCAAACACTTAGCCTGCATATTCAACCGCTTTGGCAAACTTCGGTGGTGCCAGAGCGGTTGACTTATCTCCCAGCCATGTTATACCGACACCAGCACAGTATATTTTAGCGTTTTAAAGTCCACTTTATATTCGTAACTCATTGAAAGCTATGGCTTTGATGTTTTTGTTGTGAAAGGTGTTTGATATTTTTAGGGAATTTTCCCTGTCTATTCAGTGAACCTGGCAATAAATCCGTGAGTAACGGCGTGGCATGTTTATGCAGTTGACTGAGGAGGTCTCAATGAGTGATAGCAAAGCAAAATTTCATCAGAAAATAGAAAACTGTCTGTGTCCGCCGGGAGATGGCGTGTTTACCGTTAACACGGCAAAAGAAAGAAAAGCGGCGTTACGCGAAAAACTCTACGGGCAGACTGAAAACATTGAGCCTCTGTGGAAAGCGTCATTAAATGCACTGGGTGAAAGTGAGCACAAAGCCGCTATTTTGGGGATCAGCTCTGACTGTGGTGGTGGGATCCTGAGAGGCGCGAACTGGGGTCCGTTATTCCTTCGCTCAACATTGCTTACTCAGCAGCCACAAGTGAGTGCGTTTGATCTGGGTGATGTGCGTGTTATCCCTCACCTATTGCATGATAAATATCTGAACGAAGGGACAATCAGCAACTGCCAAAAGGCGCTCTACCAGGACGAAAATAGCGATTACCATGTATCTCCTTTGTCTATTACAGAGGATGTTTGTGATGGCTTTTACGCAAATTATCCTGACAAAGGCATTTTTGGTATCGGCGGCGACCACTCAATTAGCTATCCGTTGACCAAAGCCTACCTTAAGGCGAAACGTGATCAGGGTAAACGCACTGCGATTATTCACTTTGATGCACACACTGATCTGCTGGTAGAGCGATTGGGTATTGATCTGTGCTTTGGCTCATGGTGTACACACATTCTGGAGTTTTTGCCAGCGCCGCACCATTTGATCCAGTTTGGGATCCGCTCAAGTGGCAAGAGCAAACAGCATTGGGAGTCAACATTCGGTGTTAAGCAGCACTGGGCCAATGAGATCCGTGAGCAAGGCGCTGAGGCCATTGTGGCGCAAGTGATTGAGCAGCTGAAGGAAGACAAGGTTGACGAGCTGTACGTGAGTTTTGATATTGATGCGTTGGATGAGCAGTTTGCTGCGGCAACGGGCACACCAGAATCAGGAGGTATGACGCCGGATGAGGCAATGACAATACTGACGGCTCTGAGCAAAGAGTTTCCTATCACAGGTGCTGATATGATGGAGATTGCCCCATTTACGGATAGCTCGCTGGCTGGGTTGTCCAGCTCAGAAACGACGCTCCGTGAAGGCGCTAAGTTATCAGCTTTTCTGATTGACGCCATCAACAAAGGCTAATTACACGCACAAAGAGGGCGCCAGGCCCTCTTTGTGGCCGCATATCATGCGCATTTATGCTATCTCATCAAAAATTTACCTACTTTTATATTCACAGTATCCGAATATTTTCCTATATTAAAAATTGCATTCTGAATCGATCATAAGGAGCGATGCTTGGTACGCTGGTTTGTTTTTTTGTGGCTGGCTTTAGGTAATGCGAGCGTATCTGCTTATACACTGACTCTGGTAACTGAGAACTTCGCACATTTTCAGTATGTGAACGGAGAGGGTGAGCTGACGGGTCATGCTGCTGAGAAAGTGATTGCTGTGCTCAATGAGGCGCAAATAGACTATCGTATCTCTGTTGATAACTGGAGTAGTTCCTACAACAGTGCTAAGCGCGATCCTAATACCTGCATTTTTTCTATTGCCAAAAGTGAGCAACGTAATGCCTTATTTAACTGGGTGTTTCCCATTGGTGCCTTTACGACCTCATTTTATGCCTTAAAGACCGCAAACATCAGTATCGACTCTCTCGATCAAGCCAGACAGTATAAAATTGCGGTGATACGTGACAACTTTAGCCACCAGTATCTTAAAAGTCAGGGGTTTGTTGAAGGCCAACAATTGCTATTGATCCAATCTTTCGATCGTGTATTTCAGCTTCTTGCGACGCGCCGGAATATTGTTGACCTGGTCATTTTGAGTGATGCGCAATTTGAGCATAAGAGCAAGAGTGAACCTATGAGTAGTGAACTCGAACCGGTTATGACAATAGATAACATGAACACTCAGCTTTATTTCGCGTGTAATAAGAAAGTGCCGACACGGATAATCAGCCGGATTCAGGCAGCATACAAGCGTTTATACTAAGGCTTTTTAATCTCTGGCCAACTGAAGCCATGGAAGGTGTCCAAATACAGCGCCTCCACCTTGTCTCTTGCCCATGGCGTTTTACGCAGAAATTTGAGACTGGACTTCACTGAAGGGTCCTTTTTGAAACAATTGATATCCACTGCCTCTGCCATGGCTTGCCAACCGAGTTGCTCAACCAAGCGTTCTACGATGTCCTGAAGTTTGACCCCATGCAAAGGGTTATTGGGTTGTGATCCACTCATACTGCTTTGTTCGCTTAATTAAAGAGACTAGTGTACCCTGATTTTACCTTTCATTTCTACTCTGATTGGTTCGCCCTTGTCGTCCAGCTTAAGCCATATCAGCGGGCTTTGCGGCTGGTTTTTATAGCGATGAGTACAGACATACAACATTTCGGCTTGTTTGATTACTGCGCCCTCCGTATAACGAAGATCCTGATACCAGCACACCGCCTGTAATTGCTCGAGGTAGAGATTCGTCTCGTTGCCGTAGGCTACACCTTTGAGTGGAATCAATAAAATTGTAAATAAAAAGCAAATTAGCTTATTTTTCATGGCATAACTCCAAGTTCGAGCTAAATTTAAGGGGGTAAAGCTAATGTACTATACACCTTAGCTATTGGTAATGTGCTGACACCCTTTTTTTTTGGGGTTGTCAGTTGTTGTAATACATGCAGAAGTCGGGCCTATTTTATGGTCTCAGGAGGGAATATGGCATTTGATGAAAAACTAATGGCTGAGCTGGAACTACTGGTGAAATTTCCACGTAGTAGCTTGCATCAGGGGATAAAAATACACAAAAATGCAGATCAGGATATTCTATCGGCAGCTGAGCGGTTATATGCCAAAGGGGTGATTGATCAGCCTGACGGGGGTTATCTAACAGATCTCGGGCACGATTTGTTGGTGCACTTAGACCAAGTGCACAGTGCACTTAAATAGTTGGACCAGCGGTATCAGGAGCGTATTCTTAACGCTCCTGAAGCCGTTTTTACTTAGGTGCGTCGGCTTGGTGTTCCGGTGCCGCATCATTAAACGCAGGCAGTGTATTACAGTGTTCGTAGATACGTGCAATTTTAGGGAAATCGTTCATATCGACTTTGAAGCGCAAAGCATTATAAACCTGAGGTACCAGGCAAACATCAGCAAGCGTTGGCTTATCACCGAAACAAAACAGGCTGTCACCAAGCATTACCTCTAACTTCTTGAATCCTTCAATTACCCAATGACGATACCAGGTGTTTTTTTGCTCATCTGATACAGATAGCTCGTTGCTCAGGTATTTTAGTACTCTGAGGTTGTCGATCGGATGAATATCGCAAGCAATAGCGTAACAGAAGTTGCGCACTTGTGCTTTTTCCCAGCTATCAGCAGGCAGTAATGGAGCAGCTTCATAAGCTTCTTCCAGCCATTCCAGAATAGCCAATGATTGAGCCAGCACGCCCTGATCTGTTTCCAGCGCAGGCAGTAGTCCCTGATTGTTTTTACTCAGATAGTCGGTACCTTGTTGTTCTGATTTTAGCAGGTTAACCGGTATTAATTCATGATCTAGTTCTTTTAGGTTGAGTGCAATTCGCACACGATATGCGGCAGAAGAGCGAAAATAAGTATACAGTTTCATGTTTGGTCCTTTTGTTCACGACGTTGGCTCTGCTATAAAATAGCCTGCTCAGTATTGAGGTCGAATAAAATACGATGAAAAGCGGGCATTGAGCCCGCTTAATCTGTCATATGTTATTTACCAATTATTTTATGCACCTTTGTAGTACTTTTTGATGCCTTTCCAGCAATCAAGGTAATTTGGCTGGCGCTCTTTACCTTCCAGTGCGTACTTGGTCGGAGAAATGACGTAACGCGATTCAAACATGAACGCCAGTGTATTTTCATAACGTTGTGGCTCAAGTTCTGCATTCGACGCTTTTTCGAAAACATCAGCCTCAGGACCATGCGGCGACATACAGTTATGCAAGCTCATGCCTCCAGGTACAAAACCATGCTCTTTTGCATCATAAACACCTTCAATCAGACCCATAAACTCACTCATGATATTGCGGTGGTAGTAAGGTGGGCGGAACGTATCTTCTGCAACCATCCAGCGTGGCGGGAAGATAACAAAGTCGACGTTTGCTACACCAGGTGTACCAGAAGGTGAAGTCAGTACTGTAAAAATTGACGGATCCGGATGGTCGAAACTGACGGTGTTCATCACGTTGAAACGGGCCAGATCATATTTGTAAGGTGCACTGTTACCAGTCCAGGCAACAACATCTAACGGAGAATGTCCGATATCACAGCGGAACAGGTTACCATTGAACTTAGCGACGAGCTCGAAATCACCTTCTAAGTCTTCGAAAGAGGCAACCGGATATAGGAAGTCACGTTCGTTTGTATAGCCATTTGCGCCTACTGGCCCACGCTCAGGTAAAATATAAGGGTTACCATAGTTTTCGCAAATGTAACCACGAACTTGTTCGCTCAGTAGCTCAACGCGGAACTTAATACCGCGTGGGATTACGGCAATTTCGCCTGGCTTAATTGCCAGCTTGCCACACTCAGTGTGCAGCACCAGCTCTCCAAGCTGAGGTACAAACAGCAGCTCGCCGTCTGCGTTGTAAAAATAACGACCTTCCATAGAAGCGTTCGCAACGTAGACATGAATACCTATACCAGCCTGGCCATTCGCACTGCCGTTAGCTGCCATAGTCACTAAGCCATCGACAAAGTCTGTTTTTTCAGCCGGAACTTCAACCGGGTTCCAACGCAACATAGTTGGCGGTGTCGGGACTTCTGTGATCGGCGCTGTACGCAACAGGCCATTGTCCATAGCCTGGTAATCCCCTTGTACGACTGACGGGCGAATTCGGTAAAACCAGTTTCTGCGATTTTCAGCGCGTGGTGCTGTGAAAGCAGTGGTGTTGTACTGCTCAGCGTATAAATCATATTTTACTTTTTGTGGTGAAAACTGACCGACTGGCAGGGCACCAGGCAAGGCTTCAGTCTCAAATTCATTACCAAAACCACTCATGTACTCGAATTCTGCACTCATTTTGCATAGACTCCGTTGATGTTTTTTGTAAAGATACTCTCATGTGAGAGTATTTTCAATCTTTGGCCAATATTGATGTGTAAATTTTTATGTACAGGAATTGGGCCGGTGTACCAGGAGCTTGATAGTGGCATTTGATATTAATGAATTTCTTCCTTATCGCATGGTTCGACTGGCGAATGCCATGAGTGAAGCCTTTTCTGAAGTGTATGAGCAAGCTGGTTTGACTGTGCCTCAGTGGCGGGTACTGGTTCATTTGGCTCAGCATCCGGGTGCGACAGCTAAGCAGCTATGCGATCTGGCAAGCATGGACAAATCAACGGTGTCGCGCGCTATTAAACAGCTACAGCAACAGAGTATGTTGGTGGCGCAGCAAAGCGAGACAGATAAACGTGCGACAGAAATGCATTTGACCCCGCAAGGGGTTGCGTTGTACGAAACTTTGACGCCGGAAGCACTGGCGTGGGAAAGCAAACTGTTGAGTGAACTAAATCCCGAAGAAAAGCAGGCACTATTAATAATGATGCAAAAGCTGGAAGGGCACTTTCTCACCCGTTAAACCTGAGGTATCAATTTACATTCAGCATCAATGAATTGAAGAGGCAGAACTCTCCAATAAATGAGTTACAGAGCGCTTTTTCAGGCCTCACATGTGATATGGCTTTGCTAATTGTTGTATCACTCTGGCTTTGTTTAAATATCTTAAGCGCAAGCGATTTGATAATTACAGAGTTAAAACGAAAAAAGGTCAACCGAAGTTGACCTTTGAGATTATCTAATTACGTGTTTTAGATATTAGAAAGTGTACTTAACGCCTACACGCATTTCCCAAAGAGATGCATCTTTTTGGATTGTAGGTGAGATAGCGCCACCGTTGAAGTTAGAGTAAACGTACTTGCCGTCTACCATCTTAGCATCAACAACACGGTTACCTACGAAGCCACCTTTGTACATGGTGCCCCAGTCGTCGTTAAGTAGGTTTGTCAGGTTATCAATGACGAAGAATACTTCACCTTTGTGGCCTTCCATGAAACCAGGTAGTTCCTGAGTCACTTTGAAGTCAACCTTAGTCATCCACTTAGCGTTCTGTGAGTTACGGCTAAGAATAGTGCCGCGCTCCAGGCCTTCAGCAGCGATGAAGTCGTTGAACTCTTTCAGCTCTTCAGCTGTCATGTCGTAGCTTACGTTAGGATCGTTTTCCAGTGGAACGTACAGCAGCTGTCGACCGTCAGATGAGTTGCTATCGCCCCAGATGCCATCACTTTCATTGAATGTGAAGCTGTACGGTTGTCCTTCACTGATTTGGCCGAATAAGTTGAACTTAGTCGCATAACCATCGAAGAACTCATGCTTGTAGCCTAACTGCAAAGTAAAGCGGTGCGGTACTTCATAATCAGAAGTTGCCAGCTCTGGGCTCCAAGGGTTAGTAAGCGCGATGTTACCATAGTTAGACGACGCCGTTGAGCTGGTCATTGGCGTAATGTCTTTAGCGTCTGTGTAAGCATACGACAGGGTGAAGTTAATACCGTTTTCGTAGCGTTTTGCAACAGACAATGACATGACTTGTGACTCACCATCTGGACCTGAAACGTTAGTCAATAAGTAGTCACGTCCGCGAGGGTTGTTAGGATCACGCTCAACCATGATTGGACGGCCATCAAAGGTCGTTTCACCTGATAGCTTGTAACCGATATGACGGACGATTGCTGAGTCTTTCTTCTCAGTGTACAACCAGTCAGCACTGATAACATACTCGTTTTCTGTGGTATACGTTGCACCTAGAGAAATTTTCCATTCAGAAGGAATTTTGAAGTTAGGAGCTGTTGCGTCTACAGAACCTTTGCCGTCTTCAACTTTAGTTGCAGCAACTTTGTCGAATAGCTCTTTAGGTACGTCAAAACCAGGTGTACCGCCGTCGAAATTAGTCATTTCGTTGGCAAATAAATCGTAATAACCTATGCCTCTGTCATCATTCTTTCTGTGGCTGGTAAATACTTGTGTAGCACCATCACTAGAATATGAGTTCGACAACCATACATTCGGGTTACCACCTGAGTACAGACCGATACCACCACGTACCTCTAGAGCATCATCAACATACCAGTTGAAACCTACACGCGGTTGTAACAGGTCAACCCCATCCATGTTAGTGGTGTTAGAGAAGCCATAAATGCTTTCGTAATGTGCATTTGGAGTTGGTGTGTCGTCACTGGTGTATCTGTCGTAACGAAGACCATAAGTCAATGTTGCATCGATATCAGAGAAGCTATACTCGTCCTGAATGTAGAAGGTGTGCTGCTGGTATGAGAAGTTAGCTGCTACATCGTTAGGATCGTTTGTTGTCGCTGCGTTGTTATAGTAAACCTGCTGCGCCAAGCCCTTTTCGAAGTTTTCGATAGAGTCGAAACGGAACTCACCCTGAACGTGCTGCATGAACAGGTTGAATACGTTCAGATCTTCATACTCATAACCCGCAGTAATTGTGTGTTGGTCAAGGTAGTATGTACCTGCCAGTTTTACAGTGAAGTTATCCCAGTCAAGGTCATTCGCCTGACGAGAGTCATCCGGACCAATGTAAACTTTACCACCGTCAGCGGCAGTAACCTGGAACTCACCAAAGCCACTTGCTGCATCTAGAGATTGTTGACGCGCGTCAAGGTCTGCTTTACCAACACGGATTTCAGTTGAGAATTCGTCATTCCAGTCTGAGTAGATTGAAGTTACGATTGAGGTAAATTCTGCGCCACGCTCATAGAAGTGGTTGCTCAGAGACAGCTCACGGCTACCAGAGTCAGACTGAGAAAGTGCAAAGCCGTCATTGTAGTTGTAAACAATGTTTGCACGGTGAGAATCATTGATGTTCCAGTCAAGCTTTACTAGCAGCTTTTCATCTTCAACTGGCATGCTTGGTACCATAGTACCAGGGTCGTAGTTATAGACATTTTTGGTGATGTCGATAATACGGTTCAAGTCAGCTTGGCTAACAGTCGAATTAAGTGGGTCGTAGCTAAACTGTTGAACACCTTCAAGCTTTTCATAAGATGTGAAAAGGAAAAGCTTATCTTTCAGGATTGGCATACCAACGTTGAAACCGTAACGTTTCTCATCGTAATCGCCATTATCGTACTCTTTGTCTTTAGACTTATCACCTTTCATTGAATCACTGGTGTAGTCGTAGAATACGCCGCCGTGGATTTCATTTGAACCAGTCTTAGTTACAGCATTGATGTTACAAGAGGTGAAACCGCCGTACTGAACGTCGAAAGGTGCAAGTTCAACAGCAACCTGCTCGATTGAGTCAAACGAGAATGGTGCGCGAATTGTTGGGTAACCATTTGCGTTAAGACCGAAGTTGTCGTTCATGCGAACGCCGTCCAGAGTCAAAGCATTGAAACGTGGGTTACCACCACCACACTGAATCGCGCCGCGTGTTTCATCAACGTATACACGTGGGTCTGCACGAACAATGTCTTTCAGGTCACGGTTGATAGCTGGTGCTTCTTGTAGATCTTCTAGCGTAAACGTTGCAGCAGGGCCTGTACCACCGGCCATTTGGCTGATTGGACGACCTGTAACAACGATTTGCTCCATGCTCGATTCTGGCTGAAGTTGAACGTTTACTGGGTAGTCAGAGCCCAGAGAAAGGTAAACATTCTCAAGCAGCTGATCTTCATATTTGTTTGAATCAACGATAATTTGGTAAGGACCACCAACGCGCAGACCTTTGGCACTGAAGTAACCTGCATCGTTAACACTTGTGACTTTTGTAGAGCCAGTTGGTAAGTGCATGATCGTGACAGTTGTGCCTACGGCAGGGTTGCCGTTAGGGCCAACGATCTGACCTTTAACAGATGAAGAGGTTTCGTTAGCGAATGCAGCACCACTAGCGCCAATACCTGCAATGACTGCAAGCGATAGGGCCGTTTTGCGTAGTTGCGTTTTCATTATGTTGTTTCCCGTGTTATAGGTTTATTAAATAATAATCGTCAAGTTCACTTAACTGCTTTCAATGCAGTTTCGAGTGGCCTTGAATTTTTGTCAAAAATTTGGTTTAGCAATCCTGCCAGTCTAATCCCACCGTGAAGAAGCCGAGACTTTACAACGGGGGTGTACCTGTAAATATACCCCCAGCTGATGTCAGTTTCATTGCTGTCATAAATCTTTTCAGCTATTTGATTTGACTCCAAAAGCCAGTCAGCTGGGCGACTGTCTAACATCTGAGCAATTTTCTTCTTGTCGCGCGTGATAATAAAATCGCTGAGCTCGCGATATGACAGAGACTGATGCTCAATGAGTTTAGTATCGAATACGGAGTGTAGATTAGTTTCTTCTTTAAAAAAGGTCACTTTAATTAAGTTACCACCGCGATCTTCGCTGCGACCGGCATGAAAAGGTTGATGAGCATCGCCTACCAGGTGCACCAGGAACTTTAAGGCAAACTGCTTGTCTTCTTTAGAGGCTTTTATATTTTTGAGTGTGGTTACGGCGTAGTTGATCCCATCGAGAATATGCTTCACCTGATGTTTGTGCTCAATCGCTTTATTGTGTTGAGCCATCTTGCTGGGATCTTTAATATTAATGTAATGCCATTTGCCAGATTGTTTTTTCCAAAACGTATCTGGGTTGGCACGCATTTCGTCTGCCCAGGTAGACACCTCGGCCAAAGAATCTTCAGATAACAGGGCTTTTACCGCTTTTTCTGTCGTCGGGGTGAGGTGTTGTTGGGCTAATTCGCCCACTACTCTGTGACCATTCATGCCCCAAGACCAGGCACTGGTGCTTATAAGTAGCGCTGACAACGCTAAACCCTTAATAGAAGCTCGTAACATCAAAATCTCTCATTACCTAAAATGGGTATTGTTTACTCATTTGGAATGCGGCCAATTGTCCGGATTTTTCAGAAAAAGAAAAGGACTCAATGAGATTCATAATTTCTTGTTAATAAAGCAGTAAAAACAACTATTTATATCTTTTTAGTAAGATTACCTATTGCAATGAGTAATAAAAATTGATCTAATATAGGGGCGCGCAATAAAAGAAATATGATGTTTTGAAATATAATCACTCTCTAAGCAATAAAACAACTATTGTTACAGTTTTGTTTCTGTCAGTCTGGTGCTGTTGGTTACTTGCCAGTAACCTCACGGCCAGACCCATTGGTGAGTTACCAAAGCTGGTTGAAAGTAGCGTCTCATGTAAGACACGCTCCAGCAGTAACCAAGCCGTGTTCAGGGTGCATGTACCCGTTGAGCCATTGGCCCGCAGGCTGGCGCCTGCCTTGTGTCAGGATGAGGTTGTAGCCAAACAGTATGGCCACGTCGAAGTGCGTTATAGTGGTGAGCTGGCTGAGCAAATTGACTATATCGCGAAGGGGCTTGCTGATCTGACATTGTCAAAAGACAATGTTATGGCGGCGCTGAAGGCACAATCAACTTACAATTATATGCCAGTCGTAGGTTATCCCACCTACACAGCTTTTTTTATCTCAAATCGGGAAAAGCCCAGATTAGACAAAGCTTACTTTTTAGATAAAAAAATCGGCTTGCTCGATTACCCTACTAGCCGCTCCGGCCACATTATTCCTAAACAGATGTTTAAACGACTTGAGCTGGATATGCGTGTTCTGGATATTCAGTACGTCAGCTCTCATCAGGTACTGAGAGAAAAGCTGTCATCTGGCGAGCTGGACATTATCGCCACCTACTGGCAGGAAAGCGACGAAAGCCGCTTTTCTGCTAATTACATTACACCGATTGGAGAGAATATCAGCGGTAGCCGTTGGTATATGAAAATGGATGTCGACAACACGGATCTGGCTTGTGCGTTACAGAATTTATTGCAGGAAGTTGCTAAAAACAATGGCTCAAGTTACTTTGACGAATTAGATTTGTATTGGCAATGCAATGAGTTACCTGTTTATTTTATTGGAGAAAAAAATGAGTCGTAAAACAGGCATGCTTGCTTTTGCTATATATAGTGTCATTTTTACGGTGATTTTTGTTTTTGCACATGAACAAGCAATTCGACACGCTATCGAGCAGGATTTAGACAGTATCAAGTTAAGAGTGGCGCTGGATAAGAACAGGCTTCCCATTGCGGTCCCGCATCTGAATTATGCTGGTGACGCGACCCGGGTGCAGGCTTACATTGATGCGCTCAACGACAATTTACAAAAGAAGACCAGTCGGATCCGGATAGTGAGTATCGCCAGCAGTGATGGAGAGTTGAAAGAAGGCCAGTTGCTACTGTCAGGTGCTGATGGTGATACGGCGGTGGGTTATCAGGCTAATACCGGCCATAACTATTGGCTGTACATTATTCCAATCTTAATCGCACTGTTAAATCTTGCCTTTTATAAATCTGTTTCTAATAAAAGAGAGCAAGCCAAGCGGCAAACTGCGACAACGGTGGCGGCTAAACCTCAACCTCAGCACCTGGTTGTGGATTTATACTCAAAGACCTTATGTCTTAGCGGAGACAAAGCGTGTCAGGTTCAGCTGGCTAATAAGCCATTATGTTTTTATCTTGCTTTACTGGAGTTTTGTTTACATAACCCAAAAGTGTCATTGAATCAGAATAAAGAGCTGCCAGATGAGTTGTTGGATATTGCTGATAAGTATTTTCATCGCTTAGTGGCGTTAGGACACACCATCAGGAAACGTCCTAACTTTTCGAACAGTCTGGAAAAAACCCTCAGTGAAATACGAGCTGCACTGGATGAGTTATTGACACATCAACCCGATCTAAGATTAAAGCTATATCCTCCTAAAGCACATGGAGAAGGTTCACGTTCTAAATTACATAGTTATGGGCTAAAAGCATTAGGTGTGAATGACGTTGAAGTGATAGGAAAGTAGAAGGTCGGGGTAAGTATTTGGCATACCCCAACGCTGTTCGATGATTATAGAGACGAGCGCTTGATAGGACTATGACGTTCTATATAGTCTTTCAGGACCTGAGCATCGGTGCTATCTGTCGCTGTGAACCCTGGCTTGTCGGTTAGGACTGGGTAGCCATCACCTCCTGCAGCATTATAGCTATTGATACTCATACGATAGGTCTTGTCTGGTTCAACGCGCTTACCCTGGATTGTTACGTTCGCCAGTTCACCATTGAGCAAATCGAATTCGATACCGTGATATTGCAAATAGGCACCTGAATCTGGTGGAAAGCGGCTAACGACAGATAAGTAGTCGAGCAGCTGCTCGCCACGCCAATCGATATAAGTAATTCGGTTTCTGAATGGGTGTACTGTGAGAATATCTTTATAACTGATTTCTCCGGCTTTAATACTGGCACGTATCCCGCCACCACTGATAAAACCAAAATCCGCTCCGACAGCCGCCATTTGCGCTTTGATAACTAAATCACCCAGTGGACTTTGTTTAAAGCGAACTGTGTTTCTGCGTCCATCCAGAAATTCATCAACTTCACCGACAGCGCCTGAAATTTTACTTTCACCTGCTTTTTGGAATGGTGCAAGGAACGCTTTCAATTCAGGATCATGTTCGATGTAATTTGTTGCCCAATTTCCCTGGTCGTTTTTAAGGTTAACTGGTAATAGTTCATAACTTTGCAGTGTTTTTTTGCCGTCTGAAATTTTGAATACCGCTTTACCGACGTATTTACCCCATTCATGAGCTTGCATTATCCAAATACCATTTTGCTGGTCTGGTTTACATGCCTTTCCTGGTACGAAATTATTGTCCTCAGCACCATTTTCGTCGATACAAACGGGTTCTTGTGAATGACCACCGATGATCATATCGAGCGTGCCTTCTGGCACATTGCGGGCAAGTGTCACGTCACCTGGTGCGTTAATTCCAAAAGAAGCGTCGTGGTAATGGCCCATGTGGGTTACTGCAATGGTTACGTCAGGGTTGTATTGTGATTTGATCTGCTGAGATAGCTGGGCCGTGATAGGCGCAGGATCTACAAAATCTAAGTCCCCAACAAACTCTGGATTCGCAATTTTTACCGTATCAACGGTCGTTAATCCAATAATTGCGATCTTAAGCCCTTGCTTCTCAATAACAGTATAAGG
This sequence comes from Pseudoalteromonas rubra, assembly GCF_000238295.3. Taxonomy (NCBI): domain Bacteria; kingdom Pseudomonadati; phylum Pseudomonadota; class Gammaproteobacteria; order Alteromonadales; family Pseudoalteromonadaceae; genus Pseudoalteromonas; species Pseudoalteromonas rubra. The sequence goes on from NZ_AHCD03000044.1 coordinate 1,197,893, forward strand.
CTGATAGGCGTGCTCGCCATTGTGCTTGTGTAAAATATTGGCGGATAGAAGCGGGAAATTAGACCAGGCAATTTGTTTTTCAAGCACATCCAGCGGATTGTCAAATTCGTGGTTACCAATGGCCATAGCATCATAGCCTAGCAGGCTCATGCCTTTGAAGTCAGGTTCGGCATGTTGTAAATCTGACTCAGGCACGCCTGTATTAATATCTCCGCCGGATAGTAATACAACACTGTGACCTTGCGCATGGGCTTGGATTCTGAGCTGGTCAAGCAGGGTTTTCCTGGCTGCCATACCATACTCACCATCTTCATTGTGCCAAAAACGACCATGGTGGTCATTGGTATGTAGCACAGTGAGGTAGCGGATTGTATTGTCAGTAGATTGATTAGTTGACTGTTGTGTCGAATAACACGCTGTCAGCGATAGTGCCAGCAGCGACGGAATGATAAAGCGCATAAATTTACTTCAGTGGGGACGAACTATGCGCTCTAGTTTAAACTAAAAGCTCTAAGTAAACATAGCTGATTATTGAACTTTTGACTTCATTCTTGAGTCACATACCGCATTGTGCCTGCGAGTAAGCTCATCTTTAGCTAACGCTTGCTTGGCATGGCCGGTTGCGACCATCCAATTTAGAAAGCTCGCTGGTAATTTGCAGTATGGTTCACCGCTGTGCAGCCCAAAATCGCAGATCGGTTGATTTATTTCCATTGTGTGCCCCTGATGATCTGTAGTTGTCATTATATTTCGCGCCTAATGTTATCAAATGGATAAACTTATGTGATAAAAAATTCTTTTAAGGCTGGTGATTATTATTACTAATTAGCATAAGGAAGCCGGTTGGGCACGCCTTGAGCATCTGAGAGGTCGACCCATTTGGACCGTAAGTGACTAAAATATCTAGCGGAGAATTGAATTGTACCGGGGTTAGATGGTAGCGTTTGAGTATCGATAATAGCCTTAGATTAACCGGGCTAAAAATAAAGTATTGAGATGGACAGTTAATGAAAAAAACGATGTTAGTGGCCAGTATCACGCTGGCTTTGTTATCCGGGTGTGTGGCAACGCACAACGGAGCGGGGAATACGTCAGTTGCACCTTTAGCTAGTGAGCTGGTTGTCAGCCCTAATGACAATCGACAGTATAAGACGCTTACTCTGTCAAATGGCATAGAGGTCATTCTTGTTTCAGACCCTGAAGTTGAAAAGTCAGCAGCGGCGTTAAGCGTCGGTGTTGGTTTACTTCATGATCCTATGTCACAGCAAGGCATGGCGCATTACCTGGAACATATGCTTTTTCTGGGCACTGACCGTTTTCCCGATACACAGGGTTACAAAGACTTTATGAGCCGTAACGGCGGGTCTCACAATGCTTATACCTGGTTAGACATCACTAACTATATGTTCAAGGTAAATAATCAGGCTTATGATGAAGCGCTCGACCGCTTTTCTGATTTTTTTAAAGCACCCAAGCTTTATCCAGAGTATACCGACAAAGAGAAGAATGCAGTTAATGCCGAATGGTCAATGCGCCGGGAGTTGGACTTCTTTGGTCAATATAAACTGTCCCGCAGTATGATGGGCTCGCACCCGGCGAATCGTTTTTTGATAGGTAATCTTGAGACCTTGGGCGACAAACCAGGCAGTAACCTGCATCAGGAAACCGTTGCTTTTTACAATAAATATTATTCAGCAAACATCATGAAGCTGGCGATGATATCTAATTTACCTTTGTCAGATATGACTGAAAAAGCGCAGCGCTATTTTGCCACGATTGAAGACAAACAAATTGCAAAGCCACAAGTAGAGGCTGAGCTTGATTTCTCGAAGCTAGGAAAGAAGCGTATTCATTATGTGCCCAATGAAGACGTTAAGACGCTGAAGCTGGACTTCACCATAGCCAATAACCGCGAAGAATTTGCCTTTAAACCGAATTATTTCGTGACGTATCTGCTTAGTAATGAAATGCAAGGTAGCCCGGCACAGGTACTGAAGCAAAAAGGGTGGATCTCAGAGCTTACAGCTAATGCTTCGCCAGATTTGTACGGTAACTTTGGTGCTTTAAGCATAGATATCCAGTTGACCGACCTCGGTATGCAACAACGTGAGCAAATCGTTGCGACTGTTATGCAATATATTGCATTGATCAAAGAGCAGGGGATCGATAGCAAGTACTTTAACGAAATTAAGACTTCTCTAGCGAATCAGTTTCGTTTCCTGGAGCGGGGGGATGAATTTGGTTATGTGTCGGACTTAGCCGATAGCATGCAAAAATACCCGTTGAACCACGCAATAAATGCACCTTACCACTTTGCCGATTTTAACGAGCAAGCTGTTAGAAATGTCCTGGAGCAGTTAAACCCACAACAGCTTCGGGTCTGGTATATCAGTAAGCAAGAGCCAAATGACCAAAAACTACATTTTTATGATGGTCGTTATCAGGTTGCTGATATTACAGAGCAAGAAATTGCATCTTGGCAAGGTGCACCCGCTCCGGAGTTGTCGCTCCCAAGTATTAATCGGTTGCTTCCTGAACAATTTGATATCGTTACTCAATCTGAAAGTTCGGATACAGTCGATAAAATATATCAGGACAGCACGGTCGCAGTTTGGCAGAAGACCAGCGAAAAATACAGCGAGCAACCAAAGGGTCGCTTATTGGTTCATATTAACTCTCCACTGACGTTAGACAGTATACAGGTTCGGGTTGCAGCAGCACTCTGGGCCGACCTATACGCAATCGAAAAAGCAAAATTGCAAACAGAAGCATCGATTGCGGGTATGGGGATGCGCATGAGCGTGAACAACGGCTTATTGCTCACCTTATCTGGGTTTACAGACAAACAGGGGATGCTGTTGTCTCAGTCACTGGAAGGGTTAAAAGTGCAACCAACGGCTAAGCAACTTGAGCAAGCAGTCGATCGATTTGTCCGGAATATTCAAAATCAACGCCAGCAATTTCCGTTCTACCAGGCATTCGGTCGTTATCAATCCCTTGTCCGTTCAGGCAACTTCGATGAAGCTCGACTGATTGATACGGCCTCTAAGATGACCACAGATGTATTTAGTCAGGCTCAAAATGATATTTTGAATCATCACACCGTGCGCATTTTTGGGTATGGTAACTACGACAAACAGTTCCTCGCGGAGGTAGTGAAGCAAGTGAAGGGAGCGCTCTCAAAGCCTGTTGAGCGCAATGACTATGTCCGAGCTGATTTTCTAAAACCACAAGCCGGTGAAGCACTGGTTTGGCAGCAAGACAGTGAGACGGCAGACGTCGCCATTGTTGACATGTTTGTTCATCCGGAACCTGGGTATGCACAAAAAGCAGCGGCCCAGATCCTTAAATCGCATTTGAGCAGCCATTTATTTAATGCTTTACGAACCGAGGAGCAGCTGGCCTATGCTGTAGGCGCAGTGGCTCAAAGTATTGATGAACACTCGGCGTTTGGCTTTTATATTCAGACGCCTGTATTGGATGTGCAGTCAATGCAAGCACGGTTTGACCGTTATCGGCAGGAATATGCACTGGCATTGAAAGAGCTCAATGAAGAAACCTTTGCACAGCTCAAGCAGGCTGCGCTCTTGTCTTTGAAGCAGGTGCCAAAGAATTTGACAGAAGAATCTCAGCCAATTCTGATAGACTGGTATCGTGATAATCTGACATTTGACTCCAAAGCAAAGCTTATCGCTGCGACAGAACAGGTGACACTGGCTGATATCCAGTCTTACTACCAGCAAAGTATGCTCAATACTGAAGCATCAAGAATCAATGTGCAGATCCGTGGTAAGACGTTTGCTGATAAACCATTCGCTACTTTACCAAATGAAGTGAAGCTCGACTCAATGTCTGAGCTCTATAAGAAGGCGCGTTTTGAGTAAACGCATATAACGTTAGCGGGACAAATTGTCCCGCTTTCTTGAGGAAGTATTGTTATGTCAGACATAGTGACGCGCACAGAGCGGTTAATTATTCGCAGGGCTCAAATCGCAGACGCGGAGTTGATTTTTGAACTGCTTAACCAACGGAGCTTTATCGATAACGTTGCGGATAAACAGATCCGCACCTTGTCCGATGCGCAAAAGTACATTGAAAGTGCTTTTTTTACGCCATACGACCTGGCAGCGCCAAGCCCTTACATTGTCGCGCTAAATGACGGAACTGCGATTGGTATTTGTGGTCTCTATCAGCGGCCCTATCTAGAGTTTCCAGATCTGGGGTACGCTTTCCTCGATCGATATTGTGGTAAAGGCTATGCTTTCGAAGCGGCAGCGGCATTACTGTCATTTGTTCATAAGTGTGGCAAGTATAAGGCGCTCGGAGCTATTACAACCCCTGAAAATACGGCGAGTAACAAGCTGTTAGCAAAGCTCAACTTTGTTTTGGTTGGCCGGTTTGAGCTTGTGCCGGGTATGGCGCAGACTAACTTATACGTTAATCTGCTGGAGAGATAATATCCCCTGACCCGATTTCAGCGTGCAGTTGTGCCATCAAAAGCTGCCAGTTAGCCTGGTGAGCGCTTATCAGAGCCGTGAAGCCATCTTGCGAGAGCGCTGATTGATAGTCAAAGTGTTTAACACGGATCAGCCTGGTACCATTATCACTTATTTGATATAGGTGCCAGGCACCTCTCAAAATGGCGCCTTGCTGGTAATGACCGGCCAGATCTGAGACTTCAATAAGCAATCTGAAATCACCAGTATTGAAATCACTGGCATGGGCAGAGAGTACGGGCGACAAGCCTTTACCTTCGAGGTGCTTGAGTGTTTCTTTGGTCAGTATTAGCTTCGGGTGTTCTGCCCAATAATGATAGTTAGCAATGTGAACAGTATGCTCTGAAGTATACTGGACCAGTGCTTGCTGGTCGGCAACCCCAACAATGTTGACCTCATCGACGTATACCCTGGGGGCACCAATGCGGGGGCTTTCCTTTGTATCGAGCGCTGAATCAAAGCGGTAGTACTGATATTGAGCTGGGTCTGATCCCGCACAGCCTGTCAGTATGATTGCCAGCAGCGCAATAACCGCTCTCATTAGCGCTGCTTCCTGGGTTCAGGATCTGCCAAAGTCTCTTTATCGAACAGCAGCATATTAGGCTGTTCATTTAGGCCTTTTGATACAGGTTTGAGCGAGTTACTAAGACTTTCAAGTTCTTGCAGGGTATCCGTCAGTTGTTCGACCATACCTGAGCCTTTTTGATAGTTGTTTAGTGTCTGCTCAAATTGTTTGAGGCTGGCAGTGAGTTGTGCCAGCGTTCCCTGTAATTGTGTTAGATTTTTTTCCACTTTCTCAGATACTTTCGTTGTGTTGAAACTATTTACCAGTGCCTGCGTTTCTTCTGCCAGTGCTGTGAACGCCTGCATCGTTTGTTGTGCTTCATTGAGCGAGTTATCTAGTGGCAGTTTGTTGAGTTTGTTCAACAAAGCCATAACTTGCTCTGATAAAGCTGTAAATCCACTCGGTACACTCGGCAACACCGGGTACGCGAAATTCATCCCTAAGCTGGTCGGAGGGGTTGAATTGTAAAAATCTAGCTCTATATATACCGCACCTGTTAAAATATTACCACTTTTTAGTGACGCCCTTAGGCCATTTTTAATCCATTGTTCTATATTTTCCTGCCAATACTGTTTGGCTTTGGCATCGACTTCATAAATGCGCCCATACTCAATTTTGATAAGCACAGGAATGGACGTGTTGCCTTGCTGGAAGTAAAGTGGTTGTCCGTTTCGTTCAAGTCTGGCGGGTACCTGCTCGACAGTACCAATGCGCATACCCCGATACTCAACCGGCGCACCGGGTTTTAATCCTCTTATGGACTGTTCAAACTCAACCAGGTAGTGATCAAACAAATCAAAGCGCCGCTCTAACGCAACGGCGAAATTTTGATGTAGCGTAAATGCTCTGCCTTCCTGGGCAATCTCTGTACCGTTTTGCCCAGGTGGATAATCAACAGATATTCCGCCTTTAATCATTTTTGCAAGTGAGCCTGTATTGAGGTTAATGCCTTCACTGGTGAGGGAAAGTTCTACTCCTGAATTGATCCAGAAAATGGCATTGTGAGTAATTAGACGGTCGTAGGGGGAGTGAATGAAAACCCCGTATTCCATTTGCAAAGAGTCAGTATTAAACACTGAGCTCTCAATTTGCCCCACATGGTAATTACGGAAAAAGATCCCAGTGCCCACATCCAGCACTTCGCCACTGGTTGAGCTGAGCTTGTAGCGCACACCTTCAATGTCCGTAGAGATCAACGCTGGCTGTTCCTGAAGGGTATATAGACTGGTTCGGCGCTTACTTTCCCCGGGCAGCAACTCTATATAAACACCAGACAATAAGGTGTTAAGTCCACTTATGCCGGATTGATCAATGCGTGGTTTCACTATCCAAAACTTAGCATCTTCTGTTAGCAAGTTATCGTAGTGTTTTTCTATGCGCACTGTGGCAACGACAGCTTTCTGTTCTACTTGCAGGCGGAGTGATTCAACAACGCCGACTTTAACACTGCGGACTCTTATTTCCGTTTTGCCAGCGATAATGCCATCGGCGCTCTTCATCTTGATGTAAATCTGATGACCCTTGTTCTGTTGATGCTGATAGAGCATCCAGCCCGTAATCAAAACGGCCAATAAGGGAACGACCCAGATAACGGAAAGCCTGGGTTTGGGCTCGATATGCGCTTCTTTATTCATGTTTATTTAAAGAGTCCCAAAGTAAACGAGGGTCAAAATTGTTCACAGCAAAGATTTGACAAATGACCATGGCGGTAAAAAAGACGATACCTGGCTGTGGCTCTACGCTCAGTACAGTACCAAGCTGAACGAGAGAAACCAAGAGGATCACGACGAAAACGTCGATCATTGACCATTTACCAACCGCTTCGAGGGCACGATAGAATTTAGCCGCCACTTTTGGGTTAGTCGGGTAGCTAACGCGATAGAGCAAATAGAACAATGTGCCTGCTTTTATGAGTGGGATGCAGATACTCGCGATGAAAATCACTATGGCGATCGGGTATGAGCCATTTTTCCACAAAACTTCTACACCACCATAAATGGTTGCCGGTGTGTGCAATCCCAGGTTTATGGTATCCATAATTGGAAAAGACAGGGCTGGAATCATAAATATGAGTGAAGTGAGCATCCAGGCCGCGCTTCGCGCGACAGAGTTATCTTTGCGGTAACGTAATTTCGCCATGCAGCGCGGGCAGTGGGCACTGCGGCTGATCTGCTGGCAGACATGGCATTGTTTGAGACTTTGTGTACTTGCACGTTTGGCGCAATGCTCAATAGAGGGGGTGAAATGTGCTTGCTGCAGTTGCCAGAGTTGGTGTTGGCTTAGTAAAGACAAAGTCTCAATAAAACACAAAACAAATAATATATAAGCCCAAAAGCCAAGTCCTACTTCAATCTCAGCGAACGCCGTAAGCTTAAAAGCACTAATTAATACCGCTACCAGAAAGATATCGGCCAAATTGAGAGGCCTGAGTGCCATGATAAATTTTGCAACGACCCGGGCATTATGTGGGTTCATTTTTTGCCACACAGGTGTATGCACAAGGAGAATAAGGGCGCTGGCTATGAATGGCAGGATAACAATACTGGTGCTTAGCAGAACTGCCAGGAATACACTGTAGTGCTCGGCAAGTTGCATTATTGCTGCCATTAAACTTATGGTCTGCTTAAGGCCATGCTGCGCATAGGAAATAAAATGCGGTTGCAGGCTCAATAGCAGAAAGATAATAGAGGAAAGACTAAACGCGGCTATCCATTGTGTATAGTTGCGTTGGGTCGTTGCCAATACATTGCCGCAATGCGGACAAACAGCTCTTTGCTGTTCGCCCAGATCTTGAATGGACACTAAAAAATCACAATGCTGACAGGCGACTATCACTGTTTAACCAATACCTAAGCTCACTACTGCACATAGTGTGAGTGACTTAGAGGTTTTTATCAACTGTCAAATACGGCTACCGTCTGCCTGCTCAGTGCCAGTAATTTGCCATCTTGCGAGAATAGCTTAGCATCTTCTATGGCGTAGCCATGTTCAGCCTGATGTGTGACAGCTTCCATGGCAAACCACTCAGTGCCTGCTAATTCTATGTCATCTAAAAATTCAACGTACCAAGACATGCTGCTTGCGGGTGTTGGGCCTTCACAGAGTTGCAGCAGTGTAGGGGGCCAGGCATCTGCCAGAGCAAGTAAATGAAGCACTGATAAATGCGGTTGTGCTGCTTCTTTAAATTTCATCCAGCCACCTATATGACTGGAATTGGCGCCACTAAATGGCATTGCACCTTGTTGCAGATTTAGGTCAATGTGTTGGATAAAGGCCGGCATTACACCTTCTATATAAGGAAGCGTCTGCGTATGGTTAATCTCTGCAAGTGTGCTTTCATCTTGTGCAGAGACTTTGATAGCTGATGAACGCGGTTTGCCAAAGCAGGCGAGCGCAACAAGACAAACCTGGTCATTCTGAGTAATAGTGGTTTGCATCTGAGTTGCATTTTTACCGGCACGTAATAGTTGAGTATTGAGTTCAAATGGCATGTCAGTCAAAAGAGGACCGACAAAATTGCAACTGAAAGAAAGCAGGCGCCTATTTTGGTCGTCCAGTTGATTTAACATGCTTTGTAACATCAGGGCAGCTGAAAGGCCGCCAAAGACTGTTCTACCTTGTCCCCAGCTTGCCGGTAAGGAAAGTTGGGCCTGAGCGTGTTTCAGGTCAGGCCGTGAAATGAGTTGATCAAATGTCATAGCACTTACTTTTGGTTGGTCTTGAATTTCTTTTATCTGGTCATACCAGAGTTTAAAAGTCAAATTTAGCTGATTTTTGATGAAAAAAACGGCATGGCGAAAAAATTTCAAAAAAAAACACTTTTTTTTTGTTGTGACGCTTGAATTACAAATTGCCGCCCCTATTTATCAAGTCATCTAACAGAACAACGAATTTTTGAAGTCGGAGAAGATTCACATGGGTAAAATTATTGGAATCGATTTAGGTACTACTAACTCTTGCGTAGCGGTACTTGATGGTGATAAGACACGCGTTATCGAAAACGCTGAAGGGGATCGTACAACGCCATCGGTTATTGCATTTACCGAAGAGGGCGAAACATTAGTAGGTCAACCGGCAAAACGTCAGGCTGTGACTAACCCTCAAAACACACTGTATGCAATCAAGCGTTTGATTGGCCGTCGTTTTGAAGATGAAGAAGTGCAGCGTGACATCAGCATCATGCCATTTAAAATTGCTAAAGCAGATAACGGTGATGCCTGGGTTGAAGTACGCGGCGAAAAACGCGCTGCACCTCAGATCTCTGCTGAAGTCTTGAAAAAGATGAAAAAGACCGCTGAGGATTTCCTTGGTGAAGAAGTAACAGAAGCGGTAATCACAGTTCCTGCTTACTTCAACGATTCACAGCGTCAGGCAACAAAAGATGCCGGTCGTATTGCTGGTCTTGATGTAAAACGTATCATCAACGAGCCAACAGCTGCGGCACTTGCCTACGGTATGGACAAAAAACAAGGCGACAACGTCGTTGCAGTGTACGACTTAGGTGGTGGTACATTCGATATCTCGATCATCGAAATCGACGAAGTTGAAGGCGAGCACACGTTTGAAGTATTGGCGACTAATGGTGATACACACCTTGGTGGTGAAGACTTTGACAACCGCGTAATCAATTACCTGGTTGCTGAATTCAAGAAAGACCAGGGTATTGATCTGAAAACTGACCCGCTGGCAATGCAGCGTGTGAAAGAAGCAGCAGAAAAAGCGAAAATCGAGCTTTCATCTGCACAGCAAACTGAGGTGAACCTGCCTTACGTTACTGCTGACGCAACTGGTCCTAAGCACATGAACGTGAAGCTCACGCGTGCAAAACTTGAGTCACTAGTTGAAGATCTGGTTGCACAGTCTATTGAGCCGCTGAAACGTGCACTGGCTGATGCAGACCTGTCTGTAAGCGACGTAAACGATATCATCCTGGTGGGTGGTCAAACACGTATGCCATTGGTGCAGAAACAAGTAGCTGAGTTCTTCGGTAAAGAGCCTCGTAAGGACGTAAACCCTGATGAAGCAGTAGCAGTTGGTGCTGCGGTTCAAGGTGGTGTACTGGCTGGTGACGTGAAAGACGTACTACTACTTGACGTTTGCCCTCTGTCTCTGGGTATCGAGACTATGGGTCAGGTCATGACTGCGCTTATTGAGAAAAACACGACTATCCCTACTAAGAAGTCACAAACTTTCTCAACAGCAGAAGACAATCAGTCTGCGGTAACAATTCATGTACTGCAAGGTGAGCGTAAGCGTTCAAGTGACAACAAGTCTCTTGGCCAGTTCAACCTGGAAGGTATTCGCCCTGCACAGCGCGGTGTACCTCAGATTGAAGTAACCTTTGACGTTGACGCGGATGGTATCTTGCATGTCTCTGCGAAAGACAAAGACACAGGTAAAGAGCAGAAGATTACTATTCAGGCATCTTCAGGTCTGAGCGATGATGAAATTGAAAACATGGTTCGTGATGCCGAAGCGAATGCTGAAGAAGACAAGAAGTTCGAAGAGCTAGTTGGCGCTCGTAACCAGGCTGATGCTATGGTTCACGCGACTCGCAAACAAGTTGAAGAAGCAGGTGATGATTTGCCAGCTGACGACAAAACTGCGATTGAAGCAGCACTGTCTGAGTTGGAAACAGCCATTAAAGGCGAAAGCAAAGAAGACATCGATGCTAAGACCCAGGCACTTGCAGAAAAATCTCAGAAGCTAATGGAAATTGCTCAGGCGAAAGCTCAGGCGCAACAAGCTGGCGGCGACGCAGGTGCGCAGCAAGCAAACAAGGCTGACGACGACGTAGTAGATGCCGAGTTTGAAGAAGTGAAAGACGACAAGTAATTGTTGACTTATCAGTGCCCACAGGCTTAGCCTGCGGTGCTAAACAGGGCCTGTTTATCCTTCAAGTTCTAACGAATGGCAGAGGTAAGCAGGCTCTGACGTATTTAAATTTAGGCGATAAGTAGATTGCGATTGGAGCTGGCAAGTCTCGTAAGCAGCGCAATCAAACACGTATTCGCCAGGCGGTCATCACAATGGCTGATCGCTCAGTAATAATTGTGTGAGAACTATGTCAAAACAAGACTATTACGACGTTCTTGGGGTATCAAAAGACGCCGGTGAACGTGACATTAAAAAGGCCTATAAACGACTTGCAATGAAGTATCACCCAGACAGAACTGCGGGCGATGCTGAATTGGAAGCAAAGTTTAAGGAAGTAAAAGAAGCCTACGAAGTCTTATCAGATAGTCAAAAACGCCAGATGTATGATCAATACGGCCATGCTGCCTTTGAACAAAACGGTGGTGCAGGCCATGGTGGATTTGGCGGCGGTGCTGATTTTGGTGATATTTTCGGGGACGTATTCGGTGATATTTTTGGTGGCGGGAGACGTCAATCACGCCAGCAGCGCGGTGCAGATCTACGATATAGTTTAGATCTGAGCCTGGAAGATGCAGTACGAGGCAAAGAAGTCGAGATCCAGGTACCGACCTGGGTGTCCTGTAAGCCTTGTGATGGTAGCGGTGCTAAGTCTGGATCTAAACCAAAGACATGTCCTACTTGTCATGGTGCTGGTCAGGTTCAGATGAGACAAGGTTTCTTTGCCGTTCAGCAAACTTGTCCTACCTGTCAGGGAAGTGGGCAGGTTATTTCTGATCCATGTGATAGCTGTCACGGTCAGGGTCGCGTTGAAAAAACCAAAACATTGTCAGTTAAAATCCCTGCGGGTGTTGATACGGGCGATCGTATCAGGTTATCTGGAGAAGGTGAGGCTGGCATGCACGGTGCACCTGCAGGTGACTTGTATGTTCAGGTGAGCGTAAGAGAACACCCCATCTTTGTTCGGGATGGTAACAATCTTTACTGTGAAGTACCGATTAGTTATACAACAGCGGCTTTGGGTGGTGAGATTGAAGTACCTACTCTCGATGGTCGTGCAAACCTGAAAGTGCCTTCTGAGAGCCAGACTGGCAAGATGTTCCGTATGCGCGGTAAAGGCGTGAAGTCGGTTCGCAGCGGTGCTGTAGGTGATTTGATCTGTAAAGTCGTGATCGAAACGCCGGTTAATCTTAATGAGAGACAAAAAGAGTTGCTGAAGGAGCTCGAAGAGAGCATGGGCAGCGATGCTGGAAAAAATCGTCCGAAGGCACAAGGCTTCTTTGATGGTGTAAAGAAGTTCTTTGATGACCTGACCAAATAATGTCAGGGGATGCCTCTGAACCTGCTGGCATATCAGAAAAACAAAACGGCGCTTAACGGCGCCGTTTTCTCTCAGTTTAACAGCATGAGATAGTCCATATCTCCAGTACACTTACATGCCAGTACTGTTCGACTGTGTCCTGTTAAAAGAAGTCCGTCGGTACAGCCTAGTCGCTTACACTTGGACGCACAGGCCACACTGCTTTCCCAAAAATAATATTCGTTAGTCAAAAAAGACAAAGTAAAATAGCTAACCGCACATACGGCTGCGATACGAACAAGACCTTTGTTCATAACGACTCTCCCGCGCAATAATACAGTGCGTATAGAGTTAATAAGACTTTAGTCTAATTTGGCGTTTTGTCTACCTTAAGATAGGGTTATACCAATTTCACTTAATACTTGGTCTATTTGAAGTAGCTAATAGGACGCTAACAGTGTTAAAAATTTCTTATTTAGAACAACTAAATAGCAAAATTTTTGCCTTGTTATCGACCCTATTTTCTCGCCTCAAAATAGATCACTTAATTAAGCAAATTGGTATTAAAAGTAACTTGCGATAAATTATTTCCAACGTAAGCACCTTAGCTCGTCATCAGCAGGTCTGCAAAGCCCATGCTGGCACCTAATTAGCCGGCGACAAGGTCTGCAATTCTCTCGTCTTTAGGGTGTTGTGTATTTAGCTAATTGGGCTTAAATGGTGATGAAGCAGAATTGATTTTTTGATGATATAGGACAGGAAGCACCAGTATGACACCCGCTATTCAGCTACTTAAAAAGCATAAGGTCAGCTTTGAAATACTTAAGTTCGAGCACGACCCAAATATCACTGAATTCGCACACGAAGCGACTCAGGCACTGGCATTGACACCGGACAAAGTATTTAAAACACTGGTTATCAGTGTCGATGGCAGGTTAAATGTTGCTGTCACACCAGCCACTCAGTTAGTTGATTTAAAAGCATTTGCTAAAAGTTGTAAAGGTAAAAAGGCACAACTTGCAACACAACAACAAGCCGAGAATGCGACAGGGTACCAGCTGGGGGGGATCAGCCCCTTTGCGCACAAAAAACGTTTGCCGGTGATCTTACACAATTCTGCGCTCAATTTTGACACGATTTATGTCAGTGGTGGTCGACGCGGTTTAGAGCTGGCGCTCTGCCCGGCAGCACTTAAAGTATTGTGCTCAGCCCAGGTTGCTGATTTTTAAGCCATCTATTTTTTCCTCGCATATGCCCTTTTCTCAGTGAACGAGATAGCATTTCGTTTTAATCCTCTTTTTATGAATAAAAAACAATCAAATCGGTGGTTTCAGCGAACACTTGTAAGCTATTAATTATTTAGTAATTTTTTAAATAACCCAGACCTTTCAGTAAAAAAGCCGTTAAAAAATAGCATAGAGCAATTGATCTAAACGGAATTTTATGCCGTAATGTAACTATATCAATCTGGTCGGATGAGTTTATTATGAGTTTAAGAACACAACTAAGAAAAATATTGCCAAGCATTTCGGTGACTGAACAAGAGGCACTCGATGCGGGTGATGTATGGCTTGAAGGCTCAATCTATCGCGGGAAACCAGACTTTGACGCATTGCGTGCGGTGCCGGAAGCCAAATTAAACAGCGAAGAGCAAGCGTTTTTGGATGGGCCCGTACAAGAATTAATGGCGATGATCGATGATTCTGTGATCCAGAACGAGAAGCATTTGCCAGAATACATTTTAGAATTTTTGAAAAAAGAGCGCTTCTTCTCTTTGATTATTCCCAAAGAGTATGGTGGCAGAGAATTTAGCCCGTATGCGAATTCAACCATTGTAGGCACCATAGCGACAAAATCGTCTGCGGTTGCGGTTACAGTCATGGTTCCAAACTCTTTGGGGCCTGGTGAGTTGCTTATGCACTATGGAACCAAAGAGCAGCAGGCGCATTACCTGCCACGGCTTGCCAATGGCACCGACATTCCCTGTTTTGCCTTGACTAGCCCAGAAGCTGGTTCTGACGCGGGTGGTATTCCGGATCAGGGTATTGTCACGAAAGGTCAATACAACGGCGAAGAAGTGTTGGGTCTGGAAGTAACCTGGGACAAACGTTACATCACGCTTGCGCCTATTGCGACCGTGTTAGGCTTGGCATTCAAAGTACTTGATCCCGAAGGCTTGCTCGGTGGCAAAGAGTCTTTGGGGATTACCTGTGCGTTGATCCCTAAATCGCATCCGGGTGTTGAGCTGGGCAACCGCCACGACCCAATGGGTATCCGTTTCTACAACGGTACTACGCGCGGCGAAAAAGTGTTTATTCCAATGGATTTCATTATTGGCGGCCAGCAAAATATTGGTCGCGGATGGCAGATGCTAGTTAGCTGTCTGGGTGCAGGGCGCGGTATTTCTTTGCCAGCGCTGGGTGTATCTACCAGTCAGGTTGCGTTGAAGTCGGCGTCAGAGTACGCGGCGGTACGTGAGCAATTCGGGCTGGCAATCGGCCAGTTTGAGGGGATTCAGGAAAAGCTGGCGGACATCGCTGGCAAAACTTATCTTCAAGAAGCGATGCGTGTACTGACAACGGAAGGTCTGGGTATGGGCCTGAAGCCGTCAGTGGTAACTGCTATTGCCAAATACCACATGACAGAAACTGGCCGGGATGTGTTGGATTCAGCCATGGATATTTTGGCCGGTAAGGCCATACAGAATGGTCCGCAAAATACGCTGGCCAGTGGTTATGTCGCACAGCCTATCGCGATTACCGTAGAAGGAGCCAACATCCTTACTCGTAACCTGATGATTTTCGGTCAGGGGGTTATGCGTTGTCACCCTTATCTGCAATCAATGGTTGAGGCAATTCACAGCGAAGAAGCCGATGCGGATAAAACCTTTAATAAGATTTTGCGTAAAACCGTAGGGTATAGTGTTGTGAACAGTCTGCGCGCATTCAAACTGGGACTATTGCCGTTTACTGCCGGCAGTAACTCAAGCTTGCCAGAAGTACAGGCCTACGAAAAAGCAGCACAGCGTTTGTCTGCTAAGTTGGCTGTGTATGCTGATTTCTCTTTGCTGGTTTTGGGTGGCAAGCTTAAGCAAGCTGAAATGCTATCTGCCCGTTTAGGTGATGTGATGAGTTACTTGTACGCTGCCATGGCTTCTATCAAGTATTACGAACAGAAAGTGGCTGTGACAGACCGTGAAGCGGCGGCGCCATATTTCCATTATGCAACACGTTATGCATTAGTTGAAGCTGAGCAGGCATTACATAAGTTCCTGGATAACTTCCCGGCACCTGGTACACGTAAGTTCATGCGAGTTTTAACCATGCAGTTTGGTCATTCAATGCCACGTATTAACGATGATATGGTACGAGAGCTGGCAACGGCAGCACAATTGGATACTGCGTTTAAGGCTCAGTTAACGCACCTGGTTAAACCTCAAGCCGGTGACGGTCACGATATTAACGAACAGGCTTATAAGGCTAAGATTGCTTGTCTTGATCTGTTAAGTAAAGTTAAACGTGCACTTAAAAAGCGTGAGATTAAAGCCGGAGTTCGTTTTTACGAAACACTGGACAATGCACTGATAGCTAAGGTCATCAACGAAACGGAATATGCTCAGCTGATTGACTACAATCGTAAGCGAGAAAAAGCAATCCGGGTTGACGAATTTGATTTCGACCTTAACCTGCTGGATGAAGCCGGGTCGTTAAATGACGTAAAGTCGGCAGTAAATCAATAAATTAAATTGTTAGTTAGTCTCTTTCAAGCCCCGTTTATTCGGGGCTTTTTTGTAACCACGCAAAGGCACAGTGTATGGGGAGAGCTGAGCGGACGTGTTACACTGTTTATGAAAGTTAACGGGTAAACGTCAAAAGAATCTCAAGGAACGCTATGTCAACCTCCGCACTTGTCTCGCATGTTATGACCCTGCTTGTGGACACACAGCAAGCCCAGGCATTATGGAGTGGCTGTGGTTATATTCACAAATTTACTTATCAGGGTGAGTTGCTCGTTGCCAAGGTGGCCACTGTACCAGCACAACTGGCGCACCGCCATATTACCCAGAGTCCCCATTCTTTGCGTCGAAAATATCAATCTTATGAGAAGGAATTGAACTTTTATCGACACACAGGGCAGCGTTATATCTCAGTTTGCGCATTGCCTGAGGTTAAAGCGTTGGCACATCAGAACGAGGTTTTTATTCTGGTGCTTAGTGATTTTGAAGCGCAGGGGTACCAAAATGTAAATGCAGCTTCTCACGTCCATCTCGATCACATGCTTACTTGGCTCGCCTGCTTTCATGCGGTTGGACTTGTCGACCCTGATGTACAGGCAGGTGCCGCGCGAGGAAACTACTGGCACCTGGACACCCGTCCGGATGAATTCGAACGTATGGTCTCCGGTAAACTTAAAAGTAATGCACATGCAATCAACCAAAGGTTGCTTGATTGTCCTTATCAAACTTTAATTCATGGTGATGCGAAGTTAGCCAATTTTGCTTTTAGCTCAAAGCAGGCATTGGGTTATGACTTTCAACATGTTGGCCTGGGGGTTGGGGTGGCTGATGTAATGCTACTCTTGACCAGTTTGTACAGTGGCCGAGAACTCGAAAAGCAGGCACTGGCGTGTCTGGATAGCTATTTTGAGCAATTAGGTCGAGCTTTGTCCGTGAGCTGGTCGGCCGAGCAAATTGCCGAACTAGAGAAAAGCTGGCGGGCGTTATGGCCATATGTGTGGGCTGATTTCCAGCGTTTTTTAATGGGTTGGAAGCCCGATCATCAAAAACTGACCGCTTACATGTTTTCTCAGAGCGAACTATGTCTTGCGCAACTTGGTGAGGCGCAATGCTGAGTGCGTTAATCAGTGCAATCTGCTGGGCCTGTTTTGACTTTTTACGGAAGCAGCTGGCTCAGCATGTCAGTGCACCTTTGATGTCTGTCATTTTCAGCTTGCTGGTATTGCCTGGCTATCTCATTTACTGGGGGTGGTTACAAGCGCCTTTGCCAAAAGTCGAGTATTTTGTTCCGGGCACGATAAGTGGTTTGCTCGCGGCGATCGGTAGTGTGTGTTTTATTCGTGGTCTGGCAGTTGGCAAAATTGCAGTGATGTTGCCACTGCTTTCTGTGACACCTGTCGTGTCTGGTGCGTTTGCCTGGATATGGCTAGGTGAGCCGCTCGTTGATACTCAAGTGCTGGCCTTAGGTGCTATTACTCTTGGCTCTTTTATACTGCAAGGTGGCAGGTTTACGATCCGCGAGCCCGGCGCCGGGTATGTCCTGATAACAGCCTTGTGCTGGGGGATGTGCATTGTGTTCGACAAACAGGCCCTGCAACATGCTGAGGTGAGCTTTCATTTGATTTTTCTTACTGCTTCTGTGGCCCTAATCAATGGGATGATTTTCAGACCCAGGTTAGGCGCCGGTGTGTTATTGAAGTATAAGTGGCAATGGGGAGGAGCTGCATTAGTCTTTGCCTTTGCTGTGTTGTGTCAGCTGTTTGCTTTGCAACAGTTACAGCCAGGCGTAATGGAGGCAATTAAACGTGCAATCGGTATTACCAGTGCAGCATTGCTCGGGGTGTATTTCTATAAAGAAACACTTAAGCACTACCAATGGTTAAGTATCGCCGTTATTTTGGTCGGCACGGTTTCTTTGTAATTGAGGAGCAAGCTTATTTGCTTGCTCCAAGAGCGACAACCTCATCCATGAGCGCTGCCTTTTTTCGATTTACTTACATTGTGCGCCTTTGCGCCATACATTGCTGAAAATGTCAGGGCGTGCACCTAGTGACCACCAGGTTGCCTGATATTCGTAGCCGCTGTACGATACTTTGTCGCCAGTGTTGTAGTAAGTTCCGGCATTCCACGCCTCAACGCCACTACAACCACCGCCGTTACTGCCGTCTTTAACAGTTACATTCATGCTCTTGGACGCGGTTTTGTTGTTCGCGCCTTTAACTGTTAGTGTAACGCTATATGTACCTGCTTGTGCGTAAGTATGGCTTGGGCTGGTTTGTGTACTTGAGTTACCGTCTCCAAAGCTCCAGCTATAAGTACCTGCGCTTGATTTGTTGCTAAATTGAACGCTCAGGCCATTTGCTGTAGCGCTGAAATCCGCAACCAGAACTGGCTGGTCACTACAGCCTGCATTTACCAGGTAATCATAAGCGGCTTTAGCCTGTACGATACCGTGACCATAGTAGTTGTCACGTCCAGCAGAACCTTTGTCTTTTGCTGTCGCATTAAGTGCCGAGCGGATTTGGTCTGCACTACACTGAGGGAAGTTACTCCAGACTAGTGCTGCTACACCAGACACGTGTGGGGTAGCCATTGAAGTACCGCTGATGCTCTTGTAACCCTGGTCATTCCACGTTGAATTTACGCTTACACCCGGGCCTGCAATTTCTACCTGGCTGTTATATTGTGAGAAAGACGCTACGCGCTCTGAGCTGTCTACGGCTGCGACAGAAACGACCGCATCATACGAAGCCGGGTAGCTGAATGAGCTGTTTGAGCCGTTACCCGCAGCAGCGATATGTAGCATGCCGCGCTGTGCACTTGATGCGAAGGCATTACGCTCAGCAGTTGAGCTGCCACTGCCACCTAAACTCATGCTGGTAACATTTGCGCCAGCAGCTTCACACTGCTCAATCGCTTTGATCAGGTCTGAGCCATATGCCCATCGACCCTGGTCATTGAAGACCTTAACGATATGCAAACCAAGTTGGCCTGATGGGTTAACACCTACCACACCCTGTCCATTGCCACCAAGCGCAGCAATGGTACCCGCTACGTGTGTACCGTGGCCATTGCCGTCCTGATACCAGTTACCTGTGTTGTATTGACCGTGACCGTCGTTACCAGTAACACCTGTGTTTGGCAGATCAGGGTGGCCACGAGTGTAACCTGTGTCCATGATACAGACCTTTTTGTTGCCTGCACTGCTGTCACTTACCTGGTTTGCCTGAACCATGGTGATACCATATGGTACAGATTCAGCTAGTGGTACCACTGAGCCGGCAGTTACTTGTGGCAGATAACGCTTCGGGTCAACTTCAATTGACGCAACGTTACCACTTGCTTCAAGAGCTGATAGTTGCTCTGGTGTTAGCTCCATCACAACGGCATTCACGCTTGGCAATGTTTCAATTGCTTCGGCATTGGCCTGGGTCGCGATGCTTGCAAGGCCTTGTGCTTTGAACTGAGAAAGCTCAGCATCAGACACGCGCATTGGGAGTGTGTTGGCCACTGCTGAATCTTTTACAGTGACAATGACACGTTGTGTTTCAGATGCTTGTGCTGTACCGAGTGCCGCAGTGACACCTAATGCTAGCAAAGAGTATTTTACGCTTGTTAGAACTTTGGTTTTCATAAGTTTACCTATATTACATGTTGTTAACCCTTATAACTAAAACAGGGAATGCTAGCGCTGTCAATAATGAAAAAATAAGGAAAATTCTGCTGGGGAAATTTTATACTTTTTGTGGATGGTTCGTAGATTGAAATTTGTTGCAAATGCAACTTGTGTGGCATTTTATTTTTTATATCTAGAATAAAAAAATTAAAATTTTAATTGCTGATTCAGTGTCTTAATATTGTAACTTTGGCCACTAACGGTGAACTTTTTAAAGTCAATGTCATTCAAATCAGCATTGTGGAGGGTGTGGTACAAAGGTCTAAATTTTTCAGAGTAGGGCTTAAATATAGCAATTTTTTGCTCTCCAATAGCGCTAATCTTGCGGTCATGGAATTTTCTAATCTCAGTTAATAAGTAGCCACCTAACAGCACGTGGCCACCCAGTGACACATCGATGACATTTTCATGACCTAAATCCCAATTTATGCCTCCGATCTTAAGGTTCTCTCTGATATTGAGTTCCGATGCTGCACGTGCCGCACCACGAGCAATGGCATCATTTGCGCACCAGATTAAGCGGGTGTCTGGAAATCGTTGTAGCAGCCCAAATGCAAGCTCGTAGGCGCTTTGCTCAGACCATTGTGCATCAACACGCTCAACCAGGTTTACCCCATAAGTGCGATTCGTGTATCCAAGCAAGCCTTGCTCGCGTTCGATTGCGGCATTTGTGGCAACATCGCCCAGTAAAGCAAGCATGACGCTACGCTCATTGGTTCGTTTTGTATCGTCGGGTAACGCGTCATGGAGCAGTTTGGCCAATAAGCGGCCAGCCTGATAGTTGTCTGGCGTAATGGAACCAAGCACGCCAATGCCCTTGGCTGCAATGCGCTTTAGCGCTAGTTTATCTGGACTATTAAGCAAAAATGCAACACGTTTATGCTCACCTGGCACGGTAAGCAGTGCGTCTGTAATAACGCCTTTTTCATCTACGAGAATAAGGTAGTCAGTTTTGGTGCTGAGCGCGTCCTGTGCGAGTTTCTTCATATGAATATGGTTCCGCTCGGCGTAAAGCGTGGTGAGTGTTATATCCAGGTCCAGTGCTGCAGCTTCCATGACTCTTGTGACGTTTTGCCAGAATGCGCCAGTCGGGTTGGTTTGTTTATGGCCTGGATTAATGAAAGTCACTGTGATCGTTTGTGCAGAGGGAGCGGAGGCCACAAAAAGTAGCACAACAGACATAATTAACACTTTCATTGTGCACCTCGATGTCAGAGCGACAGTTTGTTTGCCGCGCTTTTACTTATATACTAGCTCATTCTTGATTAAGGGGGAAAAATGAGGCAGTTGATACTCTTTCTTTGTTCTGCACTTTTTGTGCAGTCAGTAATGGCGCAGCAAAGCCAGGATTTGAATCAGACGATGAAGAATATGGGGCATGCTTACAAACAGGCGATGGAAGCTCAGCAAGCTGAAGAGGTCAACAAGCATCTCGAAACCATGTTGCTTTTGATCCAGCAGAGCAAGCAACACAACTTCAAAGCTGATGTAAAGACGCAATCGCTACAAGGGCTGGATAGGGTGTCTGATGTTATCTACTCAGCGCAAGGGTTGCTGGCCAAGGCACAACTGCAACAAGCCAAAGAACTACTCAGGCAGATAGACGGGTTGCGAAAGGAATATCACGAATTGCATGAGCCACCGGGTTTTTGGGAACTTTTATTCGGCAAATAACTTCAATTGAGATGTGTGCAGGGGGAAGTGCCAAAGGGCACTACCCACCTGTGTATGTATTTAAATTTGCCAACTGATATCAAGTTTCACGGTACGTTCAGCATGAAATGGCGCATCTTCATCTGCGGTTGTTCTGTGAAGACGGTTGAAGAGGTTTAACACACCTGCACGCAGTGTCCAGCTTTCATCCAAGTACCAGTTTAGGTTTAGGTCGACAACCAAGCTTTTGTCCAGCTCCGCTTCACCTGACCCTGGCTGGTGTTTCGCCAACTGATAGGTAACTGCGGGCTTGAACTCGAATGAGTCCCATGCATATTGACCGGATATACTCAGTTTGTGAGGCGCGATATCCGACAGGTAATCACCATTATCACTCTTACCTTTTTGATGTGTGTATCCCAGCGTATAAGACAGAGCGTCGTTTACGTCGATTTTAGTAAGTATCTCTGCCCCTGAAATACTGGCTTGATCCAGGTTGAGATAGGTTCTGTCTCCCGACTCCAGCTTTACGCGTTCAATGTAGTCGTCCAGACGAGTATGGAACAAGTTGAGCGTTGTCTTAACCGTGTTGTGATCATGGCGATAAGTCAATTCGAATCCCTGGCTGGTTTCAGGGTCAAGTTGCGGGTTACCAATGGTATTACCTCTGGGGGTGACGCCGTTAAAGTACAACTCTGTCAGTGTGGGAAAACGAAATGCGTTAGCATAATTCAGTGACAGGCTGTGAGATTGCCACGTTCTGGTAACACCCAGGCTATGGCTGAGGTGGTTATCGGACTTGCTGACACCAAAGTTACTGGCAGTAAAGTGATCAAATCGTGCACCAAAGTCTATTCGCCAGTTTTGCTGATCCCAGATAGCGTTGATAAATGCTGCAATGTTGTCTTGTTGACCATCCAACAAGGTGTTGGCTGTCATCTCGTCAGTCGCCTTGAGACTGGTTTCCTGATCGGTAATTGACACTCCCCGTCTGGCGGTCCAGTCGAGGCCGGCCCGAACCGGCAGCTTATGCCAGTCAAATTCGTGATACAAATTCGCGCCGAGAGTATGAGATTGGTAAGCCGTGAGGTTGTGCCGTTTGCCAACGCGAAGTACATCGCTATCCCAGTTTTGGTAGTGGTGGAATACATTGACCAGCCATTGATTCGATTTCACCGATACCTGGGCCAGGCTATGTAAATCTTCCGGATACATGGCAACTTGGCTGTCAGGGTAGGCCACACTGTTCTTTCCTACGTCTTTGCTGATTGAGGGCAACCAGGACATATTGAGTTCAATCTCATCGGTGATCGCATGGCGATAGCGAAAACTGGATGAGAATTGCTCGTAGCCATTATTGAGTTCGTCGCCATTAGGCGCAAAGCCACGCTCTTTTTTTCTGTATGCGAAGGCCAGGTTATAGTTTTCCTCACCGGTAATAGCCAGCATACGACGGCCATTACCTGTATCTTCAAAGCCCGCCTCTAGCGTATCTTGCTCGCCCTGAACTGAGTTCATAGAGATAACGCCGCCAATTGCCTCTGATCCATATAACATCGCTGCCGGGCCTTTTTGCACACTGGCCAGTTGTAGCAAGCCGGGATCAATAAAGGAAGCTGAGTTACCGGCGCGACGGTCTGTCAGGAGGACAATACCATTGACCTCAGTTCTGACTCGCCAGCGGCTCAGACCGCGAATGCTATAACTTTGATAGAGTCCACCCTGGCCATTAAGTGAAACCCCGGGGATCTGGACTACCCAATCTGCAATAGTGTTGCTTGCACCATGCAAATCGTCCTTGCTGACATGAGAAATGTTAATGTTTGTAAATGGCTCTGAAGCAAGTAAATTTTTACCGCCTATTACTTCAATTGTTTCAATGGCGCTGCCTTGCGCTGCGATCGTAGATAAAAGTAAAACCTGGATCATGTACTGCTAACCCTAAATTGACTGCTTTGACTCGTTAAGAAATCATTCATATTTGATGAATTTCTGTTATTGTTACAATTAAATGTACCCTTAATTGATAATGGGGTTAAGTTAAATGCGGTGAAATCACATTGTTTGTAACTTTCTGCATTTGTGCTTAACTTTATTGACGTTTTTGGGTGTAAACGGTACAACGCTAATCTGATGTATCTGTTTACTTACAACCAATTAAAACTATAACTACTCTTAAAAGGGAAAAATATGAAACTCTTACATCCTGTGAGCCTAGCTGTAGCAATCGCACTGGGTGGCGCTAGCTATCTTGCGTATCAAAATGCGCAACCAAGTATCTATGAGCAGAAAGCGGATTATTTGGCTGCCAAAGCTGAGAAAAAAGCAAACTCTCCAAAACGTTATGACAAGCCTAAAGAGGCACAAGAGTTTTATATTTCGCAGCGTTTACCTAAAGGTGCTGAGACACTGCCTACTGAGAAATATTCTAAAGCGCTAGAGCACATCAAAACGATGCAGCGCTATTCTTTGGCCGAAAACAGCGTTGTATTTGATTATGCGCCGCGTCTGAACTCTATCGATGGCGTGAATCGTGAACTGGGTGAATGGGAAGAGCTAGGACCTGGTAACATCGGTGGCCGTACCAGAACGCTTATTATCCACCCAACAGAGCATGACATCATGTACACCGCAGGTGTTGCTGGTGGCGTATGGAAAACAACGGACGCAGGTCAGTCATGGCAGCCACTTAGCGATTTGGCGACCAACCTCGCGGTAACCACGCTGACATTTGCGCCGAATGATCCTAATACTATTTATGCCGGTACGGGTGAAGGCTTCTTTAACGCTGACGCCATTCGTGGTGACGGTATTTTCAAATCAACTGACGGTGGTGCGACCTGGGAGCAGCTAGAGTCAACTGCTGGCAATGAATTATTCCAGTATACTAACAAAATTGTATTCAGTAAAAATGACCCTGCGACTTTGTATGCTGCTACGCGTGGTGGTGTACAGCGTTCTAAAGACAGTGGCGCGAGCTGGGAAACTGTGTTTGTTGCTGAAGCTGCCGCGGTTGGTTGTACAGATCTAACTCTGGTTGACGGTGGTGACGCAGATGTGTTGGTTACGGCTTGTGGTTCATTCAGAACAGGTGGCATGCATCGAAGCGCTGATGGTGGCGATAGCTGGTCATCGGTATTAGAGTTGCCAAATCAGGGTCGTTCAACGATTGCAGTTGCACCTTCTGACAACAACATCATGTATGCTTTGCTTGCCAATGTTAACGACCATGGTATGGAAGCTGTCTACAAATCCGAAGATATGGGTTTGACGTGGAATGCGACAGTAACCCGTGAAGCTGCTGATTCTTACAGTAAATTACTGCTTAGTAATACGGTTTACGGTTTATTCCCAGAATGTGGTTACGGAGATGAGCCACAATTTTACAACCAGGGTTGGTATGACAACATCATTGCTGTTGACCCATCTAATCCGGATGTAGTCTGGACTGGTGGTATTGACTTGTTCCGTTCAGATGATGGCGGACAGTCGTTTGTACCAGCCAGTATCTGGTGGTATGACATGGATCACCCTCTTTACGCACACGCAGACCAACACACATTGGTATTCCACCCAGAATACGACGGTGTGAACAACACAACTATGTTTGTGGGTAACGATGGTGGTATTCAGCGTACTGACAATGCCCTGGATGCGCGCTATGACCTTGCTCAGATCTGTGGTACTGAAGGTGCTGCTGGCCCAGAAGGCAAAGTGAATTGGACAACGCTTAACAATGGCTATGCAGTAACGCAGTTTTACCATGGTACAGTAATGCCAGACGGCACGGCTTACTTTGGTGGTACTCAGGACAATGGTACTTTGCTAGGTAACGACGGCGGTTTCAACGAATGGCGTGAAATCTCGGGTGGTGACGGTGGCTGGACCGCGGTTGACCCGACAAACCCAGACGTTCTGTTCTCAGAATTTACCGGCTTGTCTATCCAGAAATCGACAGATGGCGGTGCGACTTTCACTCGGGTTATTGAAGGGATAACTGGTGATGGCTTCCCATTCATTACACGCTTTGAAATGGCGCCTTCTAACCCTCAGGTTCTGTGGATAGGTGGTAACCAACTTTGGCGCACAACCAATCAGGCTGAAAGCTGGACTGCGGGTAGCCCAGTATTAGACAGTGCAGTATATGCAATCGGTATCGCGCCGCAGGATGAGAATATTGTTGCTGCTGGTACACGAGAAGGTTACATTTACATCAACTACGCTGCAGGTGAAGCAGATGGAGAGCAAGCCTGGAGTAGTTTCAAAATAGGTGAAGAAGGCGAACGTGCCACTATCAGCGCCATTGCGTTTGACCCAACAGATGCCCAGATTGCATATGCAACAGTATCAACATTTGATCAGGCTCATGTGTGGAAAACCACAGATGGCGGTAAGAACTGGATGCCAATCGACAGAAACATTCCAAATGTCCCGGCTACCTCTGTTGCAGTTGATCCTAACAACGCACAACGCGTTATCATCGGTACTGATTTAGGGGTATTTATCTCTATTGACGGTGGTGAAAATTGGTTCGCAGATGGTTCTGGCTTGGCTAACACCAACATTGCTAAAGTCGCTTTCCACAACAACGAAGTGTTTGCTTTCACTCACGGACGCAGCGCTTATAAAGTTGCCCTGGCAAGCTTTGGTGAAACAGAGCTGAGCACACCAGAGGACACTGAGCTAAATGTTGCCTCTGCACTGGTAAGCCGTTTCACAGACACTGCATTTGCCATGGTTGAGATCACTGAGGCGCCTGAGTCTGGTTCCTTAATGCTAGAAGATGAATATCTCGACGCTGGCTCTGTTGTAGAGGGAGACGACATTGCTAAAGTTGTCTACATGCCTAAGGAAGATTTCAACGGCGAGGATAACTTTACAGTAACAGGTAAAACAGAAGGTTCAGACACCGCGGAAGAAGTGGTTGTGGACCTGGTCATCGAAGCTGTGAACGATGCACCTGTTTTTGAGACGATTGAAGATATTCACCTGGAGCTAGGTGAACACTTTACTTTTGACTTCAATGAAAAAGTATCTGATGTTGATAGTGAATCTATTACGTTGACAATGGAGCCACAAATTCCTGGGCTTACATTTGAAAACGGTGTTCTTTCCGGTATGCCTGAAGAAATGTTCAGTGGCGATGTATTGCTTACTGCGTCTGACGGTGAAGTGGAAGCAACAACCAGCTTTGCGTTGAATATTACGGGTCAAGTTCCGGTTATTGAGCAGCAACAGAGATTTGAAGTATTCGAAAATACGCCTGTAGGTACAACGATTGGCCAGCTGGCGTTCAATGATGAGTATGCGTCTCCACTGGTTGCATTCCATGTATATGGCGATGATTACTTCAGCATCGATGTAGAGGGTAATATCACAGTTGCCAGAGAGCTGGACTTCGAGTATCAGGAACTCGTTGTACTGGGTGTTCAGGCAGAAGATGTCTTCGGTAATTTGTCTAACCACACAACGGTCAATATTAAAATTAAAGACCTTCGTGGTAACGATGATGATAACGACGATGATGATGCCGGTTCATTCTCATGGCTTGCGTTACTCAGTTTGCCGTTGGCAATGCTTCGCAGAAGACGTAAATAAGTCAAGTTTGACGTGAAAAAAGGCGAGTCGGCATTAGCTGACTCGCCTTTTTTATTGGTATCCAGTGCCCCCGGTTATGGGGTTATCGAGCAATATCCTGCAATTAAAGTTACTTTTTATAATAAATTGTTGATAGATTGAGCGAACGATCTATAAAGCACTGGATATTCCAAACTAGGCTGATATAACTATCAATGGATTGAGAAACAGGAATTCGTCACGATGGACAAAACACAACAATTGGATAACGGCGTCATCGCTGAGTTACAAAACAAAGACCACTCAGAACAATTAAAGCAGCTGGACAACCTGAGCTGTACCCATGGCGATATCATTGAGCTACTGGCACAGTATCTGGCGTTGAGTGAACAAGACGATGACAGTCAATTTGACGCCTGGTATGACGCACTCTGTCAGGACCAGTTAACGGTATTGAAGACGTTTGAGATCTTTAGAGCCCACTATGAGCAGGCTCACTAGAAATGGTGCGACCCGATTGCGTTTAATGCCCGCAGAAGTGAACAGGATCAACGAATAGACAAGTCGTACTTGGCAATCAGGCTCTCAATGTACTTGTAACGAATGGACATGGGTTTCTCATGTTCCATATGATGACTCAGCGCGCGGTTTAAGAGTTTGAGTGCGCCGAGTAGCTCTGTCCTGTGTTCAGCCGGGATATGTCCAGAGGTGCGCTCTTCAGTGAGTGCATCGACCAGTGCCCGCCCCAAATCTATGTAAACAACTTCTTCAACCAGACCATTTTGGCTGATAACGCCATACTTGCTGCACAGGAATTGCTGCCAACTTTGCTGCACATGTTCTGGTAAGTCTTCATTAAAGCGGCTGTCCTGACTTATCAGCCCCTGTTGTGCGCACTTTGTGAGAGTTTGAATATACTTCTGCTGAAACAGCTCATAGGCGTGTGTTGATTGCTCAACCTGGTGTTTGAGTAATAGTTGGCCCCATTGTTCAGCGCCTCTTGGGTAGTATTCTGTGTGCTCAACGCACTCATAGAGACCCAGATAGGAGCTACACTTTATTTGATTTTCCAGGCTGTAGCTGGCATTGGGAAAAATACAGGTTTCCTGCCAATGAGCGAGCTGATCAGCAGTGATCCGGAGCGTACTGCACAGCTCTTCGGCACTAAAAAAGTGTGTATTTAGATGGTGAGTCAGGCGCATAAATTAAATAACTGGTTTTATATACAGTGGTTTTATTTTGGCTTAAATGGTCAGGTTAGGCAAGTTGTTTTGTAAATTTTCCATTTTCCCCCTCGGATCTGCGGGGCATTTATGATAAAACTTAGCGCCAAATAACGAATTAAACGATATCTGTATGCGCAACATAGAAACGATAAAAAAAGCCAGTTTAATTACTGCAATTAAAACTCCTTACGATTCACAAGGTGAGATTGACCTTGCGTGCTTTGACAAACTTGTCGCTGCTCAGATTGCGGCGGGTGTTGATGGAATTGTCGTTGGCGGCACGACTGGTGAAGGACAGTTAATGAATTGGGAAGAGCATTTGATGCTGATTGCCCATAGCGTTAATAAATTCTCTGACAAGTTGGTGATTGTCGGTAATACCGGCAGCAACAATACGCGTGAAGCCGTTAAAGCAACCGAGTATGGTTTCGCCTCAGGGATGGATGCCGCACTACAGATCAACCCTTATTATGGTCGTACTTCTGAGGCAGGACTGACAGAACACTTTGCGCGTTTACTCGATATTGGTCCGGCATTTATTTATAACGTTCCTGGTCGCACAGGACAGGATCTGACTCCTGAGTTAATAGAGCCCCTTGCGAAGCATGCGAATTTTGTTGGGATGAAAGAATGTGCAGGACATGAACGGATCGCGCATTACGAGCAACAGGGGATTGCTTGCTGGTCGGGTAATGATGATCAGGCACATGACAGCCGTCACCAGCACAGGTCTCATGGTGTTATTTCAGTAACGTCAAACCTTGTACCACAGCTGTTCCGCACGCTGATTGATAGCCCAAATGAAACACTGAACACTCAGCTGCAGCCATTAATGAATTGGTTGTTTTGCGAACCTAACCCGATTGCTATCAATACTGCGCTCGCCATGACTGGGGCTGCGATGCCTGTTTTTCGTCTGCCTTATGTGCCATTGAGTGAAGCTCAGCAAAGGCAAGGGATGGAATTGATCAACCAGCTGGATACTGAAATGGTGGTTGGCGGAAATGCAGATCTGATCAATCCTGTTGATGTGAAACTATATTAACCCCACACAGGTGACACTGAGCCAGTAAATAGCGTATAATCTGCGGCCCTTCATTATGGTCGCAGGTTTTTTGCTATGAATTTTAAGTCTTTCAGTTTTCCCGATGCCTTGTTACAGGCGCTTGATGAATTAAATTTCCATACCCTGACACCGATACAACAAGCGGCTATTCCGGTTGTTCGCCGCGGCCATGACGTACTAGCCACCGCTCAAACCGGTACAGGTAAAACCGCAGCGTTTGCACTGCCTGTGATCCATCGTTTGCTAGAAGGGGAGTCTTTGGACTCTGCCCGTGCCCTTATTCTTGCACCGACACGTGAATTGGCGGAACAAATCGCCAACAACTGTCAGGCTTTCTGTCAATATACTCCGCTGACTGTTCAGGCCGTATATGGTGGTGTGAATATTGAAGGGCAGACACAACGTTTATCTCAGGGAGTCGATATCCTGGTTGCAACACCAGGGCGTTTACTGGATCTAATCCGCCTTGGTGCCGTGAGTCTGGCACAGGTTAAATATCTGGTATTGGATGAAGCAGACCGTATGCTGGATATGGGCTTCGTTACGGACATGCAAAAAGTCATCGACATGGTCAGTGAAGAGCGGCAGTTATTGTTGTTCTCTGCTACTTTCCCTACAGCTGTTAAACAATTTGCAAAGCAAGTACTTCGCGAACCTAAATTGGTACAGGCCGCGAAAGAAAACACCACGGCAGAAACAGTAAGGCATGTGGTTTATCCGGTTGAGCAGAAGCGTAAGCAGGAGCTGCTTTCGGAATTAATCGGTAAGAAAAACTGGCTGCAAGTATTGGTCTTTGTGAACATGAAAGATGATGCTGATCAGCTGGTTAAAGAATTGGAACTGGATGGTATCAGTGCCACTGTGTGTCATGGTGATAAAAGTCAGGGAGCACGTCGCCGGGCATTACGTGAGTTTAAGGAAGGAAAAGTAAGGGTTTTAGTGGCTACTGAGGTTGCGGCTCGCGGCATAGATATAGATGGACTGCCTCGCGTAATTAATTTTGACTTACCGTACCTTGCTGAAGACTATGTGCACCGCATTGGTCGAACTGGTCGTGCTGGAAATTCCGGCCAGGCGATCTCTTTTGTTGCACGAGAAGAAGAGCAGACCCTGATCCATATTGAAACTTTGATTGGGCAAAAAATACAGCGTTATTACTTGCCGGGTTACGAAGTTGCTAGTCGCGAAAATCTGATCGAGAATCTCGCCAGAAAGCCGTCTCACCAACGTCGTAAAGCGCGAACTAATCGCCCGAGCAATCAGGCCAGTGGTGAAGCTCGAGCCAAAAATCGCGCCAAAATCAGTAATGTGCGTCAGAGACTGAAAGGTGCTCAGCTGAAGTTACAGAAGTAATGTCTCGCGTCAGGTCTGGTTAATAAGCCAGACCTGACGATGCATGCTTAGCGATACATCCCTAATTCCGTCCCTTCCTTCTTACAAACGGCCTCAATGGCAGGGTGCCTCGAAATACCACTTAAATAACGACCCAAATGCTCGAACTGAAGTGGTGGTTTAGCCAGCTCGTCTGCCCAGATACAGAGCATAAATAAATAGCAATCACAGACTGTGAATTGTTCACCAACCATATAGGTTTTGTCTGCCAGATGTCTGTCGAGTAAAGTCAGCATATCCTGCACACGAGATTGCTGAGTTCTGACAATATCGTCATACATCAGTGCACTTTGCGTGTGACGTTCAGGGTAAAAATAGATCATCAGCTCTGCCTGGACTGTGGTGGTTAAGTACATCAGCCATTGATAAAACTCTGCTTTTTGTTTTGCTTCGGTAGGAATTAAATGACCTTCCGGATGTTTTTCACACAGATAAAGGCAAATAGCGGCACTTTCAAACAATACAAACTCGTCATCAACCAAGGTTGGGATCCTTCCGGTGGGGTTGAGTCGTAAATATTGCGCAGATCTTTGCACATTTTTTTTTCGGTCGACAAGTTCAAGCTGATACGGGACCTGGAGGGCTTCGAGAACAAAATGGGGTGCTAAACTCGCATTGCGTGGATAGTAGAACAGTGTATACATGGTTAGCCTTAAATAGTTTATGTCGTAGGTTTAAAACTCCTTTTCGGCGATTCCTATAGGACTGTAGGACAGCATCGACTATTAAACAAATAGAACCTTGCACATTCGCCAAAAAAAATGCCAGCTTGCGCTGGCATAATTTTGTTAGGGCTGGTAATAAATCGGAGAGTTTGGTCCGACCGGCAAGCCGAAACCAAAGACCCAGATATAGAAAAGCGCAACCCAACCGATAAAGAAACACATACTGTAAGGCAGCATAGTCGCGACCAGAGTACCTATTCCCATATCCTTTTTATATTTAGTAGCAACGGCCAGTATCAAACCAAAATAGCTCATCATTGGCGTGATCAGGTTGGTTACTGAGTCACCAATACGGTAGGCGGCCTGGATGGTTTCAGGTGCATAACCAACTAGCATAAGCATTGGTACGAAGATAGGCGCGGTTACTGCCCATTGTGCTGAAGATGACCCAAGACTTAGGTTTACAACGGCACACATCAAAATAAATAGTACAAAGACTTCCGGGCCGGTGAGGTTTAACGCCTGCAACATAGCTGCGCCATTAATGGCCAGAATCGTGCCCAGGTTTGTCCATTTAAAGAAAGCAACAAACTGAGCAGCAAAGAAGACGAGTACAATGTACATACCCATTGAGCTCATGCTTTTACTCATGGCATCAATTACGTCACGGTCGTTACGCATGGTACCAACTACCCGCCCGTAGACAAAACCTGGGATTGCAAACGTCACAAAAATAAAGACCACGATGCCTTTTAGGAAAGGTGAACCGGCGACAGCACCTGTTTCCGGGTGACGCAGAATGCCATTTTCTGGCACTATGGTTAACGCCAGTAAGGCAGATACAACCAGCAAAGCGACACCCGCCCATTTAAGGCCAGATTTTTCTGTTGCAGTGAGATGTTCAATGTTATTGCTGGATAAATCAATACTGGCTTCGTCCGGGTTGTATTTACCAAGACGCGGCTCAACAATTGCTTCTGTGACCCAGGTACCTACGATGGCAATCAGGAATACAGAGATCATCATGAAATACCAGTTTGCCTCTGGGCCAACCTGGTAAGTCGGGTCAATCATCTGTGCAGCAGGGGTTGTGATCCCCGCAAGCAGTGGATCTATAGTGCCTAACAGTAAGTTTGCACTGTAACCACCAGACACCCCGGCAAATGCGGCTGCGAGACCAGCTAGCGGGTGGCGACCAAGGCTGTGGAAAATCATGGCGGCAAGTGGGATTAAAACAACATAACCCAGCTCTGATGCAGTATTGGAAAGAATGGCTGCAAACACGACCATGAAAGTCACTAAACGTTTAGATGCGCCCATTACCATGCCACGCATAGCAGCAGAAAGCATACCAGAGTGTTCAGCAACACTCACACCAAGTAGTGCAACCAGTACCGTGCCTAAAGGCGCAAACCCGGTAAAGTTGGTAACGAGCCCGGTGACGATACGCTGTAGACCTTCGGCACTCATCAGGCTAACGACCTCAATCACCCCATCTGGTGCTCTTCCTTTGGCTCCTTCTGGACGAGGGTCTATGGCACTGAGACCCATCCAGTCGGCGATGCCACTGAAAATAACAATGGCGACACAGAACATGGCAAACAGGGTAATAGGGTGGGGCAACATGTTACCCAGGAATTCAACCGTTGCTAAAAAGCGGTTAAACAGGCCGCCTTGTTTTTGCTGTGGGTTGGATTGATCAGCTGACGTCTCTACAGCCTTCGACATAGCAAATTTCTCAATTATAAAAAATGCCGTTACTTTACCACCAATCGGGCATTTGTTTTATAGCTACGCGTTAATTTTGAAAAATTCTGAGACAAAATGAGTAAAACAGCCATCTGTACCGACAAATACAGGTTACTCTTTAGCCGCATTAGCCATTTGATAGATAAAGTTAAGTTTGTTGATAAAGTCTTCTTTATTTTTCTCGTGTTGGTAATCGAGGTGGTAGGTATTATGGAACCCAAACCTGAGTAGCAATGCACTGCCTTCTAAATAGATTGTATACCCGTCCGGATCTGAGTATGCCCGGATCCCTTCGAACAACTTGCCGCTTTCATCGACATCGCCATGTTGTTGGATATATTCGTAAACGGCCAGGATCTGGCGACTGTCTAAATCGTTTTTCATCTTACGCTCCTGTTGTTTGCATTGGCGTGCAACTCTACTCAAACGTCTGTTGGCTGACCGGTTAGTATGAAGTCAACCGAACTAGTTCCACTCTAACCTAAGCTGTGGCAGGATCAATGCCTAAGCTCATATTTTCGGAGTAGTTTTGCAATTACATTTTCTAGGGACCTCGTCAGGTAGCCCGAGCCTGAGCAGAAATGTCTCTGCAACAGGCGTCAGTTTTGATAAAACCAAGTCCTGGTTGCTGGTGGATTGTGGTGAAGCCACTCAGCACCAACTTATAAAGTCGACCTTGTCTCCTTATCATTTGAGTGTGATTTGTATTAGTCACCTCCATGGCGACCACTGTTACGGCCTGCCGGGCTTGCTGGCATCAATGGCCATGTCGGGCAGAGTTGAGCCTGTTTGCCTGATTGCACCGCAGGCCGTTATCCAGTTTGTCATGTCGGCACTAACACTGACTGAGGTTGCACTACCCTTTGACTTAAATACGATGGCAATAGAGCAAAGTGATCAGTCTATTTCTGTTGGCTTTTGTGATATTGAGATTATCCCCCTAAAGCACCGGGTGCCGAGTTTTGGCTTTAAGATTAAGGAGACTCTGATCCCCCGAAAGCTTAGGATCAAACAATTGCAGCTCGAAGGGGTTGCGAGTGGGGCGCATTATAACTTGCTACAAAAAGGCGAGGATGTGATTTATAAAGGCCGGCATTTATCCGCAGCTGCGTACGCGTTTCCCAGTTGGCGGCCCAGAGTGGTCATTATTTGTGGTGACAATGAAAAGCCTACTTTATTGTCATCCTATTGCGGCGATATCGATATGCTGGTGCATGAGGCAACATTTACACACCCAGATCTTATGAGAGTTGGCACACATACCGGGCACAGTGATGCCAAGCGCGTTGCGTTATTTGCTCAACAACACAGTATACCAGCTTTGACGCTTACCCATTTTAGTGTTCGTTATCATGGTGAAGGGATGCTCGACGACGTAGAGCATGAAGCCAGATCACATTATCAGGGGACGCTGCGTCTGGCTGAAGACTTTTTGGTTTTAACCATACCAAAACGGTTACTTTCTGAGTGAACAGAAAAGCCCCCAGTCTTGTTCGACCTGACTGGCATAGATGTTTGCTGCATTGAGTAGCTCGGTTTTGACCACGGGTAAAATATCAGCCACGACTTGCTGAAACATCAGTGAGCGGCGATCGCCCCGCATGTGCGCATATGCCAGTGCCATCGCGCAGGCCTCAGCATATTGGCTTAAGCCATTTCGCTGCGCGGCGCGCTTGCCAAGCACTATGTGCTCCGGATCAATGCCGACGCGAGCATGATGGCGAGAGCGCACCAGCCAGTGGGTGCCCTGCCATAGTGCATCATCCAGAACCAGGTCGGGCCGGCGTTGCATTTTGCGTTGACAATTGACGGTCAGGTGAGCATGGTTTAGCCGATTAGTGGGACTCAGATCTGTGTAATAGTGTAATGGTGCGGCAAGTTGCTGCTGTTTAACTTCTACGATGTGATACAGCTCTGCGGATGAACAAAATTTAGGGCCAACTAGCAGGTAATAACGTTTTAGGTTGTTTGAGCCTGTTCCTGCATCAAGACGTTCAACGCAGTCAATGATCTCATCGTCGACGTAAGGCCGGAAATATTCGACTAGTGTAGTGCAAAAATCTTCATGCAGCCGTGAAAACTTTTCATCGGCTTCTTTAAATCTGAGCGGGGGATTGTTCAGGTCAACTTCTTTAGCCAGGCTGCTTTTGAGATTAAAGGCAGCGCCCCCAACCAGACGCTGTAAGCCCTTTTGCCAGCGTTTATGTAAAATGTGCTCCTGACTGAACTCAGTTAGCGCGCTTTGATTGTTATTTTCCCCGCGCAAAGACGCTTCACAAGTGGCTACATAGCTGTCTATGAAAGTGTGCTGGGCCTGAAGCACTTGCGCTTTATCTGCCAGGGGTTTTTGTCTGAGCTTCATATCATCACTGCTGCTTTGGAGCAGGGCGCCTTCTTGTTGCGCCAGAGGTAAGCTCACTAGAAATCGAAACAAGTCCCAAACTGCATGGCCGACACAGGCATCATCAAAGTCATTGGGTGAGAAAACCAGGGTTTCACCGTGTGAGCCTTCTTCGCTCAAAAACC
The DNA here is from genome assembly GCF_000238295.3 of Pseudoalteromonas rubra. Taxonomy (NCBI): domain Bacteria; kingdom Pseudomonadati; phylum Pseudomonadota; class Gammaproteobacteria; order Alteromonadales; family Pseudoalteromonadaceae; genus Pseudoalteromonas; species Pseudoalteromonas rubra. The sequence goes on from NZ_AHCD03000044.1 coordinate 1,233,394, forward strand.
CGAAATTGCTGGCGTGACAATCTCCCAGTACGTTGGTGAGGGGAAGCTCGAATAATGACTGGGGCAGTGCAATGATGTCATTTGCCATATCCCGGTACATCAAAGGAGCGCTGCCGCGGAAAAAGCGAAATGCGCTGGCGGCCATTTTGCTGTGCTTGGGTAATGCCATGTTGGGGTGAGTCCCGTCATGCTGGTCAAAGTACTGACCGAGTACGTCTGCTCTTTCCATTAGTCCTTCCTCTTGTGGTTAATACCTAAATGCTCTTTTGCTAGCCTGACCACATTCGGGTCCACTGGTGGGGGAGTTGTATCGACCCCCTCACTAAGCGTTTTTACCAGCGTTTTCAATACTTCTACCCGGGTATACCATTTATGCTCACCGAGTACCAGGTGCCAGGGGGCTTGCTGGGTGTCGGTTTGGGCAAACATGTCATCGATGGCCTGCTCATAATCGTCACGCCGGTTACGATTGCGAATATCCTCTTCCGTTAGCTTCCAGCGCTTATAAGGGTTATTGAGGCGTTCTTCGAAGCGTTTTAGTTGTTCTTCTGCACTGATATGCAAGAACAGTTTTACGACTTTAACCTTGTCATCATGGAGCAGGCGCTCAAATTCATTAATCTCCTGATACGCGCGTTGCCATTCGTCGCGGGTGGCAAACGCTTCAATGCGTTCGACTAATACCCGGCCATAGTAGGAGCGATCAAAAATTGTCAGGGTGCCTGCTTTTGGTAGTTTGTTGTAGAAACGATAGAGATAATGTCTGCTCTGTTCCTCTGGCTTTGGCGCGCTAATGGGGAATACCTGATAACCTCTCGGGTCGAGTCGCTCAGTGATACGGCGAATTGCACCGCCTTTACCAGCCGCATCCCAGCCTTCGAAGACAATCAGGGCGCGGCGTCCCTGATGATAATAGGCTTGTTGTACGTGAAGCAGCTCATTTTGCCAGTACTTCAGCGCTCGTCGATATGCTTTTTTGTCATCCAAAGCCGGATGTTCCATCGGGGCTTTGACCGACATCTGGCGGTTTAGCAGTACACTTAACTTAGGTTCAATATTCACAGCTGCACCTCATAGGCAGTTTCACTGTCATGACCGCAATACGTTGTCAGCTACACAACATCTACGCTAGCTCACATAAATGACAGTTTCGTTAAGGTTGTCTAACGACAGGTGAAAACTTAGCTTTAAAAGCGTGCTGAGACAACCGGAGTATCCCAATATATTGGCATAGTTTTTACTGCGCCGGATTGATCTGACAGGGCAAATAGTTTGTTAAGGCGCTTTAAAGAACAGTCGAATGACTCAGGCAAAGAAAAAAGCAGTCGAACGACTGCTTTGACAAGTTACTGTGATATTACGCTTAACGCGCGTTAGTACTTTCGAAAATCTTGTCAGCTGATGCCGCAACAAAGCCTGTGTAGATTTCGCCATCTGGCTTGTTGTAGCGCAGGGCAAATTCGTAGAAACAGCTTGGAATGCTGAATTCACCGTCACTGAAAGCAACCGCATGCTGGTCAGCAAGCGTCGAAGATTGCTCAAGTAGCACTTCTGGTGAACCTTTGATTTCGCCACCTGATGCGTTCAATTCAAATCCGGCGTCTTTTAGTGCCTGATTAACGGCTTCAATGGTTTCGAAGTTGCTCAGGTGATTGATGCTTACAGTGAAATGGTTTGCGCGGTAACCCCAGGCTGCCATCCATGCTGCATATTCAGATTCAGCCAAAAGCTGCTTGTAGGTTTCGTGGCTAACTTGCCAATGTGTGCCTGAGTACAAGAAGTTTTCAGCAGTGACTGCTTGCTCATCGATTTGCTCGACAAGCGCGTTAACAATAGTTTGCAGCTCTGGTGAACACTTTTCTACCAAAAGCTCAGAAATGAATACTTTTGGTTTGGTCGGATCGCTGTGCTCAAAGTGCTTGGCATACAACTTTTTGGCTTCGAAGTGATATTCGCCGCACTCTTTATAGCCAACCGCTTTGAAATGGGCAGCCAATTTTTCCAGGCCAATCTTCTCGTGGTTAAAGGTACGCAGTGCGATATGATCGTTGATCACGTCATCTTGTTGCGTAGAACCAAGCAGTTCATGGACTTTAACTGCGGACGGAGTAACTTCAAGGTAGTTATTCCATAGTTTTTCAAATAAGCTATCTACATTGTTGTGCATAATGACAATCCTTAAAATGGCGGCTTAGCCGCGTTAAATATTACGACTAAGCACGACGCAATTGTTTAAATCGGTTGGAACATCAAGGGAGTGCAAGATGAGTTTTGCTGCCCTGACGTTCGAATGTATTTCACAGTAAGAATCCGCTGATCTCTTCACCGTCAGTAATCTTCAGTGCAGATGCAATGTCTGCAGTGATTCTGAATGAGCTGGTTTCAGCACACCAGTTGACACGAGTATCAAAGGTGGCACGAAAATCTGCTAAGTGACAATTTGATACTGACCAGGTTTCACCATTCATGGTGTCTAATTCATCTGGGTCCACAACATGTGCTTTGCCACGTTTGGTTTCTCGCACTGTTTTGATGTTATATAGTCTGGACTCGACGGTTGGGCCTGCATCAAACAGGTCCACATAGCCACGATGTTCAAAGCCTTCTTTTTCAAGCAGGCGCAGGGCAGGCTTGGTTTTCTCATGCACCTGACCGATGACGGCTTGCGCTTTTTTGCTGAGCAAGTTGGCATAAATTGGGTATTTAGGCATCAGTTCACTGATGAAAACTTTGTCTCCCAGTCCAACCAGGTGGTCCGCTTGCGGGAATTCGATGCTGAAGAAATGTTCCTGTAGCCATTGCCAGAAAGGAGAGTGTCCATCTTCATCGCTGACGCCACGCATCTCGGCAATTACCGTATCGCTGAAACGGTCAGCATGTAATGCCATAAAGTTAAAACGAGAGCGAGATAAAAAGCGGCCAGCAAGGCCCTGACGAAATGCTTCCCTGAGGAAAAGGGTACAAATCTCGGAGGCGCCTGTATAGTCATTACACATACTCAGTATATCAACTGTGTTGTAGACATTCAGAGTACGTGAATGGTGGACTGTTTTGCCCAAATGATAGTGATACAGAGGTGTTTGCATACCAACTGCGGCTTCTATCGCGGTTGTGCCCAGGATTTCACCCGTATTACTGTCTTCAAGGACAAATAAGTAGCCTTCGTCCTGTGGTTGTTTAACTGTTTTATCAAAGCTCTGCTCTGAGCGTGCAATTTTACTGCTCAGCAACTCATCGTCCACCGGCAGCGACGTAAATCCATGACCAGATTCAATCGCGATGGTTTTCAAAGCTGCGAAGTCTTTGTTTGAAATGGGTCTGAGTACTTGCATAATTTGAACAGGGCGCTGACGCGCCCCTCTCAATTAACCGTTTACAACGTCCGCTACAGCCAGCTCAAAGCGAGCCAGACCAGCCTGGATATCTTCATCCGGAATGACCAAAGAAGGTGTGAAGCGAACAACATTGGTACCTGCAACCAGTGCCATCAAGCCATGTTTACCGCTGGCGACCAGGAAGTCACGGGCACGGCCGTTAAATTTGTCATTCAGCACAGCGCCAAGCAATAGCCCTTTACCGCGCACTTCGCTAAAGACATTGTATTTTTCATTTATGGCAGCCAGACCATCGCGGAATAATTGTTCTTTACGCTTAACATCCGCCAGTAGCTGGGCGTCGTTAACGGTGTCAAATGCTGCTTCAGCAACGGCACAGGCCAACGGGTTACCGCCATAGGTTGAGCCATGAGTACCAATTTTCAGGTGCTTAGCAATTTCCTTTGTTGTTAGCATTGCGCCAATTGGGAAACCACCACCTAGTGCTTTGGCTGTGGTCAGGATATCTGGAGTGACGTTAAGACCCTGGTAGGCATAAAGATCGCCTGTGCGTCCAACACCGGTTTGTACTTCGTCAAAGATCAACAACGCGTTGTGCTTGTCACACAGTTCACGGACACCCTGAATAAATTCGCTCGTTGGTGGGATGATCCCGCCTTCACCCTGGAGTGGCTCCATCATAACCGCACAAGTTTTATCAGAGATAAGCTTGGCGAAGGTCTCAAGATCGTTGTAATCGACGTGTGTAACATCCTGCGGCTTAGGCCCGAAACCGTCTGAGTATGCTGCCTGGCCACCTACGGTAACAGTGAAGAAGGTACGACCATGGAAGCCTTTATTGAAGGCGATAATTTGTGTTTTTTCTTCTGAGTAATTGTCAATGGCCCAGCGACGTGCCAGCTTTAATGCTGCTTCGTTTGCTTCGGCCCCTGAGTTTGCAAAGTAAACTTGCTCACCAAAGGTTGCGTCAGTGAGTTTTTTCGCCAGGCGAAGAGCTGGTTCGTTGGTCATAACGTTAGACAGGTGCCAGATTTTCTCACCTTGCTCTTTCAACGCGTTCACGAGTGCCGGGTGACAATGGCCAAGACAGTTTACGGCGATACCCCCAGCGAAATCGATATACTCGTCGCCTTTTTGGTCCCAAACACGTGAACCCTTACCTTTTACCGGGATCACTTCAGACGGATTATAGTTAGGTACCATTACTTCGTTAAACAGCTCGCGATTCACTTGCATGACGACTTCCTCTTTAAAAAACTTTACATCTCAGGGTTGTATTAAGCGCTCATCTGCAACAGATAAAATCGCTTTCCCCGCTTTTTTGTCATTATTACGCGTTGTGTTGTCAATTTGCAGTGCAAAAATAAATAAAATGATTAAAATATCAGTCAAAATGACGATTTAAGTTTTCACAATGATCCATTCACAAGACGAACGTTTACTTTCTGAACTGAGGAAAAATGCCCGTGCTAGTATTTCAGAGCTGGCAAGAATTCTCGATATGTCCAGAACCACAGTGCAAAGCCGATTGCAGAAACTGGAGCATAGTGGGGTTATTCAGGGTTACAGTGTTGAACTGGGCAGACAGTATCAGGAATCTCAGGTTGCAGCCCATGTCTCTATTAAGGTCCGCCAGAAGCTGACTGCGCAAACAAATAATGCACTGAAGCAAATTAACAACATTTCAGCTTTATATGCCATTAGTGGCGAGTACGATATGATTGCAGAAGTTGAGGCACAAAGCCTGGAGCAACTCAGTCAGCTGCTCGATGACATAGGGAACCTGGAAGGCGTTGAGCGGACAACATCTTCGGTTATCTTAGAAACTAAGTTTAAGCGCTGAGGTGAGACTACCTCGTTAGCTGGACTCTGGCAGCCATACACTGGTACCGGTGGATGCAATGTGGTTCATATTGCTTTTCAGCACTTTGTTGCCCACGCGGCTGGAGGTTTCCGGGCGGCTGACCAGGTACCCTTGTACGCAGCGTATCCCCATTTGCTTAACCAACTCAAACTGGTCGACCTGTTCAACACCTTCTGCGACAATTTTAAGGTCAAGTTGTGCACCCAGCTCACTGATTGAGTTAAGGATCTTGTAGTATTTCGGGTTGTCTTTGGCCTGTGAAATAAACAGTTTATCAATTTTAATGACGTCTATGGGTAGATCGGCAAGCGTACTGAGCGAACTAAATCCGGTACCAAAGTCATCGATAGCAATAGTGACACCAGCGGAGCGACAACGCTCAAGCTGGGCAATGATTTCATTACTGGCGGTTATGAGTGTTGATTCGGTGATTTCAAGCATCAAAGAAGTGGGTGGTAAGCCAGTTTTTTCTAACGCGGCCATTACCCAGTCAAAAATAGCGCGATGCTTGAGTTGAATCCCAGAGACATTAACTGAAATTCTTACTCTCTTCATGCCTGCATTGTGCCACGCGGACATTTGTCGGCAAGACTCAAGCAGGATCCAATCTCCCAGATCCAAAATCAGGTTGGATTCTTCCGCAATGGGAATAAACTCAGACGGCGGGATCAGGCCTTCAATGGGGTGGTGCCATCTGGCGAGTGCTTCAAAATAGTCAATAGAGCAATCTTCAACATGCACAATTGGTTGAAACGACAGATGGAAATTCTGAGAAGCAATGGCCAGGCGTAATTCTTCCAGCAGGTAATGATAGCGACGAATTTTGTTGCCCATTTCCGGGGAGTAAACGCGGAAAATTCCCCGGCCATCTGTTTTGGCTCGGTACATAGCGACATCAGACATTTGTAATAGTGCATTCGGCGTCGCTGCACTGTCGGGGTATACGGCTATACCGATACTGGCGCTGATTTTTACCAGTTTATTGCCGAGGACAAAGTCGCGTTCAATTTCCCCAAGTATGGTTTGCGCTACTTCAGTGCAAAAGCCCGTGTCTTTGAGTTCCGGGATAAAGATAGAAAATTCATCGCCGCCGAGTCTGGACAGGTTTTGATCAAGCCCATGCACGGCATGCAGTGCCTGTAATTGGTATTGACGTACGACCTGGCACAAACGCTCGGCAACCTGGATCAGTATCTCGTCGCCAAAACTATGTCCGAATGAATCATTAACTTGCTTAAAACCATCGAGGTCGATAAATAGCAGGCCACACTTACTTTGCTGTTGTTCTGCCATCGCCAATTCGTTACTGATGTGTTCGATATAGGCATGGCGGTCTATCAGTTTCGTTAGTTTGTCCTGAAAGACATGGCTGTCGGTTTTAATTTTGATACGTTGGATATTGCTTGCAATGGTATGAACAGCATGACTGATCTGAGCAACTGAGCCACCGATCGGTAAGGCTTTGTAATCAATCTCAAGGCCACTAATGATGTCCTTGAGATCCCGGTCTATGTCGGTAAGCGCTTTAGCTCGGGCATGTTGTTGTCTTAATTCTCGCAACTTGTTCAGCATTAAGAGCAGCATCACCATAACAAGTAGCAGCAAGACTGGCGAAGAAAATACACGTTTGATGACCAGCTTAACGGGGGCAGAGGTGAATTCTGATTGATCGTACTTAAGCAATACATGTGTTTCGTCTTTTACCAACAAAAACCGCTGATCAGCAAACAGAAAAGCATACCAGGGCGTATGTTCTGACTGGGAGTTGATGGGTTGATTATATACCGCCATAGTGGTGCGACCAGTCTGGATGTCGACCACATTTTTTGTAAACAGCAAGCTAATAACAATGCCAATCACAACAAAACAGACAATACAGGTTGCTATATTTTTAAAAACACTTTGCATGATTGAGCGTATCCACCTACCTAAAGAAATTCGTCCCTGCCAGGAGCAGTAAGTATACTATAAATAAGCCCTAAGTATGACATGTTTTACACCTAATTCATGTGGGTTCAATCGTAGCTCAGTGCCTCGATGTATTCTAATTAATTAATACAGCTGTGGTGTGTTTAAGATCAAGTATCAATTAAATTCACTTTACACGAGAATAGTTCTCACCTAACTTTTTAACAAGTTTTGGCGCGTTTATTGCCCGTATACTAAGATACAGGCAGTTGTGCCAGCTTTCTAAGTGAAAATCACCATATTAGTGCAAGGCTGGACTGTCACTGCACTGTAATGAAGCGTACACACTGTACGTAGACAATAAGCAATTATGCTTTGTAGTTTCACAGCAACCGTTAGTCTAGCTGTAACGGGCACGGCACTGTGGCAAGGATAAACAACCTAGCGGTTTTTTGGAGCCCACAATGTTAACTAAGCGTTTTTTCAAAACAAAAAACGAAGCAGAAGTCACGTTTGAAATCACTCATCCTGAAGCAATCAAAGTAGAACTCGTTGCGGAGTTTAATGATTGGCAGCCTTTAACGATGAAGTTTAATAAAAAAGACAAACGATTTAAGCTAAAACACCGCTTACCGACAGGGCAAGAATACCATTTCAGATATTTGATCAATGGTGAGCATTGGGACAACGATGACCAGGCTGACGGCTATGTGCCTAACGGTTTTGGTACGCAAAACAGCGTCGTAGATACCCACAAGCTGGCTTAACGCAATGCAGGGGCTGGAGCAGCTATTTTACTTGCATGGAATAGGCTTTGATTACACCAAATATAACGGTGAGCATGTTTATTTCGACCATGCAACAAGAGTCAATGCACTGCGTTGTTGTGGCGTAAACACGGAAGATGCCTCGGACATCGCAAAGTTAAACTTTTCGCTGGATATCAAGCGCTGGCTTGACGTTGTGGGGGAAGTGGTACTGGCTGATGCCCAGTCAGGATGCTTCTCACTGAAAATACCCGAGTCAGCCCGAAACGCATCAGTTGTTGTTCAGATCCCCGATTTGTCAATATACCGCTGTTGCGCCTTGTCAGAGGCTGAAGTGGTCGGGGATTATCGTTACAACGGCGAAACTTATTTAGATGTGAAAATCAAAATAGGGGCGCTGCCCGTTGGTTATCATAAGACGCAAATAGAAGGCCCCTTTGAGACGAAAATTACCGAGCTGTGGGCAGTCCCCGAGCGTTGTTATGCCTTAGAGCAAGAACAGTTAAAACGAACTGGTCTGTCATTGCAGCTTTATACGTTACGCAGTGACCGTAATCATGGTGTTGGCGATTTTCGCGATCTTTATCAATTACTCCGTGGTGCTGCGGCTAAGCATTGTGATTTTGTTTTGCTGAACCCGCTACATTTACTGTTCGAGTCCGAGCCGGAGCGTGCAAGCCCTTATAGTCCCTCACATCGTTGTTTGATTAACCCCCTGTATATTGCATTGGACTGGGCTGTTGAAACACTCCGCGATCATTATCAGGTCAACGTGAGTGCTGCTTGCTGTCCGGATCCGTTCGATGCTCAGGCACAGTACATTGATTACAGTGCCGTCGCTGAATTGAAATACGCCATATTTACTCAATTGTATAGCGAGTGTATTGATATGCCCGTTGTTGAGCAGGCGGTGAGAGAATTCAAAAGCGATAGAATGCGTGACCTGAATGTCAGCGCACTCACAGAGCGGGAGTGGTTTTTGCAGTGGCTGGCACATCAGCAGCTTCAGGCCTGTCAGCAACATGCCACCCACGTCGGGATGGCAATTGGTCTGATTAATGACCTGGCAGTTGGCTGTGCTAAAGGCGGTTACGAGTTTGCTGAAAATGAGTCTCTCTTTGCAACCGGTGCAGATGTTGGTGCGCCGCCTGACCCTTGGGCTGAAACAGGCCAGAATTGGGGCTTGCCTGCACTCAACCCGATTAAAATAAAGAAGCAAAACTATGCCTATTTTCGTTCTTTGGTACGAAGCAACATGGCGTCTTTTGGTGCACTTCGAATCGACCATGTTATGGCCATTCGGCGCTTATGGTGGTGTTTTGAATCTGAGGGCAAACCGGGTGGGTGTTATGTGTACTACCCCTTTGAACATCTTTTGGCCATTTTAAAAATTGAATCTCATCTGAATCGGGCCATGGTGATAGGGGAAGATCTGGGTATCGTGCCGCCCGAAGTCTCATCCGCCATGAGTGAGGCGAACCTTTACGGCAATATTTTGATGTATTTTGCCAAAGATCAGCAGGGTTATTTTAAACCTTCCGAGCAGTATCGTGCTGACACATTATTAATGGTCGCAAACCATGATGTGGCGCCATTTAATGCCTGGTGGACGCACAATGATATTTTACTTAGAAAAGATTACCAGCTGTGTAGCGAACAAGAAGCCACACAAATGGCGATGGCAAGAGAAGATGATAAGGCCAGATTATTAGCATGGTTGGGGATAAATGACACATTCCCTGCGCAGCAACATTCGAAGATTCACAGCATATATGGTGCACTGCTGAAAAAACTTGCAGCCAGCCCCAGTAAGTTGCTTGCTATTCAACTTGATGACCTGGAACAACAACATTTGCCAGTGAATATTCCTGGCACCGACCGCGAATATCCCAATTGGCGTCGCCGTCTGGCGACACCAGCAGAACAGACTTTAGAACAGAATCGTCATTTAATGGCAGAGATAAAAAGGATTAGAGAGCAGGCATGAATTCAGCAAGTAAATCGCCCATTGTAACCCTCGAATACGCAGCACAAATTTCGGCACTTGAAGCCGGGTGCTTTCGTGATGCCTTCTCTTTTCTTGGCTTACACAGTACCGGGCAGGGCTCAATTATACGGGTTTATATGCCCGGAGCCCTGACAGTGTCAGTGAATGACGGACGCCACTCAACAGTCATGCAGCGCATAGGACAATCTGCTCTGTTTGTCGTTGAGTTTGATCGCAAAGTTTCGTCTGGGTATCACTTAACCGTTGAATTTATTGATACGGTTATTACAACCCGAGACGCCTACGACTTCAGCAGTGCGTTGGATGAGTCGGCGATGTACTTATTTAATGAAGGTTCTCTGGAACATGGTTACCTTCACTTTGGCGCCAGGGCTATCACTCATCAAGGCTGCAATGGTACGCAGTTTTGTGTTTGGGCACCCAATGCGCGCAGTGTTTCTGTCATTGGTGAGTTTAATCATTGGCAGCCTTCTCAACATTTTATGCGTTTTCATCCTGCCAGTGGGGTGTGGGATTTGTTTATACCTCATCTTACGGGCGAGCAGGGTTATAAATATGCCATCGTCGGTGTGGATGGTGAGGTAACTGAGCGCGCTGATCCTTACGCTGTTAAGATGCAGCAAGCTCCGGGTACCGCGAGTGTAATTCAGCCTGCTCAGCAGTGTATGACATTGAGTGATGCCGATCAGGCACAACGGCGAAAGCGCAATGCCATTGATGCTCCGATTGCGATATATGAAGTGCACCTGGGCTCCTGGAAACGCAGAGAAGAAGAGGATAACCGTTATCTGACTTATCGCGAGCTGGCTGATGATTTATTGCCTTACGTTAAGGAACTGGGCTTTACTCATGTTCAGCTAATGCCTATCAGTGAGTATCCATTTGATGGTTCCTGGGGCTATCAGCCGGTAGGGTTGTTTGCGCCGACTAGCCGTTTCGGCTGTCTTGACGATTTTCGTTACTTTATACGTCAATGTGCTGCGCTTGAGCTGGGCGTCTTGATCGACTGGGTTCCAGGTCACTTCCCGTCAGATCCGCATGGTTTGCATCGGTTTGACGGAACCCACTTATATGAGCATGCAGATAGTCGCCAGGGTTATCACCCCGACTGGAATACCTATATCTATAACTATGAACGTCCGGAAGTAAAAAGTTACCTGCTTTCCAATGCAAATTACTGGCTTGATGTCTTTAAGCTGGATGGCCTCAGAGTGGATGCAGTTGCTTCTATGTTGTATCTCGATTACTCGCGTAATGATGGTGAATGGATCCCGAATCAGTTCGGTGGCAGGGAAAACCTTGGAGCGATCGACTGTATTCAGTCAGTCAATACCCGCAGCTATGGCAGGCATCCACATATCATGATGGTGGCTGAGGAGTCGACGGCCTGGCCTGGAGTCACGCAAGCCGTTGACCACAATGGTTTGGGATTCGGCTTCAAATGGAACATGGGATGGATGAACGACAGTCTGAGCTATATGCAAAGAGATCCAATCCACAGGAAGTATCATCACCATGAAATGACCTTTTCTATGGCGTACGCTTACTCGGAAAATTATATTTTACCACTGAGCCATGATGAAGTCGTACATGGTAAAGGGGCATTGCTGAGCAAAATGCCAGGCGACGATTGGCAGCAATTTGCTAACTTGAGAGCCTATTACGGGTTTATGTATGCTCATCCGGGTAAAAAACTGTTGTTTATGGGCAGTGAATTGGCACCCCGCACTGAATGGGATCATAACACGACGCTGGACTGGTCATTGCTGGAATCACCTGCTCATCAGGGGATTTATCAGACCGTCAAATCACTCAATCATTTATATAAAAACACCCCTGCTTTATATGAGCTGGATAATTCGCCTTGTGGGTTTCAGTGGATAGACTGTCACAATGGCGAACAGTCAATTTTGAGTTTCGCACGTTTCGGTAAATCCAGTTCTGATCTTGTCGTGGTAGTCAGTCACTTTACGCCTCAGGTGTTGCATAGCTACCGAATTGGTGTTCCTAAGAGTGGCATATATCAGGTGGTGTTTAACTCTGATGAAAGCAGCCTGTATGGAAGTGGTACCACGCCAGTTGCGCATCAACAGCAAATGATACAAAGCAAAGCCATTGCCAGTCATGGCTTTGAACACAGTATTGAAATCACTATAGGCCCATTGAGCACTATCTACTTACAATATTTGAGTGCTGCCAAACCATGTTAACGTCGCACAGGGGTCAACCCTCACCATTAGGCAGTACTTTGCATGAACAAGGGGTCAACTTTGCTGTGTATGCACCGTCGGCCACTCAGATGCAACTTTGCCTGTTTGATCAAAGTGGCCATAGCGAAATTGCGAAGGTCACTATGTATCGTCATGAGGGAGGGCTATGGTCCGTATTCGTTTCTCCACTGCGTGCGGGGACATTATATGGCTATCGTGCAAACGGAGCCTATGCGCCTGAAAAGGGCCTGCTGTTTAATCAAAATAAATTACTGTTAGACCCGTATTGTAAAGATTTTCAGGGCGAATTTACCTGGAGTGAGCGCCACTTTTGTCATTTGCCTGTTGGCACCCTTAACGAAAGTGACAATGCGGTAGATATGCCCAAATCCAGTGTTACAGACATTGCCCGATACGATGGTCAGAGACCAAATGTACCCTGGTCAAAAACCCTTATTTATGAATGTCATGTACGTGGCGCGACTAAGCACTGTGACTTTGTGCCTAAGCCTTTGCGCGGTAAGTTTCTGGGCCTGAGTCACAGCAACTTTATTGCCCACCTTGCCAGTCTGGGTGTCACAACAGTGGAGCTGTTGCCATGTCATGCTTTTATCTCTGAACAGTTTTTAACGACCAAGGGGCTGAAGAACTACTGGGGCTATAACTCATTGAGCTTTTTTGTGCCGCATAAAGCCTTTTTGGTAGAAGGGCAAATTAGCGAGTTTCAGCAAATGGTTCGCGAGTTCCACCTTGCTGGCATTGAGGTGATCCTGGACGTTGTATACAACCATACAGCAGAAGGCGGTCTAGACGGGCCAACCTTATCACTCAAAGGACTAAATAACACTGGATATTATCGGATGGTGGGAGAGCAGGCCCATTATATCAACGATACCGGCTGTGGAAATACCCTTAATATCGATGACCCATATACGCTAAAGCTGATTATGGATAGCTTAAGGTATTGGGTTGAGTATATGGGGGTCGACGGATTTAGATTTGATTTGGCAACGATATTGGCTCGCACGGAGCACGGCTTCAATTCTCAACACAGCTTTTTGCAGGCGATCGCACAAGATCCTGTACTGAGTAAAGTTAAGTTAATTGCCGAACCCTGGGATGTTGGCCCGGGTGGCTACCAATTAGGTGGATTTCCCTCTCCGTGGCGTGAATGGAACGACAAATATCGAGATACGGTGAGACGGTTTTGGCGTGGAGATGCCGGTACTCTGTCGGAACTTGCTAAACGTGTGCATGGCTCTCATGAGTTGTTTGAACACAACCAACGCGGGCCGCTTAATTCTGTTAATTTTATCACCAGTCATGACGGGTTTACGCTCTCTGATTGGGTGAGTTATGAACAAAAGCACAACTTTGCCAATGGCGAGGAGAACCGTGATGGTCACAGTGAGAACATCTCGTTTAATTGCGGCATAGAGGGCCAGACGGAACAAGCACACATACTGGCACTGAGACACCAAATCCAAAAAAGCGCTCTGATTACGCTAATGATGTCAAAAGGTGTACCGATGCTAGCCGCGGGGTCGGAAATTGCGCATTCTCAGCAAGGTAATAATAACGCGTATTGTCAGGATAATGAGATTAACTGGTTGAGCTGGCCGCAAACTATTACCGAGCGATTGATTCACAGCCTACGTGTAAAGAGAGACTGGGATGATGGCCAGGAAAGTGCCTTGTGTGCCTTGATAGCTCAGCTCCAGGAAATCAGGTGTCGTTATGCGATATTCCATCACCCGTTTTATATTCATACTCAAGATGAACGATTTAACATTAGCTGGTTCAACAAGGATGCACGTCCAATGTCTGAGGGAGACTGGCACGACAGCAATAATAAAACGCTGATCTATATGTTGACGGATACGCTCAGAAAACAAAATTTATTGGTGATATTACATGCCGGCAGTGACGACGTAGAGGCTAAATTACCGGTTATTCCGGGCGTTGTCTGGCAGCTTTCACTCAGCTCTGTACATCCCACCGAAACCATCGAAAAAAGTCAACAGACTCAATCCCTGAGTGCACACAGTGCCTGGGTATATCAATCTCATAATGAGGATCTCAAGAATGACTAAGAAAACGTCAAATGTGTGTGTTGTAAAGCATTGGCAGGAAGCTCCAAAACTGGATGAAAGCACGCTGGCTGATGATTTAATGCGGCATTTTTACTATACCCTGGGACGTGACAAAGTCGGAGATTCTAAACACTATTTGTTTCAGGCTTTGGCGTTGACCGTCAGGGATCGGCTCGTGGCAAGGTGCAGAGCAACGAATCAATATCTTGCCGACAACCAATGTAAACGTGCCGCGTACTTATCACTGGAATTTTTGATGGGCAGAGCGTTGGGTAACGCGGTCTTGAGCCTGGATCTGGAGAAGCAAACGCGTGAAGCGCTGAAAGAATATTGCACCGAGTTTGAATATGTTGAGCAGGCTGAACATGATGCCGGGTTGGGCAATGGTGGTCTGGGACGACTGGCGGCGTGTTTTTTGGATAGTTGTGCGACATTGGCTCTTCCGGTGATAGGGTATGGGATCCGTTATGAGTACGGCATGTTCAATCAGTCAATGGAGCAGGGGTTTCAGGTGGAGCAGCCAGACAACTGGTTACGTGAAGGCCACCCTTGGGAAATGCCAGCGCCAGAGCAAGCCAGAGTGATCAAGTTTTTCGGTCATGTTGAGGGGCATCAGGATAAACAGGGTCGTAATCATCGCATGTGGGTGAATACTCAGGATGTGCTGGCTGTACCTTATGATGTGCCTATTCCGGGTTATCGAAATGGGGTGGTGAACACCTTACGGCTATGGAAATCGGAAGCGACGGATGAATTTAACTTAAAGGAATTCAACGCCGGTAGTTATTCTGAAGCGGTAGCCAAGAAAAACCTCGCCGAGCAGATCACTATGGTGTTGTATCCGAATGACAGCAGTGAAAATGGTAAAGAGCTGAGACTCCGACAGCAGTATTTCCTGTCGAGTGCCAGTTTGCAGGACATCTTGCATCAGTGGGTGGAACAACATGGTACGGATTTTAGTGAATTTTCTGACCTTCATGTTTTCCAGCTTAATGATACCCACCCGAGTATTGCAGTAGCAGAGCTGATGAGGCTGCTGATTGATGAGTATGAACTGGAATGGGATCAGGCATGGTCAATCACTAATTCAACCATGGCCTACACTAACCACACATTGTTGCCTGAGGCATTGGAAAAGTGGTCAGTGTCTTTGTTTGCTCGTCTGTTACCCCGCTTGCTGGAAATTATTTATGAGATCAATGCGCGCTTTCTATCAGAAGTGGCGTTGATGTGGCCTGGGGATATAGAAAAACAACGTGCACTGTCACTCATAGAAGAAGGTGACCATCCACAGATCCGTATGGCTTACCTCGCAATTGTGGGCAGCTTCTCGGTCAATGGTGTTGCTGCATTGCATACTGAGCTGCTTAAGTCAGGGCTGTTTCATGATTTCTATCAGCTCTGGCCTGCTAAATTTAACAACAAAACAAATGGTGTTACGCCCAGACGCTGGCTTGCCTATTGTAACCCTGAATTGGCTGAACTCATTACCAGCAAGATTGGCGAGCAATGGCAAGCAGATTACGCCGAAATTAAATCACTGCGCCGTTACTACGATAACAAAACGTTCCAGAGTCAGTGGCAATCGGTTAAACAAAGAAATAAAGAAAAACTTGCAAAGCTGGTGCAGGCGCGGTGCGGTGTGGAGTTTGATGCCAGCATGATGTTCGATGTGCAGGTCAAACGCATCCATGAATATAAACGCCAACTGCTGAATATTCTGCATGTGATTTCTTTATATGATCGTATTCGCCGTGGCGATACTCAAGGCATGGTGCCTCGCTGCGTGTTGTTTGGTGGTAAGGCTGCGCCTGGCTATGCAATGGCTAAGCTGGTGATTAAGCTGATCAATAACGTTGCGAATGTTGTTAATAAAGATGCGAAGGCTAAATCACTTCTTCGAGTCGCATTTTTCCCAAATTATAATGTAACGGCTATGGAAACGATTTGCGCTGCGACGGACTTGTCACAGCAAATTTCAACGGCGGGCAAAGAAGCATCCGGTACCGGGAACATGAAGTTTATGATGAATGGTGCACTCACCATTGGCACCCTGGATGGCGCAAATATTGAAATCAGAGAACAGGTGGGGGCAGATAACTTTTTCTTATTTGGTGCTACCGCACAACAAGCAGAGGAAGTGCGCCAGCACTATGATCCAAACGCCATTATTCAATCCAGTCAGGCACTCAGCAATACTATGGCGTTGCTGGAGAGTGGTCATTTCAACTTGTTTGAACCTGGAATTTTCAACGACATCATTGCCGCGATCCGCAGCCCTCACGATCCCTGGTTGGTTGCACACGACTTTGACAGCTACCTGGATGCACAACAACGTGCAGCAGAAACCTATCAGGACCAGTCGCAGTGGCTGAGAATGAGCATACTTAACACGGCCGCTAGTGGCAGTTTTTCTAGCGATCGCACTATTCAACAATATTGTGACGATATTTGGCGCTTAACCCCAATGCAGTAGATCGTAGATAGACTTTTTAATGGAGATAATGAATGCCCAGTTATGCAAACCGATATATTAGTAACCTGACCAGAGAAACCTATGCATTGATCCTGGCTGGTGGTCGTGGTAGCAGGCTGCATGAGCTGACCGACTGGAGAGCAAAGCCCGCGGTGTATTTTGGAGGCAAACACAGAATAATAGACTTTCCGTTATCAAATTGTATTAACTCGGGGATCCGCCGGGTTGGCATAGCGACACAGTACAAATCGCACTCTTTGATCCGCCACGTTAACCGCGCTTGGGGTCACTTTAAGAAAGAGCTGGGTGAGTCAGTGGAGATTTTGCCGGCATCTCAGCGATATGGTGACGAGTGGTACTGTGGTACGGCGGATGCCGTATTCCAGAATATGGACATTATTCGTCACGAGCTGCCTAAATATGTGATGATCTTGTCAGGCGATCATGTTTATAGAATGGATTACGGTGCTTTGTTGGCAAAGCATGTCGAAACCGGTGCCGATATGACCGTATGCTGTCTCGAAGTGCCGTGTGAGGATGCTGCCAATACCTTTGGCGTGATGACTGTTGATGAGAAAAAGCGAGTCCGGCGTTTTGATGAAAAGCCGGCTGCGCCGAGTGAGATCCCGGGCAAATCTGGAGTCTGTTTAGCCTCAATGGGCAATTATGTGTTCAATACAGAATTTTTGTTTGAGCAGCTAAAGAAAGACGCAGAGCGCGAAGGATCTGGCAGGGATTTTGGCCACGATATCATTCCGGCTATTATCGAAGAGCATAATGTATTTGCATTCCCATTTCGAGATCCCAGCCACCCCGGCCAACCTTACTGGCGTGACGTGGGCACAATAGATTCGTTCTGGGAAGCGAATATGGAGCTGGTGTCTCCGCAACCACAACTTGACTTGTATGACCCGAGCTGGCCAATTTGGACGTATCAGGAGCAGCTACCGCCGGCGAAGTTTATTTTTGATGACGACGAAAGGCGCGGTATGGCTGTGGACTCAACGGTATCTGGTGGCTGTATTATTTCAGGTTCCAGAGTACGGAAATCTCTATTGTTTTCAAATGTTCATGTACACTCGTATTGTGAAATAGAAGGCGCAGTGGTTTTGCCTGGTGTGGTGATTGAGCGTCATTGTCGGATCAAAAATGCCATTATTGATCGCAGCTGCCACATACCGGAAGGCATGGAGATTGGTTATGATCAGGAGCAAGATAAAAGAAATGGCTTCAGAGTCTCTAAAAACGGCATTGTGCTGGTGACCCGTGATATGCTTGTTGCACTAGAAAAGCAACAGCTGTTAGCAGGTCAGAACCAGGAAACGGCGTAAAAGGACAATCATGCATGTAGTTATGGTGGCAGCGGAAAATGACCGCTTGCCGAGTTGTAAAGTTGGGGGGGTTGCGGATGTGATCCGCGACATTCCTTATGCACTGGCAGAGCAGCAAATCCGTTGCTCTGTTATCGTACCGGATTATGGCCAGTTCGAACTAAACCGGGAGTTCGTTGCAGATATTGCGGTGCCTTTTAAGCAACATTTAGAAACAGCGACACTGTGGCGAGTTGCAAGTGAGTCAGGTGTAGATCAATATGTCGTGTCGCACTCGTTGTTCTCGCAACATGATGGCGCCATTTATTGTAATGATGGCGATCAGCCATTTGCAACAGATGCCAATAAGTTTGCGCTATTTTGTGCTGCGGTGAGTGAGCTGCTTGAGCATGAGATGATAGGGCCCGTTGATGTACTGCATCTACACGATTGGCATGCCGCTGTAGTGGCGGTGCTTAAAACTTTCAGTCCTCGTTTTGTTAATTTAAAACAGATCAAAACGGTCTATACAGTGCATAATCTCGCATTGCAGGGGATCCGGCCGTTTAAGCATGATGACTCCAGTCTGGAATCCTGGTTTCCAACTCTGAGCTATGACGGCAGTCGGATATGTGATCACATCTACCCTCATTGCTTTAATCCCATGCGCGCAGCCATTAACCTCGTAGATAAAGTACACTTGGTGTCACCAACCTATTGTCAGGAAGTGCAGCTAAGCAGCGATCACGAAAGTGGCTTCTTTGGTGGTGAAGGGTTGGAGCATGATATGCAAGCTGCTGACAGAGCGGGCAGGCTGGCAGGTATTCTCAATGGGTGTATTTATTCTCAGCATGCTGACCAGGGAGCTGACATCTCGCTGAGTGACTACTGTGAGTTAGCAGAGCAGGCGCTGTTTGTGTGGATGTCTAAGCGTTCAGAACTAATGCCTGCTCATTACATCGCTCACCAGCGTGTCATGCAATGGCGTCAGCATGGGCAATTTCGTCGACCTCTGGTCACCAGTGTTGGACGTTTAACGGACCAAAAGGCGCTTTTGCTCAGACAACCAAAAGAGGGTCAACTGATCCTGGATAAAGTGGCGGCTTTGATCAACGAGTACGGTGGGGTGTTGGTTATTCTGGGCTCCGGCGATCCGCACCTTGAGTATCTGTTTACGCAGGTTATGGCCCGTCACAGTAATGTTTTGTATTTACAAGGATATGGACAGACTTTGGGCGACCATCTGTATGACCTTGGTGACTTGTTTCTGATGCCCAGTTCATTTGAACCCTGTGGGATCAGTCAGATGCTGGCAATGCGTGCAGGGCAGCCTTGTCTTGCTCACCAGGTCGGTGGGCTGAAAGACACCATTGCACATGAGGAAACTGGATTCCTGTTTGGTGGACGTAACTTGTCTGAGCAGGCTGAGCAGTTACTCGAAGGTTTAAAGCGGGCGCTCGATATACATAGGCACGAACCGCAAAGGTACCGTGATATTAAGGACAATGCAAAAGCGCAACGATTCAGTTGGGATACCATTGCCAGTCAATATATCGAAAAATTGTATGAGTAGGCGTTTGCCTGCTCGCTCTGCTATCGACTATTCTAATACATTAATGTTTTAGTTTGATTTTTTTTCTAATGAAATGGGGTTAAAATATTCCCCATCAAGACAAACTAATAAAACAAAAGTGCTATTAATTGAGCAGTAGATAGCTGGGAGCAGTGATTTGAAAGTGTTTGTGGCAAGGCAGGCCATCTTTAACAGGAAGAAACAGGTGGTCGCGTATGAATTGCTGTTTCGAGATGGTAAACAAAATTGCTTCCCCAACATTGCTGATGATGCCGCGACAGCGCGGCTTATAATGGACAACCAGCTCAATCTGGGCACTCGATATCTGACTTCTGGTAAAAAGGCTCTGATCAACATTGGAGAAGAGTCGCTTAATCAGGAGCTCGCCCACTTTCTGCCTAGCAGTGATGTGATCCTGGAGCTGTTGGAGACGATCCCCCCGACAAAAGACAATTACGAACGCGTCAGGTCGTTGTTTCACAATAATTACCGACTGGCATTGGATGATTTTACTTACTCTAAAGACTGGGAGCCCTTTCTCAAATTGGTCCGGCTTATCAAGTTCGATTTGGTCGAAAGCCCGCTGGATACAATCGGCCCACTTGTTGAGCAACTAAAAACACGTAAAAACCTGAAATTATTGGCTGAAAAGGTAGAAACCGAAGAAGAATTCGTTGAAGCGAAAAAAATGGGTTTTACCTTTTTTCAGGGATACTTTTTCGCTAAGCCCACGATGATTTCTCAACAAGATATCGAAATCAACTACGCCATAGTTATGTTAATTTACGCAGAAGTGCTGAAGCCGAATATGAACCTTGGACGGATTTCGGAGCTGTTTGCTCAAGATACGGCTCTTGCCTACAAGCTACTTCGGTTGATCAATTCTGGGGTTTTTCCAATCAAAAACCGCATTGAATCCCTCAAGCAGGCGTTGGTTTATTTGGGCAACGAACGCGTGCTCAAGTTTGTGAATCTGATCATGACAGCCCATGTGGCGACGAATAAACCCACCGAGTTGACTCGTCTTAGTATCGTACGCTCACGTTTTTGTGAACTCATCGCACAGCAAATCGCACCAGGCATTGCTGGTATGAGCTTTCTGGCAGGGTTATTTTCTTTACTGGACGCTATTTTGGATAAACCGATGGAGTTGTTAGTTGGCCGATTGCCTTTTCCGGAGATGATCCATGATGCGCTGCTGGGTAAATCAAACACCTTGTATTATATATTAAATGTCGTCAGGGCTTACGAAAGTGGCAGCTGGTGGGCATTACAGGAGGCCTGTGCGATGCTAAATATGGAAGATGACAGTTTGCCTGATTTTCATGCATCCGCCGTTACCTGGGCCGACATGTACCGCGACCACGTTTATTGATGTGAGAAATCAATACATCGATAGCCTGAGAGGCTTTGCATTATTGGGCCTGAGCCTGACAAACTTATTCTTTATGGCAAACTTTGCCTATGGTTATGTGCCCCCAGTTACACGCGACGGGGTGGAATCAGTTTTGTCGCTTTTCACCACCGTGTTTGCCGATGGTCGGTTTCGAACCTTATTTTGCCTCGTGTTTGGTGCAGCATTGGTAATTCAGTATAAAGCGCACGACAAGGGCGAGGATAACCTCTTTGTTATCAAATCTAGATTGTGCGTATTGGGCTTATTTGGCGTACTACATGGCTACTTACTTTGGCCTGGAGATATTCTGCTGAATTATGCATTGTCGGGGTTGCTGGCGCTGATGTGGCTGGATGCGAAACATAGATTACTAAGCGCAGCGCTACTGATAGTCCTTCCGGTTATATTGCTTGTGATACTCAGCATCCTGGTCAGTGAACCTGGCTTTGACAGGTCCAGTGCTGAGTATGCGACGTTATTGAGTTCTTTGCCGGTAAGCTACGCTCAGTTGCTGAGCCAGAATATCAGCCATTTCAATATGATGATCATTCTAATCCCGTTGGCTACTTTGTGGAATACATTGGGTCTGATGCTGTTAGGGATGGAACTATTTGAACGAGGTTGGTTTTCAGGGCAGCGTTTTGTATCTGGTAAGAAGATGTGGACCTGGTGGTGGGGAAGTGTGCTTGCATCCCTGATACTTTGGTCAAATAATGAAACTACCCTGGGGCAGATGCTGGAAACATTGAATTGGTTGGCTGCAATACCTATGGCCTTATGTTATTTGGTGCTGTTGCAAGCTATCCGCCAATTTTGGCCTAAGTTTAGCCAGGTACTCGCGATAGCGGGACGCTATTCGCTGTCTTTGTACTTGTTGCAATCAATGGTTGGGATTTTGGTGTTTCATGTTCTTTTTCCTGAGACCAGGGTGTCCTTTACTCGTGTTGAGTATTTCGGTTTTTTTCTTACTCTGACCCTGTTTCAGGTGATTTTAGCTATACTGCTTGATAGGGCGAAGAAAACCGGCCCAGCTGAGTATTTATTGAAGCGTTGCGTGCGCTACCTTAGTCAAACGTAACATAAAAAAGGCTGTTTATTGTGAAGTTATTGCAGTGTGTTTTATTGAGCTGGGGATTGCTTTTCGCCCCTTTGAGTTGGGCAAAGGCCGATTTTTCAGTGCTTTTAGTGAACCCATCGATTTCTGGTGAACCATTTTGGCAAAAAGTAGAATCTATCGCTATGGCCGCCAGTAAGCAGCTTAATGTTAAATTGGACGTGATTTATGGTGATGGCAGTCGCTATATTCAGCTAGAAGAATTACAGAAATACTTAGAGTATCGAGCAACACCTGATTACGTTGTTTTGATGCTATACCCCGGTAATGCTGAGCAACATCTGGACCTATTAGAAAAGTATGGAATACAGTACTTAACCTTAGAACAAACCATTAATGGGCCTGAGCAGGTTGAGATTGGCAAACCTGGACAGAGATATAAAAATTGGTTGGGTGAGATTTACTTTGACAATTTTCGTGCAGGCGCTGATCTGGCGCAGGCTTTGACGGATTCATTACTTGAGAAGAGGCCTGCAGTTAAACCTCAGGCGCTAGCGATCAACGGTCATTATGGCAGTGAATCGGATGCTCGCAATCAAGGCGCGCAATCTTTTTTTGGCAGCCAGGGCGTTGCCTTGCAACAATCTATCTATGCAAGCTGGTCAAAAACCCAGGCGATGGAAAAAACGCAGCGTTTGCTTAAGCGTTACCCCAACACAAACATAATCTGGAGTGCGTCAGATCTGATGGCAATGGGTGCACTAAGTGCGGTGAAACAGCGTGGTGAGAAGGACCAGGCATTTGTTGCCATTGGTGGATTTGACTGGCTCAATGACACGCTCAGGTTGATTGAAAAGGGTGAATTGCAGGCCTCCGTCGGTGGTCACTTCATCATGGGTGGGCTGGCTATTTTGTCTTTGTATGATAAGTTCCATGGCCATTCCTATTGGCAAACCAACCAATCGATTACTTACCCACTTGTAGTCATTAATCAACACAATGTGCATCGCTATATATGGCTGGCCGAAAAAATTGACTGGGCAGGCGTGGACTTTAGCGGGTTTAGCTTGCTTAACAATAAACAATCGAACTACTTGGTGTCGCCGACCTTTTTAGCCAAGGATAACGCTCCAGGTGTGATTAGCGACTGAGCAAGCTATAACGTTAGCCGAGTTAAAGTCACACCTGTTGATGAAATATTTCTACTGGCGATGAAATTTTGTTACCATGCGCCCCCGTAACTGCCCGTTGGTCAAGCACACCGGATTCTGAGCCTGTGGGCCGGATATCGGACAGTATTGACTCATTGCACACGAAAAGAAAAGTGTCCCTTTATGAATGAACCTAAGCGACTAAATAAATACATCAGCGAAACCGGGTTTTGCAGCCGCAGAGAAGCGGACACCCTGATCAGTGACGGCCGTGTCAGTGTTAACGGTCAGGTTGCCGAAATGGGTCTGAAAGTCAGTGATGCAGACACTGTTTTGGTTGATAATAAACCGCTCAAAGCTAAGCCTAAGCGGGTATATATCGCTTACAATAAACCCGTTGGTGTGACCTGCACAACAGAGCGAAAAATAAAAAGTAATATTGTCAGTGCCATTCAGTATCCGGAACGTATTTTTCCTATTGGCCGTTTAGACCGGCCCTCAGAAGGACTGATCTTTTTGACCAATGAGGGCGATATCGTCAACAAAATATTGCGTGCTGGCAACAATCATGAAAAAGAATATGTGGTAACCGTCAATAAGCCTGTCACCGATGCGTTTATAACTGGTATGCGTTCGGGCGTGCCAATTCTTGGCACCATGACTAAAAAGTGTTTTGTCAAAAAGACCGGGGCCAGGCAGTTTACCATTGTTTTAACTCAGGGACTGAATCGTCAGATCCGACGTATGTGTGAATACTTTGATTATGAAGTACAAACACTGAAGCGTGTGCGGATCATGAATGTGAACCTTAACGGTTTAAGACCGGGACAGTGGCGCCACCTGAGCGAGTCTGAAATGGCAGAGATAAATGCTTCAATTGAAGGTTCCTCGAAGACCGAAGAGGCGTCAGTGGATACGTATAAACGTACACAGCGTCACACTGCGAAGCCGCGTCAAGATGGTGAAACAGCGGCCAGAGGGCAGAGCAGAAAGTCTGCGTCTGAGCAAAAGCGTAAGCGCCCAGGCAATGCACACGATGATAATACTGCAAATCGTGGTAGACCGAAAAGTCGCGCTGGCGCTAAGCCAAAAGGCAGGGTAAAAGGGACTTTGTCTCTCAAAAAATAACTTAAAAAAAGGGCCGCACACTGCGGCCCTTTTGCTATTTGGGTGCGGTTACTTTGAAGAACAAACAGTAGATTACGGGAAGCACTATCAAAGTGAGCACGGTGGCAAAACCCAGACCAAACATAATGGTCACTGCCATGGATTTAAAAAATACATCGAACAGCAGTGGGATCATACCTAAAATGGTTGTCACGGCCGCCATAGACACGGGCCGTACACGACTAACCCCGGAATCAAACACGGCCTGATAGGGGGCTTTTCCGCTATCCAGTTCCAGATTGATTTGATCCATCAATACAATGCCATTTTTAATTAACATGCCAGACAGACTGAGCAATCCCAGCAGTGCCATAAAGCTGAATGGTGCCTGAAATATGACCAGACCCGCGGTTACGCCAATAATTGCCAGTGGCACAGTGCTCCAGATGACCAATGGTTTACGCACTGAATTAAATAGCAGCACCGTGATGATAAACATGGATAAGTATCCGAGCGGAAGTGAGCCAAAAATGGCTTTTTGTGCTTTGCTGGATGACTCAAACTCACCACCCCATTGCATTTCATAGCCTTGCGGTAACTCGATTGCTTCAATGTCGGCGCGGATCCGGGCAAACAGTTTAGCCGGTGTTTCATTGCCGATCACATCATGATCTGCCATGACGGTAATTGTGCGTTTGCGATCCCGACGCATGATCAGGCTGTCTTCCCAAATGACTTCAACGTCATCGAGGATCTGGCCCAGCGGCACATATACATTGAGCACAGGGCTGAAAATTTGCAGGTCAACCAGGTTTTCAACGTTGCGACGTTCAACCTCGGGTGCTCTGGCCACAATCGGCAGCATTTTAGTGCCATCCCGATACAAGCCTACTGTGTTGCCCGACACACTTGTCAGCAATAGCTGGTCCAGGTCAGATTTACTGATCCCCAGTCGCCGCGCTTTTTGCTCATTAAAGACAGGCTCAAGTACTTTAGAACGCTGACGCCAGTTATCACGAATATTAAATGCACCGGCGTCTTGTGCCAGACGGTTTTTAGCTTGATCAGCCAGCCTGCGCAGTACTACAGGATCAGGACCAGAGAAACGCGCTTCGATTTTAGCATCTGTCGACGGGCCAATTTCCATGCGCTTGATTTTAAGCTTACCATCTAATTCGTTATGGGCAGCAAACTCGCGTACTTTCGCTATCATAGTCGCAACAGCTTCTCTGTCGCTCACCCGAATGATCAGCTGACCATAGGATGCATATTGCTTTTCCGGGCTGTATGTCAGCATAAATCGGGGGGCGCCCTGACCTATGGTGGTGGTGATCTCCTCAACCAGCTCGTCGGATTGCAAAAATGCTTCCAGCTTTTCCAGATTATCTGCTGTACTGCGAATGTCAGCGCCCTGATAGTGCCAGTAATCGACATAAAACATGGGCGTATTGGAAGCGGGAAAGAACGATTGCTTGACTGACTTAAAGCCAACCATCGCGCAGCCAAGGAGCGCTAGCATCGCGATAACGGTAGTCCAGCGGAATCTCAGACACACGCTGAGCAGCGCTTTGTAAGCGGTAAAAATTATGCCCTGGTAGGGGTCGTCGGTCTCTTTACCTTGCTGAATTTCTTGTTTGAACAACATGTTGGCAAAGAATGGTGTCAGTGTAATGGCAGTAACCCAGCTAAGTAGCAATGAGATCAGCAGTACCCAAAACAGTGAGCCGGCAAATTCACCACTGGCATCTGAACTCAGCCCAATAGGGGCGAAGGCGGTGATCCCTATTACCGTTGCACCTAACAAAGGCCATTTGGTTTGCTCGACAATATTGACCGCTGCTTTTACCTTGCTTTGTCCACGCTTCAGGTTGATTAGGATCCCCTCAGTGACCACAATAGCGTTATCGACCAGCATACCCAGAGCGATGATCAAAGCGCCAAGGGATATACGCTGTAAGTCAATTGCGAACATCTTCATAAAAATAAAGGTGCCAAGAACGGTAAGCAGCAAGATACCGCCTATAAGAATGCCACTTTTAACACCCATAAAGATCAACAGCACGACAATGACGATGGCAACGGCTTCAAGCAAGCTGACAATAAATCCGTCTACGGACTTTTCTACTTCCTTGGGTTGGTTGTAAACGGTGTGGACCGACATGCCATGGGGGCGTTGATATTCCAGTGAGGTCAGGTGCTTTTCTATTGCCTTACCGACTTCTACCACGTTAACCCCCGAGCTGAAGGAAATACCCAGGAGCAAAGATTGATCACGATTGTAACGGGTGATATGCGTTGGGATCTCAGCATACTCACGTTTTACGGTGGCAACATCGCCTAAATAGATGAGCTCTTTGGCACCGGGTTTAGAAATCAGCAAGTCCTCAAGTTCAGAAACCTGACTGAACTCACCGGTAGGGTGAATCCGAATAGACTCGTCGCCAACGCGTATTTTTCCCGCGTTAGATACGCTGTTTTGGGTCTGCAGCAGTGAAAAAATGCGGTTGTGAGATATCCCTAACTGTGACAGTTTTTGACTCGAGATTTCAACAATGACCTGCGCTTGTTGCTCTCCAGCGATGGTCACTTTACTGACACCATCGACCAGAACCAACTCACGTTTTAGATAATCAACGTATTCTTTTAGTTCTTCATAGGAATAGCCATCACCCGTCACGGCATATAACACGCCATACACGTCCGCAAAGTCATCCATTACTTTGGGCGTGAATACGCCGGGGGGCAGATCTGGCTTGAGATCGTTTATCTTCCGCCTTAATTCGTCCCAGATCTGTTTCAGGTCTTCCTTCCGGTAGGTACTTTTCATCTCTACCGTGATCTGTGATTGGCCCGGTGACGAGATTGAGGTAACGTAATCCACGTAAGGCAGGCTCTGGATGGCATTCTCTATGGGATAGGTGACTTCTTCCTCAACCTGTTGCGGTGATGCACCTGGATATACTGTGATCACCATGGCTTTTTTGAGTGTAAACTCCGGATCTTCCAGTTGCCCCAGGCCAAAATACGAAACCGTGCCTGCTAAAAGCAACAGCAGTGCGAACATCGCACTGATCACCTTATTTTCAATAGACCATTTGGCAAGACTCATTTTACAGGCCTCGCTCTTTGGTCCATGGGCGTACTTTCAGGCCTTCACTAAGGTGATGAACACCGGCTGAGACAACGACATCGCCGGGCTTTAATCCACTTTTTATTTCAAAACCTTGCTGGCGCAGCTGACCGGGCTGGACAGCTCGTTTAGACACCAGCTGGGTCTTGGGATCGTAAATCCAGACGTAGTGATTGCCTTTAGCTGCTTGCGTTTGATCAGAAAATACCGCTTCGTTCGGCACTATGATTTCCGAGGTGTTGTGGTTGGTTATCTTGCTGGGGTCGACATAAACATGACCTGTCATCCCGGCGAGCAAATTAAAGTCTTCAGGAATAGGCAGCGAAAAGACAACCTTATAGGTAAGCGTCGCAGGATCGGCTTGGGTATCCCACTCTTTTATATTTAGCAGATAGGATTTATCCGGGTAACCGTCAAAAATAACGGTTGGATGATATTCGAGATCTTTATTAACCCGGGCAACTAATTTTTCAGGCACCTGGATGACCACGTCCATACGATCACGCGTCTCAAGGCGTAAAATATTCTGTTTTGCGACTATGTTTTCAAAGTTCTTAACGAAAACTTTGGCAATCGTACCGCCGAATGGGGCTCTGAGCTCGCTATTTTGCAGATTGGTTTGCGCTATTTTGAATGCTGATTCAGCAACTTGTTCGTTTGCCAGTGCTTGGTCATATTCGGCTTTGCTGGCAATAGACTTTTTATATAAAGACTCAATGCGGTTAAGCTGAGCAACTGCGAGCTCAAATTGGGCTTTACGTTGCTGATACTGGAGTTCGAAGTCTTCCGGGTCGAGTTTCGCCAGAAGTTGCCCCTTTTGCACTTCCTGGCCGGCCAACACAGGAAACTCAATCAGCTCGCCATTGACTCGAAAAGCAAGGTAAGACCCCTGGTTAGCAACAACTTCGGCTGGAAAACTGCGCAATTGGCTGGCTTGTGGGTCAGACACTGTATGTAGTTTAACTGGACGAACGACTTGACTTGTAGTGGTTTGCTGTGTGGCATCCTGACATGCGGATAATAACAACAAGGTTGGCAAAAAGAGTGCGAGTTTATTCACCAAAATTACTCCCTCATACTAAAACTTAGTGCAGGATAATGAATTTGGTCATAAAATAAAAATTATTAAAACTTTGGTATAAAATAAATTTTATTTATGAAGTTGGCTGATATTCAAGTACTCGACGCCGTCGCAAATGCTCAAAGCCTGAGCGAGGCGGCAAAACGTCTATATAAATCACAGCCCGCAGTCACACAAGCGTTAAAGCGTCTGTCTGACGAACTGGGCTTTGCTTTGGTAACCCGTGAAGATTATCGGATCCGGCTTACCGAGCAGGGGAAGCGTTTCCACCAGCACGCTCAAAAGCTGCTGGAGCATCATAATCATTTAAAAGGCCTGGCGGATGAGTTCTCTCAGGGCAATGAAGCGAAATTTCGCATTTGCTATGAACCTATGTGTCACCACGAAACGTATAACGCACAGATTAGCAGCACTTTTAAGCAATTTCCTTCGACTGAACTCGTGATTTCCAGCGGCCGACGCTTTGTTGCGCTGGAGCAGGTAAACACCGGCGCCGCTGATTTAGGAATTGGACCCTGGTTTGATTTGTTCTATGCCACTGGCGAGTTGGAATCAATCGCGATTGGCGAAACCAAGCTTGGTGTCGTAGCCAAACGTGGTTTGTTGCCTAAGCGTATGTACTATGATGAGTTGAGTTTATATCCCTGTTTGGCAATGGTAGAGAGTGGTTTCGATTTCGACAGCGAGAGGCTGGCTTATTCACGTGGATTACATATTATGAAGCTGGATGATGTAAGTACTATTAAACTATTCTTATCTCAGGGGGTCGGGTTTGCCCTTACCAGCCTCAACACTTGCCGGCAGGAATTGGAAAGCGGCGAGTTGGAGCGCATTGAGATCATAGACAGACAGCATGAGTTCACAGCAGCAATTCACGCTTTTCGTCGCCATCAGAGTCACTATGGCCCAGTTGGCCGACACTTGTGGCAACAGTTCACAGCATTAGGAGCGCAGTTTGCAAGAGGAAACTAAAGAGGAATTCAGAGCCAGGGTGTTTACGCTGATAGGCGCCATTCCGGTTGGAAATGTCGCAACATACGGGCAAATTGCCGGGCTGGCCGGCGCACCTAAGCATGCCCGGGCAGTTGGCTACCTGTTAAAGCACTTACCGGCAGGATCGAGTTTGCCGTGGCACAGAGTGATTAACAGTCAGGGAAAAATTTCTTTTCCTCCCGAGAGCAGTAAGTTTATCGAGCAGAGTCAACTATTACGCTTAGAAGGAGTGAAGGTACAGGGTGGCAAAATTGCCTTACGTCAGTACCAGTGGTGCTAAATCTATCCGTCATTTTTGAGTTATGGAGAGAGCAATGATAGAGCAAGCTTTTAACTTCAACAGCCCCATAAAAATAGGGATCAGTGCGTGCCTTGCCGGAGACAAAGTCCGTTTTGATTCAGGGCATAAACGTAGCAATTTTTGTATGGATGAACTGGCGCAGTACGTGGAGTATGTGCGCTTTTGTCCAGAGGTAGCTATCGGATTACCTATCCCACGAAAAACCATCCGTCAGGTCAGAGTAAAGGACATTATCAAAGTTGGTCCTGCACACAGTGATGAGGACTATGCTCCCGATTTGGCTGAATATGGGAAAAAGGTGTCTGAGGACCATGGTGATCAGCTGTCTGGTTATATCTTTTGTGCGAAAAGCCCCAGTTGCGGTATGGAGCGGGTTAAGATCTACAACGAGGCAGAGACAGGTAATACGTCCGAAGGGGTAGGTATATTTGCCGAGCAGATCATGGCGCGCAACCCGTTGTTGCCTTGTGAGGAAAATGGCCGTCTGAATGATATGCATCTGAGAGAAAATTTTGTGATGCGGGTCTACGTATACAAGAGCTGGCAAGAACTGGTGGTTACCAATCCTGGCTTACATGATTTGACTAATTTCCATGCCCGTCATAAGTACTTGCTGATGAGCCATAATTACGAGGCCTATCGTGATCTCGGCAGGCTGTTGGCAGAGGGTAAAGGGGTCGCGCTTGATGAACTTAGAAAGACGTACATCAGCGGTTTGATGGAGGCGTTGTCGAGCCCGGCAAGGCGCAAGGACCAGGCTAACACTTTATCGCACTTACAGGGGTATTTTAAGAAAGTACTGGGTAAGGTCGAAAAACAGGAGCTGTGCCGGGCGATTGATGACTATCGCATTGGTCAGGTTCCTCTACAGGTCCCACTTACCTTGTTGCGACACCATTTGATCATGCACCCCAATGACTACCTGATGCAGCAAGTCTATTTTCACCCTTATCCTAACGAGCTTAAACTGAGGTTCGCGATTTAATGTCTACATTGTTTTGGTTTCGGCGTGATTTGCGCGTTTTTGGCAACGAAGCGCTTATAGCTGCGGTTGAAAATGGTGCGCGCGATGCACTCTTTTTGGTGTGTGAGCAGCAATGGCAAGCGCACAATGCAGCACCTGTACAGGTTGATTTACTTAAGCGGCGGGTTATTTGGCTAGGGCATAAACTGGCAGAGTTGGGTATTCGCCTGCACGTGCTAGATGCGGGTGATTTTACTCAAGTGCCCGCAGTGGTGTCTCAGTTTTGTCAGGCAAACGGCGTTGCGCAGGTTTACGCTAACCGTGAGTATGAAGTAAATGAACAAGACCGAGATAACGCTTGTCAGCAAGCCGGTGTGCAATTGCAATTATTTGATGGCGATTTGATTGCCCCACCGGGCAGTGTAACGACGGCCAGCAATGAGATGTACAAAGTGTTTACGCCGTTTAAAAAGGCCTGGCTTAAACAGTATGAGCAACAGCACTTTTACCTGCCCGGCTGGCCTGAGATAAACGCAGCTCCATTTGAATGGGAAGCCCCAGAGATACTCAAAGGGGAGGGTGTTTCAGATAAATGGCCTGTTGACGATGAAACCCTGGTAAAAGTTGTACAGGCGTTTATTCAGGAAAAAATGGTCGATTACAAAGCCAATCGGGATTTTCCTGGTGTCAAAGGCACCTCTGGGCTCAGTCCTTACCTGGCATTAGGAATTGTGTCAGTAAAGCAGCTATTAGCAGAAAGCCAGCTCCATTTTGCCGATCTGTTGCAGATGACCAGTGCACCAGCGTTTAGCTGGATCAATGAGTTGATTTGGCGCGAGTTCTACCGACATCTTATCTGCGCTTATCCAAAGTTATGCAAAGGGGCTAACTTTAACGAAAAGTATGATCACGTTGACTGGCAACAGGACGATGCCCACTTTAAAGCGTGGTGCGAGGGCAATACAGGTTACCCTATTGTCGACGCCGCAATGCGACAGCTTAACCAGACCGGGTGGATGCATAATCGTTTACGTATGATTGTAGCGAGCTTCTTAACCAAGCATTTGCTTATAGACTGGCGTAAGGGCGAGCACTACTTTATGAGCAAGCTGATCGACGGTGATTTGGCAAGCAACAATGGTGGCTGGCAATGGGCTGCCAGTACTGGGTGTGATGCACAGCCTTATTTTCGGATCTTTAACCCTATCAGCCAAAGTGAAAAGTTCGATCCGCAAGGAGATTTCATTCGTAAATTTGTGCCGGAGCTGAGCGAAGTGCCGGCAAAATCGATTCATTTTCCTCACGAATATTTGCAGGCTTTTGGCATAAGTGGGTACATGAAACCGATAGTTGAACACAAAGCCGCCCGTGAGAGAGCGCTCGCTGCGTTTAAGGTTTAACCTATGGTTGATGTTTCCCTTCGGCTCAGGTTTGACGCGGGGTGAGACGTGGTGCATGAAAAGTGAGCAAAAAGTGGGTGTTTTTGTGCCCGTTATGATTACATCCCCGTCAGATAAGGCGAAATAGCGTAAATATTTTAGTTAAAACGGGATTTTAGGCTTGCACAAAGAAAAAAAATGGATAACCATAGAATCCGCTTCGGCAAATTATAAAAACATAGGAATTATACAATGAATAAAGCTCAACTAGTTGAAAAGATGGCGGCTGACGCTGAGATCTCAAAAGCTGCAGCGACACGCGCGCTGGAAGCATTCACTGGTGCTGTAACTCAGTCTCTTAAAGATGGTAACTCAGTGGCACTGGTTGGTTTTGGCACTTTCTCTGTAAAAGAGCGTGCAGCGCGTACGGGTCGTAACCCGCAAACTGGCGCTGAAATCCAAATTCCAGCGGCAAATATCCCTTCTTTTAAAGCGGGTAAAGGCCTTAAAGACCAGGTTAATCCTTAATAGAAAAAGGGGCTTAAGCCCCTTTTTTTAGCACCCTACATTTTATTATCCCTTGAGTGCTTTATCTCCTCTTCCTATTCCCACAGTACCAGAACGAACCACCTCTATAATATCGCTCTCGTGTCTAAGCATATCCAGAAATGACGCTATCTTGTCGCTGCTGCTGGCCAGCTGAACGGTATAGCTGCGTTTACCCATGTCCAGTATGGTACCCCCAAATACGTCTGTAACACGCGTCACAGAGGCTCTGGTTTGCTCATTACCCGCGAATACTTTGGCCAGTAACAGTTCTCTTTCGATGTGGCTGGAGTCTGTTAAGTCAATGATCTTAAGCACATCAACCAGCTTGTTTACTTGTTTGGTTATTTGTTCGACCACGCGGTCGTCACCCTGAGTTGTAATGGTGATCCGCGATAGCGTTGTGTCGTCGGTTGTGCCCACCGTCAGGCTGTCGATGTTGTATGCGCGTTGAGAAAATAACCCCACTATGCGAGACAAAGCACCCGGCTCGTTTTCTAGTAATATAGATAAGATTCTGCGCATTATGCTTTTACTCCCTTTTTCAGCCACATATCATCGATGGCGCCTAGTTTGATTTGCATCGGATAAACGTGTTCATTTTCGTCCACTCGAATATCAAGGAACACCAGTCTGTCGGTAATGGAAAATGCTCTGTCCAGTGCATCGTCCAGTTCATCAGGGTGATCTACTCGGATCCCAACGTGGCCATAACTTTCGGCCAAAGCCACAAAATCTGGCAGAGATTCCATATAAGAGCTGGAGTGGCGTCCACCGTACATCATATCCTGCCATTGTCTAACCATGCCCAGAGAGCGGTTGTTTAAAGAGACTATTTTGACATTCAGGCCGTACTGAAGACAGGTAGAAAGCTCCTGAATGTTCATTTGTATAGAGCCATCTCCCGTAACGCATACGACGTCAGCATCAGGGTAGGCAACTTTTACGCCCATTGCAGCGGGCAGGCCAAAGCCCATGGTGCCGAGGCCGCCTGAATTGATCCATTGTCTTGGGTTTTTAAACGGATAATATTGCGCTGCAAACATCTGGTGCTGGCCAACATCTGAACTGACATAGGCATTGCCCTGAGTAACCTTGTATAGCTTCTCTATAACCGTTTGCGGTTTAATTACGTTGCTTTGTACATCGTAGGCCAAACAGCGTTGTTCACGCCATGCCGTGATCTGTTGCCACCAGGATTCTTGAGCCGCTCTGTCGATACGTAGCGCGCTTTTTTCTATGGCGCTTTGTAATTGCGAAAGTACGGTTTCCAGGCTGCCAACGACGGGAATGTGCGCCTGAATTGTTTTTGAGATCGAAGTGGGGTCAACATCGACATGGACTATGGTCGCATCCGGGCAAAACTTTTTGACGTTATTGGTTACCCGATCATCAAATCGTGCACCTAATGCCAGTATCACGTCAGCGTTGGCCATCGCTTTGTTAGCTTCCAATGAGCCGTGCATGCCCAACATACCGACAAAGTTTGGATGTGTGCCGCTGATCCCACCCAAACCCATCAGGGTGTTAGTAATGGGCGCGTTTAGGGTCTCAACCAGTTCAGTTAGTTGCTCAGAGGTATTGGAAAGAATGATACCGCCCCCTGAATATACAACCAGGCGCTTGGCCCCTAGAATCGCATCGACCGCTTTTTTGATCTGACGCGAATGCCCTTTAGAGCTTGGGCTATAAGTGCGCATATCAATTCGGGCGGGCATTTCGTAGGTGTATTTAAGTTGCGGGTTGAGAATGTCTTTGGGCAATTCAACGACGACAGGACCTGGTCTGCCAGAACTTGCCAGATAAAAAGCTTTTGCCAGTACAGTCGGGATCTGCTGAGCGTCACGGCAGTTAAAACTGTGTTTAACAATTGGACGGGAACAGCCGACAATGTCTGTTTCCTGGAATGCATCGTCGCCGATTAAATTAGACGGTACCTGGCCTGACAATACAACCATAGGGATACTATCCATGTAGGCTGTGGCAATGCCTGTTACACAGTTGGTCGCACCCGGACCGGATGTGGCCAGCACGACCCCGGTCTTTCCGGTACTTCTGGCGTAGCCGTCGGCCATATGCGTTGCTGCCTGTTCGTGTCTCACCAGAATATGTTCGATGTCATCTTGTGCAAATAGTGCATCATAGAGATCTAATACCGATCCGCCCGGATAGCCAAATATATAGTCAACATCGAGTTCGGTCAGTGCCTTAACTACCAGCTCTGAGCCATTAAATTGCTCATTCATTACCTCATTCCTCAGCAAAATTTAAATTAAAGGCAAAAAAAAACCCCGCTGGTGCGGGGTCTGTGCAAACGTTCGCTCACAACGGCCCCGCCGGACTTATCACTAAGACCAGTACGAGTACCACAACTGTGAAGAATAGAGTTTGCATGTTTAATGTCTGCGTAAAAGTTTAATCTGATGTTCTTTATTTAAAGGCTTATATGCGGCAGTGTCAAGGCTCAAAGATAAACAAAGTGCATTAATCTGCCTTTTTGGTGTTTTAAATATTGAAATGTAGTATTTCATTGTGTTTATTTGTGGTTTGGGTGAATAATTAATGCGTTTTTTGGTGGCTGTACGAGGTTAGAAATATCTTCTGCAACCTGCTACTATCGTGAACACAATCGCATTGGGTAAATCAGTATGAAATTCAGTCTTTTAGTTCTTCTTTTTATCGTTGTTGCAGCGCCTGTATCAGCGTTACAGCTGGATCAACAGCAACTGCGGTTTTGGCTCGAAAAGCGCGAAGGAAGAGGTTTTTCTGATTATGAGGCCAGACAAAAAATTTCGGATTATCTGGATGGATTTCAAAGCCCAGTTTTGCGTGTCCCATTTAATGGCAAGCAATCGGCTAAATCCGTGGCTTTGCGTGGTTATCAGGCTGTATCTTCAGAATCGATACAAGGGGCAAAAATCCTGGCTATTCTGGTCGATTTTCCTGATTTGCTCAATGATGATAATCGTCTGGAGCAGGGTGACTCGGACATGTTCTACGCTCAGTATCCGAGTAGTCATTACAGGCAGCTCATTTTCTCAGGTCAGGGGTTTAGTGGGCCTGACGGACAGCTATTAACCAGTGCCCATCAGTATTATCAGCAAGCCTCCGGGGGAAGTTTTGCACTGTCAGGAGACGTCTTTGGCTGGATCACGGCAGCCAAGAATGCGAGCTATTACGGACAAAGAGTGGGAGCCCGGCGTGATAGCAGGGTGGCTGAATTGATTAAAGAAGCAGTTGAGTCGGCAGTTGAACGTTATGGCATTAACCTCAGTGACTATGATTTAACGGATTTAAGTGATCGTGATGGTGATGGAATTGTGAATGAGCCTGATGGCGTTGTTGATCACATCATGGTATTTCACTCCAGCATTGGAGAGGAAGCGGGTGGCGGAGTGTTGGGCACTGACGCCATATGGTCCCATCGCTTTGTGGTTGCAGAAGACGGTTATACCCCTGTCGCTATTGCAAATAGCGACATACGCATCCACAACTACACTGTTAATCCGCTTGATGCGAGTATGGGTGTAGTAGTGCATGAGTTTGGTCATGAACTTGGGCTCATAGACGAGTATGACCTCAACAGCAGTGCGATTGGCGAACCTGTGGCCAATTGGTCGGTAATGTCCAGTGGTAACTGGTTAGGGTCGTTACGCGGCTCACAACCTGTTTCATTCTCTCCTCGTAACCTGGAAAGGTTGCAGCAAAAGTTTGGCGGAACCTGGGTTAATCAAACTCAGTTACAGCTATCACAGTTAATCCAGGGCCACCAGGCCAGCATCAGTCATGTTGGTGAATATACGGGTGAAACCGATCAGCTCAAAGTCATATTGCCAGCCAGTTTTGAGTATATTGGCGAACCTATATCCGGACAATATCAGTATTATTCCGGTCAGGGGAACGATAAGTTAAACACCGCCAGCATGACGCTCACATTACCTGCATCAGCAGATCTGTCACTGACAATGCTTGCTCGTTTTGATATGGAGAGTGGCTATGATTTCTTTCAGGTAAAGGCCAACCAGGCACCGCTTGTGGGCAATTATACTAAAGCGCAGCATCCGATTTATCCGACTGTGACCCACTATATTGATGGCCACAGCGGACAAGTAACGGGTGGCACGGATGGCAGTGAAGTAATTGAATTAAGTTATTCACTCGCAGCATATGCCGGTCAGACAGTAACTCTGGAATTTCTTTACCAAACCGACAGTGTCGAATATGGCTTTGGTATATTGCTGGATGATATCTCAGTCGTAGATGGTGAAAACACCATCGCGCTGGCAGATGCGGAGTCATCAGAGCAGTTGTCTGTAAACGGTTTTAACAGAATTGGCCGCTATCGCGAAGGGTTAGGGCAGGCTTATTATCTGCAACTCAGGTCTCATCTGGGGATTGATGCTGGCTTACAAGGTGCCAGCTATGCACCAGGGGTACTTGTGTGGTACGCCAATGAAAATATTGAAAATAACTCGGTTTCTTTGCGCCCAGGTGAAGGTAAAATTCTGGTCGTTGATAATGATCAGCAGATCATACCTGGTGCGAATGGCTTTAGCCCAGCAGCCACCCGGATCCAGTTAAGAGACGCAACACTGAGGTTACAGGATCAGCCCGCAGGGCTTGGTGACACGCAGTTGCAGGCCATCCCTGCGTTTAGTGACAGCCAGGACTATAGCCATCCACAGCAACCGGTTTCCGGGGTTGTTTTACCGGAACATGGTGTAACAATTGAATTGCTCGAAGTGAGTGAGCAGTATCAGCAAGCACAGTTACAATTAACCGCCGCCACGGAGCCTAAGATTGTTGCCAGGACAGAGGGGCTGAAAGTGAACTTTTCTGTCTCCGGGTTGCCTTTGGACACCTTAGATACATATGAATGGCAATTTGGTGACGGTAACAGCAGTCAGTTCCTTACAGCGGCGCATCAATACAGTAGCGAAGGGGTCTATACGGTTGTATTTACCCAAACAAATGCGGCTGGCGAAGTCCGCTCTGTTAATCAGCAAGTGACCCTGGCGGCTGCGCTGGAACTACTCGATACTGACATCACTGACGATAATGGAAACATTTTGGCCAGTGTGTCCTATCGTGGTGGAGTATCACCTGTGGCAATTCGCTGGGATCTCGGCGACGGTACACTGTTGAATGGTGCAGAGATCCAGCATCAGTATGAGCTGTCAGGCCGCTACCGGATAGTGGTATCGCTGGAGGATGCCAATGGCAGCATAGTAAGTGAATCAATAGACACAAGCGTTACAGTCCCCCTGATTGGAGAGATTAACGTATCACAAAGTGGCTTAACCGCCAGCTACAGCGTTTCAATCCGTGGTGGGTCAGGTAATTATTCAGTGAACTGGACGTTTGGAGATGGTCAGGAAGGTATAGGTGGGGTTATTAGTCACACTTATCAGAATGCAGGTAGTTATCAGGTGAGCGCGACAGTAACGGATCTTGATGACAGCCAACAAATAACGGTAACAGCAGATGCAACGCTTTCCATTGCGACCAAAGGAGAACAGGAAAGTGGTGCGGGCAGTTTGTTGTGGCTAAGTGTGTTATTAATGATGGTGATTCAGATAAGAAAACGCCCTGCTTAAGCTGGGCGTTGGTTGTTACTTTCGCAGAGCGGTTACAGGCGCTCGATAACTGCTTGTGTGAAGTCAGTTGTGCCGTGGTTGCCACCCAGGTCACGTGTTGTACGATCACCAGATTTGATAACGTCAGCCACTGCATTGCGGATTTTGTCTGCAGTTTCGCCCATATCAAGGTATTCAAGCATTTGAATTGAAGCCAGAATAACCGAAGTCGGGTTAGCCAGGTTTTTACCTGCGATGTCTGGTGCACTACCGTGTACCGCTTCGAAGATCGCTGCGTTTTCACCAATGTTTGCACCTGGCGCCATGCCCAGGCCGCCAACGAGACCTGCACACAGGTCAGAAATGATGTCACCAAACAGGTTGGTAGTTACAACAACGTCAAACTCTTCAGGCGTCATGACCAGTTTCATACAGGTTGCATCAACGATCATTTCAGCTGATTCGATGTCAGGGAAGCGCTCACCTACTTCACGTGCAACTTTTAGGAATAAGCCTGATGTTGATTTCAGGATATTGGCTTTGTGAACCGCAGTAACTTTTTTGCGGCCTTCACGTTGTGCAAGCTCATAAGCAAAGGTGACAATCTTTTCAGCGCCTTCACGAGTGATTTTAGACATTGCCTCGGCTTCGCTGCCATCTTCAGACACAACCTGACCAAGGCCTGAGTACATGCCCTGAGTGTTTTCACGTACAGTGATAATGTCGATGTCATCGTAGCGAGCTTTGGTGCCTTCAAATGATTTTACCGGGCGAACATTGGCATACAGACCAAAGTGCTTACGCAGTGTTACATTGATAGAAGTAAACCCTTCGCCTACTGGTGTTGTAAGCGGTCCCTTAAGCGTAATTTTGTTGCGCTCAATGGCGTCTAGCGTTTCAGGAGGCAGCAGCTCACCCGTTTTTTCCAGTGCTGCAAGTCCTGCGTCAACGTACTCGTAGTCGAATTCGCAGCCTGCTGCATTTAAAATTTCAATTGCCGAGTCGATGATGCTTGGACCGATGCCGTCGCCACGGATCACCGTGATAGTTTGCTTAGCCATTTATGTTTCCTTTATCAAAAGTAAAATCACTGCTCAAAACAGATCTAACTAAGTTTAGTAGACCCGTTCTCGTGATGTTGGTTCGCTTGAAAATTTAAGCGCGTTTTATAGCAATTTATTCATTTATATTCCAGTCAGGAATGAATAAAAGGCATAAATTAAATGAATAGTGGGAATGCATGACATTTATCGCGTAAATATCACTCAATTAAATTATATAAACCAAGAGATTGCAGGTGCGCCAGCAAGGCGTTCAAATCAGGCCATTGGTGTACTTTGGCTTGCTCGTCTAATAGCTGGCGTTGCCAGGCTGATGTTTCGAAGTTGGCATCACAGATCCTCAGTGTCAGCACCTTGACAGCAGCAAAGGTCAAAGATAATCCCTTCAATTTAGATTTTTTGTCAAGCTCTGACTGCTCAAATGCGCGATGGGCTTCACTATTGGCAAAGT
The DNA here is from genome assembly GCF_000238295.3 of Pseudoalteromonas rubra. Lineage (NCBI taxonomy): Bacteria > Pseudomonadati > Pseudomonadota > Gammaproteobacteria > Alteromonadales > Pseudoalteromonadaceae > Pseudoalteromonas > Pseudoalteromonas rubra. The sequence continues at coordinate 1,273,128 of NZ_AHCD03000044.1, forward strand.
GAGTGTGAAAGTACTGCTTGAAGGCTTCTTCATCATATCCGGCAAAGCCGTATAGATGTGCAAGGGAAACCGGATGGGGGTTGGTGTTACATTCACTGGCATGCACGAATCGCTTTATATCAACACTATGTTGCTTGAGCATAAATGCAATGGCCGCGCTGACTGGTGACAGAATGTGCTCATAGTGATGACCATAGTTTTGCTGGATCAGTGCGGCCAGCACCTGAGCAAACAATTGATACTTGTGCCAGATGTCTTTTGCAAAAGGGTGTTTGAGTTGCACAATCAATTGCTCGACCAGCACCCGCTGACATAACAGTGCTGCGGCATCAAGGCCAACCATAGTAAGACAATGACGCAGATTAGCCCCTTTTTGTGCCTCGCGGTTGTACAGTCTGGCGGCTTGAGACAAAGCAGTTTCAATTTCCGGAAATGGCGCTATCGTTTTTTCTATTGCTCTGAAGCTGCTAAAATTCTCACCACCCAACTGTTCAACCACATGCAACGCCTCTGTCATTTGATCTGACGCGGTCGCAAGCGGCTGCGGGGGAATACGGGACCACACCCGGTATAGCAATTGTGTATCTGATACCCGAAACGCATGATAGCGTTGCTGGTGCCGTCTTTGCGTTTTTATTAAACGGGTAATCTTACCCGACTGTATAACAGCAAGGATTGCATGTTTGTCTTCTTCACTGAGTAACAGCGTCTGATGGTCATCATGGCGTTGTATGGCACCTGCCGGGTAGGTAGCAAATTGTCTGGCTAGCAACTGTAAGCTGGTTTGCACAAAGGTATCGGTATTATTTAGGTATAGCTGTTTAATAATAGTGGGTAGCGAAGCGCGCTGGTTCTTTTTCATTAGTGCAACGGCAGCCTGAGTTGCAATAGCAACTAATAAAGTCACATTGTCATACAGTGGCGTGGTGCTCTTACGACTAATTGATAGTTCATAATTGGAGAGCCGCGCGAGGATACGGGTAACCTGAGGCGACTTGAGCTGACCGGTACCGAGCACTTTTACTGCTAATTGATGGCGCAGCCTGAGCTTTTTTGATTCTACTTGTGATAAAGGGCTATCCGCTGCCACTTTGTCATATTCACGGCTGGCACACAGCACACTGGCAAAGCTTGCCGACAAAAGTTCATGAATAATTTGCTCTGTATAACCGTGCGCATAACCGAGCATACAGAGTAATATAGATTGTTTCACCAGCACGTTGGTCGAGTGACGATAGGGCGTTGCAATTAAATGCAGGTGAGCGTGCAGGGCGTTTGGTGCCTGGCGGTACAGGCGGGTGTATTGTTCTGCTAACTGGGTCAGGGTCACATCAATGTGAGGCCAGCTGTCTTTGTCGTAATATAGCGATAACACTGACTCAGATTGAGTCAGGAGTTTGTGAAGTTGTCTTGCGATGTCTTCATTGACTGTCATTCAAAAGCCTTGTCGTACGCTACGATCGCGCCAGCTCCCCAGAGCGTTAGTTTACCATTTTCAAACAGCAGGCCAGTACATTCGTCTTGCGTGGTGATCCCATCCGGTTTTACCAACTGCGTTCTGTAAAACACTATCTGCACCACTCGTTCACCTTCTGACTTTACATAAGTCAGGTCAGGGCTGCCGAGAGTTTCTAATACCTCGTCGAGATCGACAATCATGTCGGGTTTTAGCTTGCTGATATAACGTTTGTTAAAGGCTTCCCGATCCTGCCAGATCATGGCTTGCGGGTCATCTTTATAGAAATTAATGACCAGGTACACTATGACCCCGTATACGGCGAGGCCAAGAAAAACGTATTGTAAAACCTTTTTAATCATTGAAATACACCAAAAACTCCCAAAGCTAGCGTAACGGAAGCGTTGCAACACAACAAGCTATTTGCGCTCAATAACCCGGAGTTGACTTAAATTAAAGCCGAGATTGATGTCAGTTTGTAGTGAAACGAGCGTTTTGCTTAAAATAAAGTTATCCAAATCCTGTTCCAGTTTGCGTCGTGTCGCAGGTGCAAGCGTTGGGGCATTGAGTGCATGTTCAACCTGACCAAACTCTGAGATTAGTTCTATGGCCGTCTTCTTCCCGATCCCTTTTACGCCGGGGATATCATTGGTTTTATCGCCCATTAATGCCCACAGTTCGGTCAATGCGTTATACGGAACAGAGAATTTCTCTAAGATCTCATTGTGATCAAAGTAAGATTTTGAAAAGTAGTTATAAATTTCTATCTTTTCCGAACTCAGAGGGAGAAAGCCTTTATCTGTCGACACAATAACAGAATGCACCTTGTTGTGACTGGCCTTGCTCGCTAAAGTGGCAATGATGTCATCTGCTTCATCCTGCTCGGGGAAAAAAGCGGTGACACCGCACTCTTTAAACCCCTCAGCAATCAGAGCAAGGTTTTGTTTAAGTGGCTCTGGCATGGGTTTTCTGCTGTGCTTGTAATTTGCATAATAATGATAGCGCCAGCTGCGCTCACCATCAAAAACCGCAATTGCGTGGGTTGGCTCAATGCGTTTGATGAGCTTTTTACAGGCGTTATGGACGCGCGCCTTGCATGATTGCATGACTTGCTTTTCACTTACGCCCTGTTGATCGACATCAACTGCATAAATTCGACGGATTAGGTTTAGCGCATCAATAAGAAGTAATTTTGCCATGAGTGTTGTTAGTGGTATTTCATAGAGGTTAAGAGAGCGGTAGGGTAAGGCTGCACCTTACCCTGTTAGTTAAGCTTTGATTTCATAGCAGGGCACATAGGCACTGCCGGGTAATTTCATTCTGCCTTGTGCAACAAATGCGCGTAGTAGTTTGTCCATGTCCGTCATCAAAGAGGCATCGCCGCTCAAGATATAAGGGCCTTGTTGCTTAATCGCTGTTATACCTTGCTCTTTGACGTTACCTGCTACAATACCAGAAAACGCTCTGCGCAAGTTGGCAGCCAGGTTCTGCTTTGGCTGATCCAGATGAAGATCTAAATTCGCCATATTTTCGTGCGTTGGTTCGAATGGCTGCTGGAACTGGTCTTCAATTTTCAGAGTCCAGTTAAAATAATAGGCATCGCCTTCGTTTTTGCGGTAGTCGCGGACTTTTTCCATACTCTGGCTTAGCTTCTGCGCAACCAGTTCGGGTTGATCTACCAGCACTTCGAATTTACTCAGCGCTTCTTTGCCCAGAATTTTTTCAATAAAATCACATAACTCGTCAAAATATGCTTTGGAAGAGCTTGGGCCGGTTAAAATGACCGGTAGCTGCTGCTTAGCATTGTCTGGGTGAAGCAAAATGCCAAGTAAATACAGCAGCTCCTCGGCTGTTCCTGCGCCACCTGGAAATATAATGATAGCATGGGCGCTTCTGATAAATGCTTCCAAACGCTTTTCAATATCCGGCAGGATCACCAATTCATTGACTATCGGGTTAGGCGGCTCTGCGGCAATAATACTGGGCTCCGTCAGGCCGAGATAGCGGTTACTGGTGATCCGCTGTTTAGCGTGTCCTATTGTGGCACCTTTCATTGGGCCTTTCATGGCTCCAGGCCCACACCCTGTACATATATTTAAGCCTCGTAAGCCCAATTGGTAACCGACTTCTTTGGTGTATTTGTATTCTTCTTCATTGATTGAATGTCCGCCCCAACACACCACCATATTCGGGTCTGTATTCACCTCAAGTGCGTCTGCGTTACGCAGAATGTCAAACACCATATGTGTAATGGCTCTGGGGTCTGTGATCTGTTCTTCATGACGCTGGTAGATGAACAGAATGTCCCGGATAACCGAAAAAATATGTTCATGTATCCCGGCAATAATTTTTCCGTCAACAAATGCAGATTCCGGTGGGTTTGTTAGTTCTATCTTTATCCCACGTTCCCGGGCAAGTAGCTTGATATCAAAATCCTGATACTTGTTATAAATTTCATAGCTTGAGTCGGTATGACTGCCTACATTAAGTACTGCTAATACACAATTTCTAAATAGTCGGTATCTTTCTATGGTCGATGACTGTTGAAGCAGGTCAACTTCCAGTTTCGAGAGTAAATTAAGTACACCTGTTGGATTTAACTGTACATGCATAGGCAATCTCCTTGTTATTCACGCAAGCAAAGTTTGTCTCTGCCGCTGTTTTTGGCCTCATACAGAGCTTCATCGGCACGATCAAAGGCGGTCAGTTTTGAGTCACCTTCTTTCAGCTGGGTTGCCCCTAACGAGATAGTGATCCTCACTTCTTTATCTTTAAAGCGAAATGGGATCGATTTAACGGTTGCGCGTATCTTCTCAAGCGGCGCATAAGCCGCTTCAATTGGCATTCCTGGCATCAGGATAACAAACTCCTCGCCACCGTAGCGCGCAATGAAATCGGTCTTTCGAATGGATTTTTTCAGTGCTCTGGCGATAACCTGAAGTGTTTTATCTCCTGCACTGTGGCCGTATTTATCATTAATCGATTTAAAGTGATCGACATCCACTACAACCAAAGTAACGTCGTTGCCCTGGATTTCAAATAAATGAAACTCCTGGCTGTAGCGATCGTCAAAAGCCGAGCGATTAGGGAGCTTGGTCAGTCCGTCTAACAAGCTTTTGAATCTCTGTTCATTCAGTCGCTTTTTATAAGTGTTTACTTTGTTTTCGAGTACATTGATGCGGCTATTAATGGCATCAAAGCTCTCCAGCAAGGCTTGCTTATCACGCCGCTCAATGGTTTCTCTTTCCACCAAATCTTTGCTTATTTGGGCAAGCTCGTCATCGACTAACCCCTTAAGTTCAGAAATAGAGGACGCTTTTTGGGTGTTTTCGGTAAGGCGTTTTATCTTCGACTCGATGCGTTCGTTTAATGCATTGAGTTCTTTATTGATCGACTTGGAATGACTGGTGGTGTCAACAATTGACTTGTGCAGCTCTTCCAGTGTTTGGTTTAGCGAGACCAAAAATCCCTGCGCTGATTGTCTTTCCCGCGCGATTGACTTAGCAAAAATGCGGATCACCGCAATGGCGTTTTCAAGTAAAGCATCTATGCTCGAATCTGTTGAAATACGTTGTTTTATCGCTTTAACTTCATCGGCTACATCGTCTTCAAACACTAATTCGTTGGTCAGGCCTAACAATTCCGTCGCCAATTCCGGGTCATTATGTTGTGTCGAGGTATCAATGTCATATTTAGCATCGAAGACTTGAAGGTAAAACTGCAGTAACTTATCAAGCAAGGGCACGAATTCTGGGATAGCATCAATATCACCCAACTCATTATCAAGCAAACCGCGCAGTTTTCTGCGAGTGTCTTCTGGCAAACCACGCAGTTTTTGTAACTGCTTTCCTGCGTTTTGTATATGGGTTACTAAATTGCGGTGATTGGCAGAGTTGGTGCTATCAAGCTGTTTTAATTGTGCACTGGTATTTTCAATGAGTGGGGCCAGATGCTCAAAGTCCATACCCTTTGCCAACGCACTGCGATATTTTGCCAGCAAGTTGTCGAGAGACACATCCTGTCCTTTACAGCCAAGTGTCAGTTTGGATGCAAATTCTGACAGGGTATCGACCTGTTGCTTTCTCGCTTCTTCCAACGCCTTTCTAGCTTCAATCGCTTGTGATAGTTTTTTCTCTAATCGCGCAGTTTTATCAGTCACAGAAACCTAATATCTTTTGTTTTAACCTACTCATTAGCAAGTTTACATCAAATTACTGATAAATGTGGAAGATTTTAGGCCATAGATCCACCTATTTTGGCTGTTGACTCATCGTTTTTGATGGCCTGATATCAGACTTATTTGTTAGTTTTACACCCTATTAGTCATTTTATTGAATCATTATGAAAAAAACCTGTTCCCTGCTCATTGCCTTGAGCACCTTACCAGCCTTCGCTGATGTTGAATACACGCTGAAAATAACTCAGCCAGAGCATCACCTTGGTGAAGTAGAAGTTACTTTTCCTAAAAGTGCCCAGGCACATATGGATATTAAGTTAGCGGACTGGCGGACAGGGCGGTATCAAATCTTAAATTTGGCGAATGGGATCCGTGCATTTGATGCGACTGATTCGCAAGGGCGCGAACTGGAATGGCATAAAGTAGATAAAAGCACCTGGCGAGTGCATCTTGACAGCCCAACACAAGTGACTGTGAATTATCAGGTATATGCAAATGAACTCGGGCTCAGAGCGAGGCATATTGATGACAGTCATGCCTTTGTTGATGCGTCCGGCTTTTTTATGTTCAGCGAGTCATTCCGTCATGAACCTGTGACCGTTGAGATGAAGGTGCCGGACCAATGGCGCTCTGTGTCGGGTATGGATTTCGCGGGCAACAAGCACCGTTTTAAAGCTGCCAACTTTGATGTGCTGGTGGATTCGCCAATAGAGTCAGGCATTAACCAGCTGCACAAATTCCAGGTAGACGGCCGCGACTATGAACTGGTTATCTGGGGGGAGGGCAATTATGATGTTGACCTGATGCTCAGCGATCTGAAAAAGTTAGTGAAAACGGGTACCCTGATCTGGCAGGATTATCCGTATGAGCGTTACGTCTTTATGGTGCATGCGACCAGTGGTGCACGCGGTGCAACTGAGCATCTGAACTCGACTATTATTCAACGCCACAGAGATGCATTTGCCAAACGAGATGATTACATTGGATTTATTTCGACCGCGGCACACGAATTTATTCATACCTGGAATGTTAAAAATTATCGCCCGGCCGGCTTGGTACCTTACGACTATGTGAATCCTAATTACAGTGATTTACTCTGGCTGGCAGAAGGGTCGACCAGTTACCTCGAAGATTTTCTACTGCTAAGTGCCGGGATCATTACCCATGAAGAGTATTATAAAGGGCTGACCAAGCGTATTAATCGTCACCTGAACACGCCGGGCAGAAAGATACAGAGCGTTGCTCAAACCAGCTTCGACAAGTGGATTAATCAGGGCGGCGATCACGGTAAAAACTTCAGTACCAATATCTACTCGGAAGGTGCGTTAATTTCCATGATGCTGGATATTAAGTTGCTGGATGACAGTAATGGGAAGGTGAGTTACCGTGATGTTCACACTTTACTGGCTCAACGTCATGAGTTGCCGAAGTCATTTGTCAGCCAGGATGTGATCAATATTCTCAATGAGATCAGTGGTCAGGATTATAGTGCGTGGTGGAAACAAAACGTCGACACGCCATTTGTGCTGGAAGTGGACGCGCTGTTTGACAAAGTTGGGCTGACTTATCGTCACCCTGTTTCCAGTGAGGAAGTGGCCGGTTTTGATGCTCATGCTGTATCTAAAGGTCAACTACTCGAATTGCAGCATGTTGCCAGCAGTGGTAATGCCTGGCAGGCAGGATTAACCAGCGGTGATAAGCTGGTGGCGTTTAACAAACACCAGGTACGAGATACATTAGATAACACATTAGCGCTGTTTGCGCCCAAAGAGAAAGTCACCGTTCATTTTATACGCCGTCACAAACTGATGTCGACAGAAGTTACGCTCAGTGCGGCTCAATCGAAACCAAAACGGGTTGCTGCGGTATTGCAGCCGACCAAACGTCAACAGCAGCTATATTTGGCCTGGATGGGGGTACCGCACCCTAACGCGCAGTAGTTGATCTAGTTTGATTAGTTACAAAAAAGGGAGCATGTGCTCCCTTTTTTGTTTCGCTATAATCACATGATACGAGAAAAGAAGCGTGACTTCTTAGTGTTTGAGCGATTACGGCGCATTGAAGAACGAATTTGAGAGCGGGTACCAGCTAACCAGCTTTCGCGGTCAACTTTAGCGGCGTCGCCCCGGCGTGCTTCTTCTGTCGCACGGAAACCACAGAATTGGCGATAAGCGCTCAAATCCAAAGACAGTTCCTGTAAAACCAGCTCGATCATGATGGCATCGTCGATGTATCCAAGTACTGGTACATTGTCCGGCACTATGTCTTCAGGTTCGCTGAAGTAAGCCAAAGACAACATGATTTCGCGCTTTTCATCTTCGGGCATTTGCCATTCTTCGTCTTGCACTGCGTCAATTAGTGCGGCAAGTGACATCATACGCGTGCGCACAAACTCAGGTAGTTTCGATTTTTCCATGTTGTTGACCAAGTCTTTGGCCTTGCTGATGATTTCTTCGTCGCTTAAACCTTGGCTCTTTTCGATGGTCGCATGCATCATGCTACGAAAGTGCGCCAAGTCGGCATCGGATAATTCAAAGTTGATTTCAATTGACACTGGATTCTCCCTGAGGGTTTTGATTTTTATTGTGATGTCTGAAGTTAGGTGCTTATTACTAAGTTGTCAACTCACCTGAACTGCTAACAACACTATGCCACTTTAGGTACTAATAATTAAGAGCTGAGCAAAGAATTATTAAAGAATGAGGCGTGTTTGTTGTCAAATTAGACAATATCTGGGCAGATGATAAACACCTGCCTCATGTGTTGCTACCTGGAGATTTTCAATGCGATAACCCAGGGGGTTTTGCGGTCCAGGCCTTTCCCGCGACTGAGCGTGATTGTTGCTTCAGAGGCGTCGCTGGTATAGCGAAGAGTATTGTTCTTTCCCTTGGTATTTTGCCATGACGCGCCCAGGCAGGTGTTTAACTGCTGTGCTACGTCATCAAATAATGTTGCAGCATTAGCTTCAGTACTGAACAACTTAGTGCATTCGTAGGCGACATTGCCGCTGTTGTACTGGTTTATCTGGCAGCTGTTGGCGATTAAATGTGCCTTGGGTTGCCATGCGCTCATAAAGGATGAGTTGACTTTGCTGCCTTTTAGCTGAGCAAAATCGTCCTGAGTGCCTTGTGTTAAAGCAAGTACTTTCTCACATTCATTCATGGTGTCAACGCGGTGCTGAACGTCATCAGGAAGTTGCTGGCATGCAGCAAGTGAAAGTAGTGCGACAGGGAGAATAAGATGGCGATTGACCATGGCTATGTCCTTCATTTTGATTTTCGAGCCAGCTGAAACAAAAAAGTGTATCAGCTGGCTTGAGCATACCATGAACTCATAGCAGGTCGAGCAAAACTCAGCTTTATTTATGACGTTCGTTCAGTGTTTCTACAACCTGCTCAAGTGATAAGCCGCTGCGTTGTAATAACACTATCAGGTGATAGAGCAAATCAGCAGATTCATTACGTAATTCATTCTGATCTTGTTTCATTGCAGCCAATGCCACTTCAACCCCTTCTTCACCGACTTTTTGACAGCTTCGGCTGAGATCTTTCGAGAACAAAGCTGCTGTGTAACTTTGCGCAGGGTCAGCGTCCTTTCGTTCGCAAATGACGCGTTCAAGCTCAGAAAGGAAAGCGATAGCGGGGCGGGCCTCATCAAAGCAGCTTTGTGTGCCCAGGTGGCATGTTGGCCCGGCAGGATCAGCAAGCAACAGCAAGCTGTCGCGGTCGCAGTCGGTATACGCTGAGACCAGTTTTAAAACATTGCCGGACTCTTCACCTTTGGTCCATAAGCGCTGTTTGGAGCGGGAATAAAAGGTAACCAGACCTTTTTCGAAGGTTGTACTGAGCGCCGTCTGATCCATAAAGCCCTGCATTAGAATAACGCCGCTCTGTGCGTCCTGGACAATGGCCGGAATTAGCGACATTTTGTCGAAGTCTAATTTATTTAAGTTATCTGGAGTGAGTTTCATAGTCTGCTCGCTACCTTGTTATCTACCAAATATTGTTTAAGAGTATCAATTTCAATGAGTTGCTTGTGAAAAACGCTGGCTGCCAGTGCCCCGTCTACATTCGCCTGTTGAAAAACATCAACGAAATCCTGCATTGACCCAGCACCGCCAGATGCAATCAAAGGTACATCACATTGCTTGCGAATATTACTCAGCTGCTCAATGTCATAGCCTTTTCTGACCCCATCCTGATTCATGCAATTCAGCACTATTTCTCCTGCGCCCAGTTCCTGCACACGCTGCACCCACTCACTGGTTTTATATCGAGTCTGGCTGGCGCTGTTGGGATCGCCCGTTAACTGATAAACTAGATACTCTCCTGAACTGACATCGTAGAAGCTATCTATACCAACCACTACGCACTGCTTGCCAAACTCATCGTGCAGCTCTCTGATTAGCTCAGGCCTGGCGATTGCCGGGCTGTTGATGGAGACTTTATCAGCGCCTTGCTCGAGCACTTTAGCTGCATCTTCCACAGACTTAATGCCACCTGCAACGCAAAAAGGAATGTCGATGTGGCGCGCAATGTCTCGAACCCAGTTCACATCCAGTAAGCGCTTTTCAACGCTGGCACTGATCTCATAAAACACCAGTTCATCGGCGCCGGCCTGACTATACAGCGCCGCAAGCTCCAGAATTTCGCCTACTATTTCGTGCTGTTTGAATTTAACGCCTTTGACGACCTGACCATTTTTTACATCGAGGCACGGAATTATGCGCTTTGATAGCATGCGATTGCCTCCTCAACAGTAAATGCACCATCCAGCAGAGATTTGCCTAAGATGATCCCACTCACGCCCAGCTCAATGAGTTGACGAATATCTTCAAGACTACTGACCCCGCCAGATGCCTGAACCCTGACACTTGGGCTATGAGCGACTATCTCTTTATAAAGTGTAAAAGACGGGCCTGTCATCGTGCCATCTTTACTGATGTCCGTGCATAGAAAGTCGTATACACCCAGCGCCAGGTAGAAATCAATGAGCTCAAACAGGCTCATTTGAGATTCTTCAAGCCAGCCGTGGGTGGCAACAGCCCAACCCGAAGCGCTGCGTTTAACGTCAAGCGCAATGACAAAGCGCTCTGCCCCAAACTCTTCAATCCAGGCTGCAACTTCCTCTTTGCTATCGACTGCCATGGAGCCAATCACGACCTGTTGTGCACCGGCTTTAAGCCATTGCTTTACATCATCATAACGGCGTATCCCACCGCCGACCTGGTAAGGAGCGGATAATGCAGCTGTGGCCTGCTGGATCTGTTGCCATTGTTTCTTTTGCGGATCGCGGGCACCTTCCAGGTCCACGAGGTGAAGTTTAGCAGCGCCTGCGTCCTGGTATTCTTTTAAACGCTCAGCCAACTCAAACGGATAGAACTGTGCGGTGTCATACTTGCCCTGATACAGGCGTACAATTTGGTTTTGTAATACATCTAATGCAGGAATGATCATTGTCTTATCCTTATAATTGCCAGTTCAGGAAGTTATTGAGTAATTTAGCACCCACTTTGGCACTTTTTTCCGGGTGAAACTGCATGCCAGCATAATTATCTTTGGCAACGACAGCGGAGAAGCGCGTACCATATTCACTTGCAACCAGCGTATTGGCATTGCAACTATGCGCAAAGCTATGCACAAAATAGACTTGATCGTCCGGGGTGAGGCCTTGTGTTAATGGGTGTGACTTGACCGCGGACAAAGTATTCCAGCCCATATGAGGACTGGTTAATTGTCCGGTTTCGAGATGACGTACTTCCCCAGGAATACGGCCCAGGCACTCAACTTGGCCTTCTTCGGTTTGATCGCACAGCAGCTGCATACCAAGGCAAATCCCCATAAGTGGCTTTTGGTAGTCAGCGATAGCCTGATCCCAGCCTTGATCTCTTAAGCGTTTCATTGCGATAGAGGCGTGTCCGACACCGGGTAAGATTGCACGCTCAAATTGCACTAATTGTGCCGGATCGCGGATCACTTCCGGGTTGACACCGAGCCGTTCAAAGGCAAATCGGACCGAGTTAATATTGGCACACCCGGTGTTGATAATGGCAATCATAAGCACCCCTTAGAGCTGGCGGTTTGCTGACTGGTATCTTTTGCGATGGCCATGCGCAGCGCGCGTGCAAAAACCTTAAACAAGCCTTCGACCTGGTGGTGACAATTTCCTTCGCTCACTGACAGGATCAGGCTGATGTTGGCATTATCGGCGAGTGATTTAAAGAAATGCTCGACCATTTGTACATCCAGGTCGCCGACTTTTTCACGGCTAAATTCGGCATTCAGCACGAATGAAGCTCGACCAGACAAGTCAAGCTGACACTCGGCTTTGCATTCATCCATTGGCAGCGCGAATCCATAGCGCGCAATTTGCGATTTAGTGCCCAGCGCTTGTTTGAGTGCCTGTCCTAGCGCAATGCCGATATCTTCTACCAGGTGGTGCTCATCGATGTGTAGATCACCACTTGCTGATATAGTCAGGCCTATATTTGCGTGAGTACGGATCTGATCCAACATGTGGTCAAAAAAGCCAAGGCCTGTACTGATAGAGCCGTTACTGTTTTGATCAAGGTTAAGCGCCAGGCTGATCTGTGTTTCTTTGGTGTTGCGCTGCACCGTTGCCTGACGGTTCTGTGTCGTCAGACGGGTGACAATTTCTGGCCAGTTATCGTCGTACAGAATGCCTTCTATACACAGGTTATTGGCCAGTTGAATGTCAGTTTGTCTGTCACCAATCACATAGGAGTTGGCCAAATCAACTTTGCCAGAGCGCATCAGATTGGTTAACAACCCTGTTTTAGGCTTTCGGCATTCACAGTTGTCTTCGTCAAAGTGCGGACAAATTAAAACCTCGTCGAAGCGGATCCCCTGACTGGTAAAAATCGCCATCATTTGATTGTGCGGCAGGGCGAAATCTTCCTCAGGGAAACTCTCTGTACCCAGTCCATCCTGATTTGAGACCATGACCAGCTTATAACCGGCAGCCTGAAGTGAGAGTAGAGCCGGGATGACGTTTGGCAGCAGTGCCAGCTTTTCCAGGCTGTCTACCTGCTTATCAGTAACCGGCTCCTCAATTAGGGTGCCGTCTCGGTCGATGAATAAATATGGAGTACTCATTGTTATTGTTCTGCCTGTGGTTGTGTCAGCCAGCGTCTGACTTGTTCTAATTCCTGCTCGCTACCAATTGAAATACGTAGCCAATTATTTTCTTCGAAAAGGGTAAAAGGGCGCATGATCAAACCCGATTGCATCGCTTGTTCAATATCGGTTGTTTGACGAACCTGAACGGTGATGAAATTGCCTTCGCCAATCATCACTTTGGCAATTTTGTCCGATCCCCCAAGGATTTCTGTGAGTTTTTCTTTGGCCTTATTGAGAATACTCACCTGGCGTCGCATCTGGGTAATTGCATCTGGGGTTAGTGCTTCTTGTGCGATTTGCGCGACAACAGCCGACACCGGATAAGGCGCGATAACCTTGCGAACAGGTGCGAGCACTGCGGGTGAAGCAAGTGTAAACCCAGTTCTGAGCCCGGCCAAGGCAAATGCTTTTGACAAGGTACGCAGTACCACCAGGTTATCGAAATCAGATAACAGACTCGCGGCAGTTAACTGCTCACAAAACTCGATATATGCTTCATCTACCACAACCAGCGCTCGATTTTTTAAAGCCGCTGCAATTGCAGCGATCTTATCTGTGCCTATTGTTGCGCCTGTCGGGTTATTGGGATTGCAGATGAAAACCAGTTTTGCATTACCGACAGCGTCTGCAATCTCTTCGGCGCCACCTTGTTGCAAAAGGGTTTGCTCAAGTGCAGTAATGCCGACATTGTGTGTATCCGCCGTTACCTTGTACATCCCATAAGTGGGCAAGAATAAGGCTATGGAGTCTTGCCCCGGTGTGCAATAAGTGCGGATTAGCAACTCGATACCTTCATCGGCGCCACGTGTCATCAGCACTTGTTCCGGATTCAGCCCACAATAGTTAGCATAAGCGTTGATCACGGCTTCTGGTTGTGGGTCCGGATAACGGTTAAGCGCATCAAAGTTGAGGCTCACGCGTCGTGAATACGGGCTTTCGTTGGCATTTAGCCAGGTTGTCCCGGTGAGCTTTTCACTCTTTGCCGAACTATATGCATTCAGCGAAGCAATATTCTCTGGTAATTCAATTGGACTCATGCGTTATTCTCCAGCCTGATTTTTACGGCATTGGCGTGGGCATCCAGGCCCTCGGCCTGCGCCAGGGGTAAAATAGCTTTACTCAGCCTTTGTAAACCCCCTTTACTGATTGTCTGTTGCGTATAAGTACGATAAAAGTCGAGCAGGTTAAGGCTTGAGTAGCAACGACTGTAGCCATAAGTCGGTAATACATGGTTAGTGCCCGATGCATAATCACCCGCAGACTCTGGTGTATAATCTCCGACAAATACTGAGCCTGCATTTTTGACTAACGGTAGATAAGGTTCAGGCTCGCCGAGTTGCAAGATAAGGTGCTCAGGACCATATTCAGCACTTACTGCAAATGCTTGTGCCATATCTGCGACTAAAATCAGGGTACTGTTCTCCAGTGCCTGTTTTGCGATATCAGCACGGCTGAGCAAAGATAACTGTCTGTCAAGCTCGCCCTGTACTTCACTAATGAGTTTTTCACTGTTGCTGAGCAGGATCACCTGTGAGTCGGGCCCGTGCTCGGCTTGTGATAACAGATCAGCAGCAACATAGGCCGGATTTGCGCGCTCATCGGCGATAACCAGTACCTCTGACGGACCTGCCGGCATATCAATTGCAAACCCGGGTAAAGACTGTGATAGCAATTGTTTTGCCATAGTGACAAAAGCATTTCCCGGGCCAAACACTTTATCTACCTTTGGTACACTCAAGGTGCCCAGTGCCATCGCCGCAACAGCTCCGGCACCACCGCTTTCGACGATTGTGCTGATCCCGCATTTTTTAGCCGCATATAAAATTGCCGGGTCAATTTGTTGATCACCGTTGACCGGGGTACACAGCACAATAGTTTGTGCACCTGCCAGTTGGGCACACACACCTTGCATCAGTACAGAAGAGGGCAGTGGTGCGCTGCCTCCCGGCACATATAAACCAACTGCCTCGATAGGCTGATACTTCAGCTCACAAATGACGCCTGGCTGTGTTTCGAGGCGCTTTTCTGTTGGCACTTGCAATGCGTGAAATGCACGAATATTGCTGTATGCCTGATCGATTGCCAGCTTTAGTTCCGGTGAAATAGCCTCTTCACTGGATTGTATTGCTTCAGCTGAGACCAGCAACCTGGGCTGCGTGCGTTTATCGAACTTGCGGGCATATTCAAGCAATGCTTCATCCCCGTTTTGTTCGACATCTGCAATGATTTCGGTTACCACTTGCTGAAGTTCGTCACTGATTGTCACTGCCGGGCGGGCGAGTGCTGCCTGCTGCTGCGCCCGGTTAGCCTCATTCCAGATCAACATGTGTTGTTACTCCATCATTTTTTCGATTGGCATAACAAGAATGGAGTTGGCACCCAGGGATTTAAGCTCTTCCATGGTCTCCCAAAACAGAGTTTCACTGCTGACCATGTGCAGGGCAACGTAGTCCTCGCTGCCGGCGAGTGCTAACAGAGTTGGCTGACCTGTACCAGGCAGCAAAGCACAAATTTCATCCAGGCGCACTTTTGGTGCGTGTAGCATGATATATTTGCTTTCCTTAGCCTGCTTTACACCGCGTAGGCGAGGCATGAGTTTGTTGATCAGCGACAGTTTGTCATCGTCATTAAGATTAGCGTTTTGGATCAGGCAGGCATTTGACTCCAAAATGGTGTCTCCCTGCATCAGGCCGTTGGCCTCCAGAGTGGCACCGGTAGAGACCAGGTCGCAAATGGCGTCTGCCAGGCCTGCACGTGGTGCAACCTCTACTGACCCTGTCAGCATCACTACGCTGGCTTCAATTTGCTCTTTTTCCAGGTACTGCTTAAGAATTTCGGGATAGGTGGTGGCGATGCGTTTGCCTTTGAACCAATCTTTGTCTTGCATGCCCAGTTCCTGAGGCCATGCTAATGCGAGGCGACAATAGCCAAAGTCGAGTTTTGCCAGTTTAGTCACTTCGCTGGGTTGCTGGTTACGCTGGCGCTCAGCCTGAGTTTCTACCAGCACGTTTTCACCGACAATACCCAAATCACAGACTCCGTCCATGACCAAACCCGGAATATCGTCATCACGGACTCTCAGGACATCGATTGGCATATTGGTAGAGTGGGCGATCAGGCGCTGTTCGCGCAGATTTAATTTAATTCCAAGCTGTTTGAGCAGTGACTGGCAATCCTTAGAAAGGCGGCCAGATTTTTGAATTGCAATTCGTAAACGGTTGTTGGTGTTCATAATTTATTTCCTAAGTTTAAAAACTAAAAGCCCCGAGGGAACCTCAGGGCGAAAATAAATTATGTTGAGTGCTTGTTCGCCGGAGGTTCCTTGAAGGAATAACCCACCAGCGAAATACCTGACAGGTTATCCCGGTGTATGATGGTGATGATGGATAGCTGTCAGTGTAAATGGCATGTCAAATTCTCTTACTGTTTGTATAAAACGTGATGCGCGTTGTGCGCTCAAAATGTATTTATAGATAAACACAGGTGACGAATTGCACGCAAGTACTTTTTTGCATAAATTAAAGAATAAATTATAACTGTCGATAATAAAGGCATGAAATACCACATAAAGAGGTGGGTTATGGATGCACTTAAACCATTTCTGGCACCGATTGTCAGGTTGCAGGTGAGCCACGATGGCCCCTTTAAAATTGCGGGCGTACTCGACAATCGGGCTGAAAGAATTAAACGTAAGAAGCATTTGGTTGAGATGGAGAGGCAGAAGCACAAAGAAGAAGGTGCACGCAATAAAGACGAAGATCCAAGTGAGATCGACGACGAAGAGCAGCATTTAGATACTTGGGCCTAACAATATTTAAGGCCCGGTTAAGGTGTTTCTGCCGGGCTTAGAGCACGTTTTTATCTTGGAGGGTCTATTTTTCCTGCAATGGAGGTGTTTACCCTGAACCATCCCGCGACAGAATATCTGTCTCGGCTTGCCGGGAGCACTTCATGGGGAAACTCTTCACTTAGAAACAGCACCAGAGTGCAATGCAATGGAACCACCTTGATCCCTTCAAGGTCATTATCGTTCCGATATAGCACCATTTCTCCACCATCATCAGGGCCCCAGCCAGGGTTAAGATAAGTAACCAGTGACAGCACTCGGTTCGTTTCACCTTTAAATGCGTCGTAATGGCGTTTGTAATAACTGCCGCTGGCGTAATGGGCAAAATGACTTTCAAACGAAAACAGTCCCATGAATAGACGACGGTTCAGGAACTGTTGCAACTGACTGGTCCAGTCCAGCCACCGCTTGCCGGGCTCAGACTCGCCGTTTATCCAACAAATTTCGTCTGTTCGTACAAAGTCATTGCGTAAAAAGTCATCGCCCCGGCCTATGCCAGCTTGTTCATATTTTTGTGTACTTATGCTGTGCTGATAGGCCAGTAAATCGTCCACCAGATCGCAAGGCATCGCACCCGGGCGAATACTATAACCCTGGCTTATTAGGTCATTGGCTATGAGTGAAAACAGTGTTTCATCTGTTGGTGAGTTGTCGTGTTCGACACGAAAATGGGCTAAAGCGGCCAACCTGATTTCCTATATTTAGTCGTATCAAAAAGTGTGTCATTAAAGCAAAAGAGAAGAAGTAGTCTTAACCTCATGGCTCTGGGCTTTATGGCTTGCTGCCTGCTTTGCTGCGCGCGTAATAGTTATTTTTTATCCGCTGGCAAGCAAAATATTTCAGCTCGGGTCTAATGGGGTATAATGCCTGGTACAGTGTTACGGAGTAGAATGATGAGCGGAAACAAAGAACCAAGTTCGACGCCTGAAGACGCGGTACAGGTGCCATCGCCTTGTATCCGCCATTGTTGTCTCGACGATAACGATATTTGTGTCGGGTGTTATAGAACGCTAAATGAAATTATGAACTGGCAGTCATCCAGCAATGAGCAAAAAAAAGTTGTTTTACAGGACTGCGAGAAGAGAAAAGCGCGCTGATGTGTGTATGAGCTTACCTGTTGACTGCAAACGGCCTTTCATATCTATGTGCCATAAAAAATAGAAAATACATGAAGTTAGAAGCAAAGAGTGTTAAGTTTTTATCACCGTCAGATGAGCAGAGCTTTTTTGATCGATTAAATGCGTTATCAGGTGTTAATAATGTCTTTGGACAAGGCTTTTCGGTAGTCATTGATACAGACAAGTCACTTGATGATGAAGAACTCAAAGAGATCATCGCCCTGTTTTATCGCTATGGCGTTAATATGAAACAGCTTAGGGCGTTTCTGTGTGAAGGCAACAAAATATGGTTTAAGCACAACCGACAGTCATATTGGTATAAAAAGGTATTTGGAAATCGATAAGTGGTGTCAATCTGCTTAAATTAAGCATGATGCGTCAGAGAGGAGAGTGCAAGCAATGATTGAGTTTTTAAAGATACTTTTCTTGTCTAAGTTTGTGCTGCTAACACCTGAACCTATTACTATTAATGATCAGCATAAATTTAGCTTAACAGAGTCTATTGAGGCTTTAAATTACAATGCGAGGCTCAATATTGATGTGACAGCAATGGTGGGTGAATTTTTAGGAACTGGTGTTGTAGAAGAGTTGGATATTTTGTCTGAAAAGTTCCCTAAAGGCAGTATTGTCGTTCACCTAATTGAGAGTAGTGCTGGAGATAAGATAACGCTGAGGAATTTGGGTTATTCGACAAGTAAAAATTCAATGGATTTATCACTGAAGTATCCTAAAAATGCTGAATTAGGAAAAAGTTATGACACCATCATTATTGAATCGAATGTCTTGCTAAAAGAAGTTGTAATTGGTTGGGCTAATTCTAAATGAAACTTATAACGTTTGATTTGTTCTTTTATCTGGCACTACATCCTAATTAAAATTTCGGATAATTGTTACTTAAAGCCGGCAATAGCTGACTTTTTTACGTCAAAATCATTAGATTCCTAATCTGAGATATTAAGCTCGCCTGGTAAAGCTCTTCTTTTGAGGAATTAGGCTTTGCTCCAACCTGATGTAAAGCTTGGCTGTCTCACAAGCAAAACGCCGCCCGGGTCATTAGATGAATTAGCGCGTTATATTGACAGGACCCAGCTGAACCAGGGCTGCAAAGCCAGGTACCTCTTTTCTTGAAGTATGTGTAATGGGGTATAACAACACTCCCTGCGTACCAAAGAAAGTTGAAAAGGTGCTGATGTACCGCTATACAGAGCCACACTGACTTGACTAAGCCATACCGATTTGCGCTTACCCTTTACATGCCATAGAATTGCCTCGCCCAGTCACTAAGCAGCGCATTAATTTTGTCTATCACTCAGTATTTTTCAGAAAATGGTCCCCTGGCACACCACTTTAACGGTTATCAGCCAAGACAACCTCAAATTGATATGGCCGAAGCCATAGATAAAGTGGTGAAAGAGGGTGGACAATGTGTGGTAGAAGCAGGCACAGGTACAGGCAAAACATTTGCTTATCTGGTTCCGGCGCTGTTAAACGATAAAAAGGTGATCATATCAACCGGTTCTAAGGCGTTGCAGGAGCAGCTTTATCACAGGGATTTACCAGAGCTACTTAAAGCGCTTGGTAAAGGTCGCAAGGTTGCTTTGTTAAAGGGGCGTGCCAACTATCTGTGTACTTATCGACTGAATGAACATGTGGCCCATGTGCCCAGTGACGACCCTGACGTTATGCACCAGCTGGCCATGGTGGCCAAGTTTGCAACTGAAACGCAAAGCGGTGACCTGGCAGACTGTGTGGGTATTGAAGAAGACGCCAAAGTACTGCCTTATGTTAACTCGACCGCGGATAACTGCTTAGGTAAGGAATGTCCAGATTTTGCCGACTGCTATATACGTAAAGCCAGGTTGAAAGCCGCGGAGGCCGATCTGGTTGTGATTAATCACCATCTGTTTTTTGCCGACATGTCGGTGAAAGAGTCTGGGTTTGCGGAGTTAATGCCAACCGCAGATACCTATATTTTTGATGAAGCGCATCAGCTTGGTGAAATCGCATCTGATTACTTTGGTGAGTCAATTAGTACTAAGCAACTTCAGGCGCTTATTAATGATTTGCGGCTAATTTACCGAAGTGATATTCCGGACATGTTGCAACTGGGCAAAACGTTGAATAAGTTGGAGACCAGTGTTGCTGATCTGCGACTTGTGTTTGGGGGCGATGGTGCACGGGGAGACTGGCGAGAAAAGTTGCAGGATAAAGTGATCTGCGATGCGCTACACAGAGTGATCAGCAATCTGGATTTTTTATATCAGGTGCTCAAATTGTGCCTCGACCGCTCTGATAAGATAGAACATCCACTGGAGCGGGTTTTGGCGTTTAAAGGGCAGCTCGACCGGGCCTTTGATGTTAGTCAGTCTGGCTTTAGTTATTGGTTCGAAACCACCCGTCGCTTCCTGACGATTCATATTACGCCGCTGGATGTATCTAATCGATTTAAAGATATGATGGCTAAGAGTGAAGCGAGCTTTGTGTTTACTTCAGCAACTTTATCGGTGGACAACAGCCTCGCGCACTTTAACGCCAGTTTGGGTCTGGCACCAGATCATCAGGCCATTGTCGACAGCCCGTTTGACTATGAATCGCAGGCCATGCTTTGTTTGCCCCGATATCTGCCCGAAACCAAAGATGAAATGATGCCACACGCCTTGGTAAAAATAGCCAAGCAAGTGATCAATGCAGCGCAGGGTCGAACATTTCTGCTTTTCACAAGTTACCGTGTGATGCACCTGGTTTATGAGGGACTAAGTACTGCGACAGAATACCCGGTGTTTATGCAAGGGCAAGCATCAAAACGGATTATTCTGGAGCAATTTGTGCGCCATGGTAATGCGGTTTTAATGGGCACTGCGTCTTTTTGGGAAGGGGTTGATGTACGCGGCGATACGCTGAGTTGTGTGTTAATAGACAAGCTGCCGTTTACTTCGCCGGATGACCCGTTATTACAGGCTCGGATGAAAGATGCCCAGTTGCAGGATAAAGAACCGTTTGATGAAATTCAGCTGCCACTGGCTGTCATTGCTTTAAAGCAGGGGGTTGGGCGCCTGATCCGTGATAAGAAAGACAAAGGTGTACTAATTATTTGCGATAATCGTCTGGTTACGCGAAAATACGGTGAAACCTTTATTAAAAGTTTGCCTCCCATGTCACGTACTCGTGATTTGGATAAGGCGTTGTCATTTTTAGAGAATATTGACCAGCATGAAATATAATTTGCTTGCTCTGGATGCTTCAACGGAAGCTCTGAGCCTGGCGTTGTCGTACAACGGCAACCTTTATCGCCACTTTGAAGAGTGCCCTCAGCAACATAGTCAGAAAATATTGCCGTTAGTCGAGCAACTGTTTACTGAAGCTGGTTGTCAGCTCAAAGATCTGGATGGCCTGGTGTTTGGCCGCGGACCGGGCAGTTTTACCGGGGTACGTATCGGCGTTGCTGTTGCCCAGGGGTTAGCTTATTCAGGAAATTTGCAACTGGCAGGTGTTTCAACGCTTCAGGCAATGGCACAACAGGCATTTGCGCAAACCCAGGCAAAGCAAGTTTTGGTCGCGATTGATGCGCGGATGGGTGAGGTTTATCTTTGTCATTATACCCGTTCAGATAATAATCAGGCGATTGCCTCCGGCGCAGAAAGTGTGATCAAACCTGAG
Source organism: Pseudoalteromonas rubra (assembly GCF_000238295.3). NCBI lineage: Bacteria > Pseudomonadati > Pseudomonadota > Gammaproteobacteria > Alteromonadales > Pseudoalteromonadaceae > Pseudoalteromonas > Pseudoalteromonas rubra. Next base: position 1,294,522 of record NZ_AHCD03000044.1, read on the forward strand.
TTAATTGAGGGTGATTTTAAAGGCGTACTTGCAGTCGGCACTGGCTGGCAGACGTATTCGGATGTTGCTCAAAAGCTGGGGCTCGAAGTACATAGCGATATTACGTTGCCGCATGCTGAATACATGTTAGCTACTGGCATTGCGCAGTTTGAAGCCGGAGAGGTTGTTAATGCTGCTGACGCTCAGCCTCAGTATGTAAGAGATACTGTAACGTGGAAGAAGTTGCCCGGACGCGAGTAACGGGCTAATCTTATACTGGTGCATTGGGTTTTTGGTGATATAGACTGATGAAAATCAACCAGCTTGTTCAAAATCAGGATACTTATCAACTGAGACAGTCGGTTGTTAAACCTGCTGCGAGTGACACCCAAGCGCCAGTTCAGCAAGCTGCCAAACTAAAATACTCAGATGCCGGTGTCGCACTGGCACAGCAGTATTCTGATGATAAAAGAGATGTCATTTACGACCAGCCTAATTTTAAAACCAGTGTTGCTATCCAATCTTATAGTGCAATTCAAAATCAAGAACGGCGAAGCGAAGTTCAGTCACTACTAGGTGTCAGCATTTACGCCTGACATTTTTTCTAATCGGTTTTAATCACCCTTTATCTTAATAAGCGTCTCCCAGAGCCTTGTCATTCGGCTTGAATATTTTTCAGCAAAAATTTAGTCAATTCATTTGTTTTAATCTGCTTTTGGAGTAATGTTAAAAGAAAATAACAATTTATGGTCACGCGTTTGCTGAACAGATTTAACCAGTTTGCACTCAAGCTTTCTTCAAATACGGTTGTTTTGTCGTTGCGGGAAGGTTATATCGCGCTCATCCCATTTTTCATTGTTGCTTCAGTAATTACTCTCCTAAACCAGTGGCTTGGAGATGATCTGAGCAAATTAAAGTATCAAGCGCTTGGTGACTTTAACACCTTAGTGTGGGGGATTTTCCCGTTACTTACCCTCATTTCTTTCAGTTACTATCTGTCAAAGAACCTTAAAATACACACCATTGCCGGGCCGGTCTTAGTGTTGGCTTGTTTCACTGCGACTACGGGTTACATTGAAATCAGCCAGGGAGCGCTGAATATAGTGCACCGTAATGGCATGCTATATTCTTTGCTTATGCCGGTCCTGTGTTGTTACCTGTTGGCTTACATTGAGCGGATCCGCTGGCTGAGATTGGTGGGCATTAGCTCGATTAGTCTGTTTTTGCGCAAACACCTTAATTTGATCATTCCTTATATTCTAGTCACCGCGATTATTTTGTTAGTTATCCCCCTATTCGATCATTTCACCGGACAAATTCATAGCACTTTAAAACTCCTTAACCCCACCTGGAGTGTATTCGAGAAGATTTCGGCGCAGCTGATTTTTTCACATTTACTGTGGTTTATTGGTGTTCATGGCGATAACACGTACCACCTGTTGGTGTCGGGCGAGCTGACCGATTATCTGGTGTTACCTCAGCTTTCGAGCTATGACTTCTACACTTGCTTCGTCATTATTGGCGGTACGGGCTGCATCTGGGGCCTGATCATCGCGTCTTTGTTACTCAAAAATGCACGTCATGAGCGAAGCATCGCAATGATTGCATCGCCGCTTGCGTTGTTCAATATCAGTGAAGTGATGCTCTATGCGTTGCCTATAGTTTTCAACCCCTACCTGTTGATCCCATTTTTGCTGAGCCCTTTATTAAATGCACTCATCTCCTATGTATGTATTTCAACCGGCGTTATCACACTGGCACCAGCAATGGATATTCCCTGGTTCACGCCGGTGTTTATCAGTGGCTGGTTATTGACGCAAAGTATCAGTGGGGTTGTATTGCAAATCCTGTTAATTGCACTTAATGCAGCTTTGTATTACCCATTTTTAAAATTTAATCGGGATCACAATTTGTCCGGTAAGGCGTTGGATGTCTTACTTAAGCGATTTACGACTGGCAGATTGATAGAGGCAGGGGCGGAAAGCTTATACACTCGCTCTCAACGTGAAGAGCAAATCAATGTACATAGCTTGAAGGAAGTCACGGACGCACTTAATCGGGGTGAACTGATGTTGTTCTATCAGCCAAAAATAAACCCGTACACGAAGGAAGTTGTTGGCTTTGAAGCCTTGTTGAGGTTAAAAGAGGCGGATGGACAGGTTCAGGGCCCCTGGTTCTTAGCAACGCTGGAGCAACACTCGTTGCTACATATCATAGATAACTTTGTCATCGATCAGCTTGAAGTAGACCTCGAGCAGTTTGCCAGAGCAGGCTTCAGGCCCAAAGTTAGTTTTAACATCTCACCGCAAAATCTGTTAACCGGCGGGTATAAACGCATCGTGAAGGCGTTTGCAGATTATCCCGGCCAGATTGAAGTCGAATTACTTGAATCCAGTTACATCGAAGACTTTAATCGGACGGTTGATGTGGTTAACTTACTCCGTGAGCATCAGATAGCCTGTGCTATGGATGATTTTGGTACGGGCTACTCTTGCCTATCCGTTTTATCAAAACTCAATATAGATACCATTAAACTAGACCGAAGTTTGTTGCCCGAGAGCTATAACTGTAAGTCTGTATCTTTATATACCAATCTTTCAGAGATGATCGCTAAACTCGGTTTCCGATTGGTGGCAGAAGGCGTTGAGACAAAAGAAGAGGAAAATCTGGTTAAACAGTCCCAGGTGGACTGCGTGCAGGGGTTTTTATATTACAAAGCCATGCCTATAGAAGATGCTATGGGGTTGCTACAGACCCAGGCTAACAGTAATAAACATGAAACGGTCCGTGATCCCACAACCTGAGTAAGCGGATCAGCTGTGCTGATCCGCCTGGTTGTATGCTGGTTATTTCTCTATGTAAGAGATCAGCTTATCGGCAATTTGCGTGTTGTTTAGAGAGCCAATGAACGCATCACGTCCTTCACCATAGGCAAATACCTGTACATCGATTGCAGTGTGCCCTTTGGTTGTCCAGCCCGTATAGCTGGCATCATTGATGATTTTATTCGCTGCTTTATATAAGGCCTCTTTTGAGTCCTTTTGTGCATTGATAAGCGCCTTCTTGGTGTCTTCGTCAAAGGGTAAACCGGTCAGTTGAGTCCAGGTCTTGGCCATTTGCTTAGGCTTTGCCTCTGAAAGCGTATTGGTAAGCTCCTTCACTGAGGCTTTCGCTTTTGCAACAACATCTGTCTTCCATTGATATACGCCATTGCTCCCCAGAGTAAGGCCGCCGGTAGAGTGATCAGCAGTAACAACCAATACTGTGTCCGGGTTTTTGTCGATATAGGCCTTAGCGGCGGTGATTGCGCCAGCGAAATCGTCCATTTCTTTCATCGCACAAGCGATGTCGTTTGCATGTCCGCACCAGTCGATCTGGCTGCCTTCAATCATGACAAAGAAGCCTTTTTCGTTGTGATTGTCTAACAAACCCAGTGCTTTATTTGTCATACTAGTCAGTCGCTTAGGCTCTTTACTGTCTATTGCATGCGGAAAAGCAACTTCTGCGAATAAGCCCAGCGCAGGAAGGCGGCTGAGTGAATCTAGCTTGTCAAATGCGTCTGCATACTGGTAACCGGCTTCTTTAAACTCATTGACCAGGTTTCTGTCATCACGAATAAAGTACTTGGTACCGCCACCTAGCAGTAAATCAACAGGGAGTTTACCGGCAATCTTGTTGTCGATGTAATCGTCGGCAATTTCGTCATAGTTACGTCTGGATTCATTGTGTGCTGCGAAACTGGCAGGTGTGGCGTGGTTTATCTGGGATGTGGCCACGAGTGCTGTTGTCATTCCTTGCTCTTTGGCAATTTCCAGCATTGTTTTGAGAGATTGTTTATGTGTATCTACCGCAATTGCTCCATTGTAGCTTTTTGCTGCTGTGCTGAGTGCTGTTGCCCCAGCGGCACTGTCTGTGACTACGGTGTCGTCGTCTGGATAGGTATGCGCCATACCCACCAGGATGGAGTCGAACACAGTAGGCTCAACGACTTTGGTTGCTTTATCGTCTTGCATGTAACGATAGGCTGTAGTGAAGGCTGGCCCCATACCATCTCCAATCATATAGATGATATTTTTAGGTGCAGCAAATACTGAGTTTGACAAGGTGCAGCCCAGAGCAAACGCCAGAGCGCTAATTTTGCGTGTCATAGATGATCCTTAATGTTCCCGTGTTTTTGTTCGCTTTAATAAAGAGCTAACCATTTTCAGAACAATGATTAGTACTTTGCACGCGAGCTATAATGCGTAGAATATTAATGTAATACGTTCAATAAGAATATGAATTTATGTTGATTACTGATAAAAACAAGATAAAACAAGGGTGCGTGAGCGGATTTGCCTACCAGGAAATGGGAGAGGGGGCGCAGGTTGTCCTGATGCTGCATGGCTGGCAGGATAACAGCAACAGCTTTTTACCTTTATTACATAACCTACCAGATGATGTGCTTGAGGCGTTCAAGTTTATCGCGTTGGATTTCCCAGGCCATGGCAACTCGGACTGGCGAAGTGCCGATGCGCAATACTATTTTGTAGAATATGTTTATGATGTTCTGACTTTTCTCCGTGCTAAACATATTGCACGTTGCCATATCGTCGGGCATTCGATGGGTGCTTTGGTTGGTGGTTTGTTCACCAGCCTCTATGCTGAAAAAGTAAATACACTGACACTGATAGATGGTATTGGGCTATTATATCAAAGTGATAAGAATGCTAAGCAGCAGTTGCTTGATGCATTTGCTGCACGGCAGCTAGTTGAGCAAGCTAACGAGACAAGTTTGCGCCTGTTTGCCGACAAACAGGCTATCATCAAAGCACGACTGAAAGTTAGCGATTTCAATGAAGAAATAGCTGCTATATTAATGGAGCGAAACATCGAAGAGCTTGATGAGGGCGCGCGTCTAACCACGGACCCCAAATTGAAGCTACCTTCTACGACGCGTTTTTCACGTGCTCAGGCGCTATCGTTGTTGCAAGGTGTTAAAACGCCCGCTTTGGCAATTATGGGCGAGTCTGGGTACGCACAAATGAAACATAGCTTAGGGCAGTTTTCTGAATGCTTTGAAGCGCTTACATGTATAGAGGTTGCAGGTGGACACCACTGCCACATGGAAAATCCGGAACAAGTGTTAGAGCAGGTTTTAACACATATAAAACATCCCGGCGTTTCCTGATTGTATAATTGTGTCAAATGTGGGACTATCTCAGCTTTAGAGTATTTACTCAATTGTTTGTGTGCCTTAATTGTATTAAGGTAAGACCAATATAAAAAATAACGAGAACACAGGAGCTTAGAGTGGAAAAAATCTGGTTAAAGCGCTACCCAGAAGGGGTGCCGGAAACAATCGACCCAGAACACTACAACTCGCTGCTTGAACTATTCGACAAAAGTTTTAGAGAGTTTGCCCAGTTACCAGCTTACAGTAACATGGGCAAAACAATGACTTACCAACAAGTTGATGAGGCTACCAAGGCAGTTGCCAGTTATATTCAAAATACCCTTAAATTAGGTAAAGGGGATAAAGTAGCAGTGATGATGCCAAACCTGCTGCAAACACCCATCACCATTTTAGGCGTGTTGCGAGCAGGATGTACGGTGGTCAATGTAAACCCCTTGTACACAGTGCGAGAGCTTGAGCATCAGCTTAATGACTCAGAAACAAAAGCAATCTTCATATTGGCAAACTTTGCACATACACTCGAAAAGGCACTACCAACGACGGGCGTTAAACACATAGTTGTGACACAAATTGGCGACATGCTAGGTGGTATCAAAAAGCATTTAGTCAATTTTGTGGTTAAAAAGTTTAAGAAAATGGTGCCTGATTACGACTTGCCTGATGTAAAGCCTTTTGCCCAGGCGATAAGCGCCGATCCCAGCCAATATAAAGTACCTGAGGTGGCACTGACAGATCTGGCATTTCTTCAGTATACAGGTGGTACGACCGGTGTTTCCAAAGGTGCAATGCTGACTCATGGTAATATGGTTGCGAATTTGGAGCAGGTTTCTGGTTGTCTTGATAAAGTACTAGATAAGGGTCGCGAAGTGGTCGTTACTGCGCTACCGCTTTATCATATTTTCGCACTGACAGCGAACTGCCTTACCTTCATGAAGTACGGTGGCCACAACCTATTGATCACCAACCCAAGGGATATGCCGGGTTTTGTTAAAGAGCTATCAAAATACCCCTTCACCGTCATGACTGGTGTAAATACTTTGTTTAACGGCTTACTTAACACGCCAGGGTTTTCCGACCTGGACTTTTCAACACTGAAGGTGTCGCTTGGTGGTGGTATGGCTGTACAGCGACCAGTTGCTGAGCGGTGGCAAAATGTGACAAAGAGCAAGCTGATGGAAGGCTATGGCCTGACAGAGTGCGCGCCTTTGGTCACAATTTGCCCATGGGACATTGATGGTTATAACGGTTCAATCGGATTACCGGCACCCAGTACGGATCTGAAAATCATTAATGATCAGGGTGAAGAGATGCCGCTGGGCGAGCCTGGCGAGCTTTGTGTTAAAGGTCCTCAAGTCATGGCTGGCTACTATAATCGTCCGGATGCAACTGCTGAATGTTTGCAGGATGGCTGGTTCGCAACGGGTGATATTGCTATTTACGATGAAGAAGGGTTCTTTTACATCGTAGATCGTAAAAAAGACATGATTTTGGTCTCTGGTTTTAATGTGTTTCCTAATGAGATTGAAGAAGTCGTTGCAATGCACGAGGGTGTGTTGGAAGTAGCTGCTGTCGGTGTACCGCACGAAGTCAGTGGCGAACAGGTTAAAGTTTTTGTTGTGAGAAAGGATCCATCTTTGACAGAAAAAGATATAATAAGTCATTGTCGCGACAAGCTAACCAATTATAAAGTCCCTAAATTGGTCGAATTCAGAGATGAATTACCTAAGACCAATGTCGGCAAAATATTGCGTAGGGCATTAAAGTAAAGAGAAACCGGCGAAAGCCGGTTTTTTATAGGGAGTAAATGTGCAGTATCAATTTATCCAACACCAAACTGAGCTTGATGCTTTTACAGCGAAACTGGCAGATAGCGATGTGCTTGCGATAGACACAGAGTTTATGCGCCGCAGAACTTTGTATCCAGAAATCGCGTTGATCCAGGTTTATAACGGTGAGCATCTGGCCCTGATAGATCCATTAAGTGAGCTCGATTTTTCAGGGTTATGGCATTTACTTCGGGATGAGCAAATCGTAAAAGTACTTCACTCTCCCTCTGAAGATATCGAGGTATTCCAGAAATTTGCAGGATTTGTACCTGCACCATTGTTTGATACGCAGTTTGCGTTGCAGTTGCTTGGAGAGGGTAATTGCGTCGGATTCGCCAATATGGTGAAAATGATGCTGGATGTTGAGCTTGATAAGAGTATGTCCAGAACTGACTGGCTCAAACGTCCATTACAGGCAAGCCAGCTTGAGTATGCTGCGGCGGATGTATTTTATCTGCTCCCTTGCTATGAAAGTCTCAGCAAAAAGATCGCAGAGAAAGGCTTGTCGGATATCGTGATCTCAGAATCTCAATTGATAGCGCAAAAACGTGCTTTCAGAACGCCGGACGCTTATTTATATCTGAGTGTTAAAAATGTCTGGCAATTAAAACCTCGGGATTTGGCTGTATTACGTGAGCTTGCGAGTTGGAGACAAAGTAAGGCGGAAAAGAAAAACCTGGCACTTAATTTTGTACTCAAAGAACAAAACATGGTTGAAATTGCAAAACGTCGGCCAAGTTCGCTGAACAGCCTTCGTAATGTGCCTGGCGTGGAACAAATGGAAGTGAACCGCTCTGGTAAGGAAATTCTGGCATGTATTGAAGCTGGGAAAGCTGTACCAGAGGCTGAGTTACCGAAACGAGTGCAACGATTGATTGATTTCCCTGGTTATAAAGGGGCTGCTAAAGAAATAAAACAATCGATAGCAGAAGTTGCTAAACAACAGGGTATCCCGCTGGATGTATTTGCTTCTAAGAAGCAAATTAATCAGGTGATAGGGTGGAACTGGAAACTAGATGATGCGCAAAGAAATAAGTTTATGAAGCCAGATTTGTTTTTGGGCTGGCGTCATAGTCAGTTGAAAGGTGCACTTTCTAAATGGCTGGTTGAGTAGAGTTTTATGAAACAAAAACGCCGCACATTGTGCGGCGTTTTTGTTTGCGTGTTACTTTTGTTCGTCATCCGGAAGCGTTACATTCAGCTCCAGTACGGCTAAATCGTCTTCGTTTTGTTCAAATTGAACATTGACTGCGTCCGAGTCAACTTTGACATACTTACGGATAACTTCGAGGATGTCTTGCTTTAACTGAGGCAGATAATCGGGGGTGCCACGCTTGGAGCGTTCATGGGCAACGATTATTTGTAGCCGCTCTTTAGCCAGCGAAGCGCTGGACTTTTTCTCGGATCGAAAATAATCAAGTAAAGACACATTAACCTCCAAAAATCCGCTTTAGCAGTCCTTTCTTTTCAACATTCAAAAATCTGAAGTCGATGATTTCACCCAATAAGCGATTGATAGCATCGCTGTATGCCTGTCCTGCATCTGATTCTGTATCCAGGATCACAGGCTGCCCCGAGTTAGATGCATTTAACACGGCTTTAGACTCTGGGATCACACCGAGTAAGTCGATTGCCAGGATCTCCTGAACATCTTCCACCGACAGCATGTCGCCGCTTTCAACACGCTCTGGATTATAGCGGGTAAGTAGTAGGTGCTCTTTTACTGGCTCCAGACCATCTTCCGCGCGTTTTGATTTGCTTTGTAAAATCCCAAGAATGCGATCAGAGTCTCGTACGGAAGAAACTTCTGGGTTAGTTGTCACAATCGCTTCATCAGCAAAGTACAGCGCCATCATCGCACCGGCTTCGATGCCAGCAGGGGAGTCGCAGATAATAAAATCAAAGTCTTCCGACATTTCTTTTAATACACGTTCAACGCCTTCTTTTGTCAGGGCATCTTTGTCGCGAGTTTGTGACGCAGGTAAGATATAGAGTTTTTCAACGCGTTTATCTTTAATCAGCGCCTGATTAAGGTTTGCCTCACCATTTATGACGTTGACAAAATCATAGACGACGCGGCGTTCGCAGCCCATGATGAGATCTAAGTTACGCAGGCCAATATCAAAGTCGATAATGGCTGTTTTGTATCCTTTAAGCGCAAGACCTGTGCCGATCGCTGCACTTGATGTGGTTTTACCTACACCACCTTTACCTGAAGTTACGACAATAATCTTTGCCATCTGAATTATCCTTTGACCAATGCTGTTAATTCTAATGATTCGTTATTTTGTGAAATCTGGCAGGCCTTGCCCCAGTGCTCACCCTGAAGAGAGTCACTGATCCAATAACTGCCGCCCACTGAAACAAGCTCTGCTTCAAGTTTCTGACAGTAGATACTCGCCTCATGATTTCCTTGCGCACCAGCGATAGCACGGCCTCTGAGCGTGCCATAGATGTGAATATTGCCATCGGCAATGACCTCTGCACCGTGGCTGACTGCGCCAAGTACAATGAGATCCCGGTCCTTCGCGTAAATTTGTTGCCCGGAGCGTACAGTGCCATTAATGACCTGGGCACCAAGGTAGACTTCTTTTTCGACTATTTGTGTGTCTTGGCTATCCTGGGTAACAGGCTTAACATCTTTAGTATAGTTTAATACAGATAAGCCAATTTCTTTAGCTTCAGCATTATGCTGTTCTGTACCGTTACAAATACCAACCGGGTTTAATGCCAACGCCGCAAGAATACGTTTCAAATCGCTGAGCACAATGCTCTGCTCCTGGACGTCTGCAAGATTGATTACGATGGGTGCTCCTTTAAAAAACTTAGGAGCTTGGGAAATTTTATCACTCAGTTGCTGTTTTACATTACCAAGGTCGGCATCGAAGAGGTGTAAAACTGAGAGAGTAAACAGGTTTCCCTTCAATTCAAAAGACTGTGTAGACATAAGCGCTCAATACCAGTGCGAACTCTGATTAATATTGTTCTGACCCCGTACTCTGTACGTTTGAGAGTCGCAAAACTTTCCAAATATTATATAGGTCATGGTATAGTGCTGCTCTCAGATTAGCAAGATTTTATAGGGTTATAATGCTAGCCGCAGTATATAAAAGTAGTAAAAAAGCCGATACCTATCTTTTTATTGAAAAACGAGACGATTTTAGCAAAGTCCCTGACCCTTTAATGGCTACTTTTGGTACGCCAATATTTGTAATCATTGTGGATTTAGCAAAACGCAACAAACTCGGTACTGCTGATTTAAGTAACGTTAAGCAGAAATTAATCGATGATGGGTTTTATTTGCAGTTGCCACCTCCACAAGAAAATCTTCTGGACGAATTAAAAAGACAAAACGGAGTAAAAAGTGACTAAAACACTATCCGCATTATTAGTATCTTTATGTCTGGCATCGCAAACCGTTAAAGCGGATGATCAGGCGCGTTTTGACAGTTATGTAGAAGTTTTAAAGGCTGAAGCGCTTGAGCGTGGCTACACACCCGCGCTGATAGAAAAGGCGTTCAGCACAGTCAAATTTAAAAAGAAAGTCATTAAACAAGATAAGAATCAGCCAGAGATCGTCGAGACCTTGGAAACTTATCTGCCTAAACGTGTACCAGATTGGAAAGTTCAGCGTGCACGTAAGCTGTATAAAGAAAATAAAGAGCTACTGGACAGGATCAGCAAAGACTTTGGTGTGCAGGGTCGCTTTATCGTTGCATTGTGGGGACTGGAAAGTAGCTTTGGCCGGGTTCAGGGCGGCTATCCGGTGATCAGCTCACTGGTGACATTGGCATTTGATGGTCGCCGGGAAGCTCTGTATAAACGTCAGTTATGGGCTGCACTGGACATTCTTAAAGATGGCCATGTGAATGTTGACAGTTTCAAAGGCTCCTGGGCTGGCGCAATGGGGCAATCGCAGTTTATGCCAACCTCCTTCAATTCTTATGCCGTTGATTACAACAAAGATGGCAAGAAAGACATCTGGACCAGCAAAGAAGATGCCCTGGCATCTATCGCCAATTATCTGAAAAGTGTTGGTTGGAATGACAGCCTGACGTGGGGCCGTCAGGTAAAATTGCCTGATGACTTCCCCAGCCAGTATGTCCTGAAGCGCGGTTCAAAAAATCACAAGCAGTGGCTTGAGTTTTGGCGAGACTCTGAACGCTCACTACAAGAGTGGCAAAGTCTGGGCGTAAGACGCGCTGATGGCACAGATTTGCCAAAAGTGAATATTAGTGCTGCTTTGGTGATGCCTGATGACATGAATGGCCGTATGTATCTGGCTTATAATAATTACAAAGCGCTGATGAACTGGAATCGCAGCTATTATTTTGCCACCAGTGTCGGGTATTTGTCTGACCGCATTGGCTATCCGAAAATTTAGTTTTTAATTAAACTAACCAAATAAAAAAGGCAGCGTGCGGGCTGCCTTTTTGGTTGGGCTAATGCAAGTGAAAATCAGTAGTAGCTCAGGTCCTGTGTTTTTCCCCAGAAAACCCGATAAGAGAATAGTGTGTAGCCAATTATCGCCGGTACCACCAGTACGACGCCGTATAGCATAAAGGTGAGTGCAGATGGGTCCGCAAGTGCCTCATATATGGTTAATGTGCCCGGGACGACATACGGGAAGAAGCTATAAATAAGACCAAAAAAGCACAGTAAAAATATCACCACAGTGATAGCAAAGGGTAACCAGCAACCTTGGTTTGGTGTATGTTTGAGCTTGACCAGTACCCTGTCTTGTAGCACAAAAAGTACCATGCAGATAAGGGGCAGTGGCAATAGTAACAGGCTTATCTCGGTGCCAAACCAGCGCGTCTGAACGTAAGTGTTAATAAGTGGGTTTACTACAGAAACAGCTAAAACGCCCAGCAAAGCAATGAGATTGCTCACCCGACACCACCGGATAGCCGAGTCTTGTATCTCACCTTCGCATTTCATAATCAACCAGGCTGCACCTATTAAGGTATAAGCTGCTATGACACCAACCCCGCTAAGTGCTGCAAATAGATGGCTTGCCAGACTGTGTTCAAACGACATCACATACAGACCCAGCATGTATCCCTGTGAAAATGCGGTGATCAGGCTGCCCAGTTTGAAGCAGCGATCCCAGGTTTCACGGTAGCGTGTTTTGGCCTTGGCACGAAAGTCGAACGCAACGCCCCTTAAAATCAAACCCAGCAACATAAAAGCAATAGGCAGATACAGTGCCTGCAGTATGATTGAATGTGCGGTGGGGAAGGCGATGAGCGCCAGGCCGACAGCCAGTACTAGCCAGGTTTCGTTGGCGTCCCAAAAAGGGCCAATAGAGGCGATCATCGTATCAGCAGCGGGTTTATTTTTACCCGGTAACAATATACCAACGCCCAAATCATAACCGTCGAGCACAGCGTACACTATGATGGCAAGGGCCATGAGTGCGCTGTAAAACAAAGCGAGATAGTCAGCACTATACATATTGACCCTCCTGAACTGGTGTTGTCTGGTACTCTTCAACTTCCACGGCATTGCGTGCTGTATAGAACAAGGTTTTAATATACGCTGTGAGTAGCACAGCATAGACAGTGAGGTAACCCACTAATGTAAGCAGCACATGCTCTCCCGGGACACTGGTGACTAGTTCTTCAATTTTTACCAGTCCATTGACCATAAAGGGTTGGCGTCCTATTTCTGTGACGTACCAGCCTGCTAAAGTTGCAATCCAGCCGGAGAACGTCATAGCTACTAGCATTTTTAGTTGCCAATGTGGCAGCGTTGAACGTCGCCACAATGTGTAACGGGCAACGGCTGCGACGAGGATCATGAGTACACCGATCCCTACCATTATCCGAAATCCAAAAAAGACAGGCTTAACCGGCGGGTGTTCACCTTTAAATTCATTGAGACCTTTGATCTCTCCATCCAGCTCATGAGTCAGAATTAAACTCGCCAAGTTAGGAATAGCGACTTCGAAATGGTTCGTTCGGGTAGTTTCATCTGGTATTGCGAATAGCAGCAAGGGCGCGCCTTGCTCAGTGTCCCAGACCCCCTCCATTGCGGCAACTTTTTGGGGCTGATGCTCAAAGGTGTTTAGGCCATGAAGGTCACCAACAAACATCTGTAGTGGTGCCAGCAGTGCAGCAACGCTTAGTGCAACCTTCAATGTCAGTTTGGGTGCATGTTTGTGATCGTTTTTTAGCAGCCTATAGGCACTAATTCCTGCGACCAGAAAGGAGGCTGTGAGTCCGCTGGCCAGGAGCATATGAGAAAAGCGATAACCAAATGATGGGTTAAAGATGATCTCAAACCAGTTCTGAGGGTAGAACACGCCATCTACAAGTGTGTAGCCCGTGGGGGTTTGCAACCAGCTGTTCAAAGAGAGTATCCAGAATGCCGACAGGGTGGTGCCCACCGCCACAATGAGAGTAGCAAAAGTGTGCAGGCGTGGGCTTACGCGTTTCATACCAAATAGCATAATACCCAGAAAGGTGGCTTCCATAAAAAAGGCGGTGAGCACTTCGTAGCCGAGTAAAGGTCCGGCTATATTGCCTACGCGCTCCATAAATCCGGGCCAGTTAGTGCCAAACTGAAAAGACATCGTAATGCCGCTTACTACGCCCAGCGCGAAAGTGAGTGCAAATATTTTAACCCAAAATCGATAGGCTCTGAGCCACACCTGTTCGCCGGTTTGGTCGTAACGGAATTTGAAGAAAACCAGGAACCAGGCTAAGGCTATGGTTATGGTTGGAAAAAGAATATGAAAGCTAATATTTGCCGCAAACTGAATACGCGACAACAGTAGGGTATCAAGCATGACGCACCTCGCATATTATATCAGCACACGCTGCACCCGGGTTAGGCATAGCAGCCTGGCTGACACGACTGTGTTGCGCGGCCACGAGCCGCGCATTGTAAAGAAATCCTTTTCAAAGCCACTCAGTTAGGATTTTCTGAGCAGTTTATCCTTCAAATCAATCACTTTGCTAACAGATGAACCCAGTTTCATTAAGGATTGCAGTTGTTCAGGTGTAAGTCGTTGCAATTCGGCTGACCACTTTGTCACTGTCTCTAGCAGGTCATGAATCGACTGCATCTGTTCTTGAGCATATTTTTCTTCTGGTGAATTTGCACTGTCCAGGATCTGGTCACGCAATAAGGTCAGGGTAGGGTCAATCTCGCGCTTGCGGCGCTCTTCGAAAACCCGGTTAGCCAGGTCCCAGATACTGCCGTTAGGCGAGTAATACTCTTTTCGATCTCCCGGGATATGATGGACTTTACCAATTGCCATGATTGCAGCTCTTTGATACCCATACTGACATTACCACGGGAAATTTTGAGCGCTTCAGCAATTTCATTTGCAGTCAGAGGCTTTTCATTAATAACCAACAAGCCAACCATTTGGCCTATGGTACGATTGAAGCCCCAGCGGCTTCCCATCTCTCCGCAGTGGAGAACGAAGTTTTCGATTTTAGGTGATAGCTGCATTTTTAAAGTTTCAGTAATTATTGAAACTTTAATATATAGTGCGTTTTGATTTGGATCAACCCAAATATTCAACTAATTTAATTGCATCAGAGGCAGGTAAAAATGGGAAGCAGACATGTACTGCTTTCCCATCGGTTGAAGGATGTTCGTTTTAATCCTGAATTGGAGGGTTATTTGACGTGTTTGCCTGTTTCCCAGCGGTCATTAAGCAGCGTTTCTCCGGCATCAATGGCACCGGCCTCCAGCGTAGTCGCCATGGAATCATTCCAACGATTGAGATAACCAAATAGGGCGATAACACCTAATATCTCGACGATTTCACCATCATCCCAGTGTGCCTGCATCGCAGTTTCAATGGTCTCATCGACTGCATTTGGTACACTGGAGGCAGCCAGTGCAAACTCAAAAGCGGCTTTTTCAGCGTCATTAAACACGTCACTTTCCCTGAATTGCCAAATCTGAGCCAGCCTTTCATCGCTGCCACCGTAGCGTTGTGCCGCTAAGATAGTATGGGCTTCGCAGTAACGGCATCCGGTATTGGCGCTGGTGATATAGCCAATCAGTCTTTTTAATTCCGAGGTAACCCGACCATGGTTTTCCATGACGGCTTTATTCAGGTTAATGAATGCACGGGCAATTGCCGGGCGAATTTGCATGGTTAACACGCTGTTAGGGCAAAAGCCAAGCGTTTCGTTGAAAAATTTGGCTAATTCTGCCACTTCCTGATCATGCTCTTGTGACAAAGGCTTAACTAAAGGCATACTGGTTTCCTGTAAATGTTTATTGTGTTGCATATGCAACAACTATATGTGTAGAGGTACAAATTGTCCAGTGACAATGATATGAAAAATGCCATTGCTAACAGAAGGCGCGCGTTAGCAGTGACAAATCCACATAAAGAAGCACTTGATCTGGCAGAGCATGTGCCATTTCAGGTGGCGGTAGTTAGTAACCTCTTGTCACTCGATAGAGACCCGGTGATCCGTTCTCTGACTGAGCTAAATACCAGAGAGTTGCGAGTACTGTTGAATGTTGGTTCTTATGGGCCTATTACGGCAGCCGAAGTGAGCTATCAGTCAAGGCTGGATCCCTATTCAGTCACGCGTGCCGTTAATACTTTGCTGAAACTTGAATTGGTAAGTGCAAAGGAATTAACAGGCAAAAGCAAACCTGTGGCACTGACTGAAGCGGGAGAGAAAATATACCGGGAAGTCACAGTTCATGTGCAAAAAAGAGAAGCAATGCTGACCGAGCATATGTCCGAAGACGAAAAGGCACAATTAAGTGCCTTACTGATGAAGTTAGAACTAACCGCAGAAGAAATACTCGCCAATGAAGTCACCGAAATGGAAGCTCAGGGACAGGCAGTGACGCGTGATCATAAGGAAATGCAGCGCTGGTATAAACGCACCAGGCAGAGCTAGTTTATTGCTATAGGGCATCCATACGATCGATTTCGACTTTTCGGCTGCTAAAGCGACATTGACTTGTATCGTAATCAAAGGTGTCTAAGTAACGACCGCTGATGATTTTTGTCGTCGTCGGTTGTGCATTATTTTTCAGTAGTAAAATAAAGTGAGATTCGCCAGCAAGTGCATCGTTTTTACGGAACTGGCGAGACGAAGTCATCATATGAACGGTTTGTGTGTTATTGCGCGCTTTATTGAAACGGTCGACAATCTCGGTCTTGTTATTGAGTGAAATATTAAGTTTCTCGACGGTAAAGCGTGCATTATCTGTGAATAGTGCAGCATATTGATCCTCGTTTCCTTTATCGCGTACTTCCGGGTAGCTATAAACGAGATCCTGGCAGTTTTTTACGTGGGTGGGTTGCTCATAAGAGGTGCATCCACCCAACAAAAAAAATAATAGCAGTGAGCGACGATACATGTGCAGGGTCCTGTTATAAAATTGTGACTGGATGATTACACAGTTTTATTCAGACGCCAAGTGTTGGGGCATATAGCGGGTTAATGTTTTTTGTGAGCAGCTTTGCTGGTATTTTTCAATGCTTCGCGTGCTGCAATCATACGATACCCGAGTGCGCATGCAATATAGGCAAGCACCAGGGCACTGCCGGTAAGCAGGGTGTCTTTATCCTGAACAAACATCCACAGCATAGCTAACGCAATACTTGCGAAAGTAAAGTGTGTGACGAGTGGGTTCATTCGGGTTTTCTTTTTCATTACGGTAAAACTAGCTTGGTTAAATATCGAACATATTATAAAACACAGCGCTTAAACATGATAGTAATTTACGTTTTTTATTTCCTGTTGTAGTTAAAAAGTGCTGTTTGTTAGTTTGTTTCTCATCCTTTGAGCGATCTCTGTTTATGTACCCTGTGTGTTTGTTGCGATCAAAAGCATGTGTAAGTGGTTTAGGCACAGAGAGTTTGACCCAGAATAAGTTCTTGCTCTGGCAATATTTTACAATGGCATAAGTAGCCGTGTTCGTGCTGATGTAGGAGGGAATAGTGAAAATCATCCGTCGCTGGAAGTTGGACCTGAAGCAGCTCATATTATTGCTGGTCAGTGCCGGTATCGTGTTAGCTGTATATAGTGCCTTAATGGCTAGCTATCGAGTGCACGAACGAGCATTTATTAAAGACACGCTTGCTGCGAATCAGGCATATGCGCAAAAGCTGGCTGCCGTTACAGAGTTGTTTTTGCAGTCACTGAATAGTCAGTTGCGCGTTAGTGCTGGCCACATTGCTAATCATTTTGACGATAGTCAAGCTATCGATGTAGAGCTGGCACGCTTGCTTACCCAAACTAACAGTTTTGATTCCCTGGTTGTCATTGATGCTCAGCGTAAGATCATTTCGGCTCAGCCATCGAGCCTGGCGCTCAAAGGGTTAACATTAGACCCTTCGCTGTCTTTGCCGATTGAGCTACAGCAACCCCATATCCTTGACCCATTCGTCTCGCCTGCTGGTAATTTGTTGGTGAGCCCGACATTTCCGATTTTTACCCCTGACGGTACCTATCTTGGTTTTATCGCAGGTGGGATCTATCTGCAAGGTGATACCATTTTAAATCAATTATTGGGTACTCATCATGCTTCTGAACACTCCTATGTTTATGTGGTAGATAAAAGTAAAAGGCTGATCTATCACAAAGATAATCATCGAGTGGGGGAGCATATTCCGGGTAATGTCGCGATTAATGCGGTATTAAGTGGTCAATCAGGCGCTGTTGAGGTACTTAATAGTCAAGGTGTCGACATGCTCGCTGGGTTTGCACCCGTATCCACCACTGGGTGGGGAATAATAAGCCAACGTGCCCTTACCAGTATCGTCGCTGAGTTAGATTTGACGCATACCAACGTATTGTATTCTACTTTGCCATTTGCGCTGGCTATTTTTGTGGCGACTTTGTGTGCCGGGTTCCTGATAGCCAGGCCTTTGGCGCAACTTGCACAAAATGTTAGCTACTGAGTCCCGGAAATCTGCGTTGTATCGATGAAACACCAGCCTGGTACTTTGAGGCAGAAAATCTAAAATCAGCAATCCTGAATAGCTCTGAGCTGCTGGGGCAGGAGATCAGGGAGTTGGAAGAAGACAGGAAAATGGACCCGCTCACTAAACTCAATAACCGACTGGCAATGCAATTATGGTTGGATAATGTCAAAAGCATGCATTATCAGTTCTCAGTTATGGCACTGGACGTTGATCATTTTAAGTTAATTAATGATGAGTTTGGCCATGCTGTTGGAGACGAGGTTTTGCGTGCTTTGGCGGGTGTTATGAAAAAAAACGCGCGTAGTCATGATTTTGTGTGTCGAAGTGGGGGGGAAGAGTTTCTGATTTTCATGCCATTTGTTGATGCGAATCGCGCATTTAGCATAGCAGAACGGTTACGCATTGCGATAAGCGAACACGCCATGCCTTTGTCCAGACCAGTGACGGTGTCGATTGGCATTGCCTGTTGGCCAGCGCACAGTAAAAGCATAGATGAAACACTTAAAATGGCAGATCAAGCACTTTATCAGGCTAAACACAAAGGCCGAAATCAAACTTGTCAGGCCAAGCTCACACCACATGCCGCGAATCATGATGTGGCGCGCCACGCCGTTTAGCGCTTAATTTTTGTAAACATTATTCGGTTTTACAAAGGAGTGTTTGAACCTGATCTCGTGTTGTGGTATGAATAATATCATACAGCTGGTCAGACTAGGTTTACCACTAATCCTTATTTGACTTTGTAGAGCACAGGGATTGACGATGCTAAGAAATAAGTTCGATTTATTGATCTGTATCGAGAACAAGTCTTGCTTTTAATTCTATCATTGCAATTTGTTAAAATACCTGTTGATATTGAAAACAATAAAATATAAGAACTTAGCCGAACAATGACTTTTTCATTTAGTACATTTTACAATTTGTGTAGTAGTGAGGCGCGCTATGAATTGGCGCTCGATTTGATCTATGAGAAGTTCAAGCCGGCTCATTGTTTGATTGGCAAATTCATTGATGCCGATACTCGGGTCAAAACGGTTGCCTATTCTGTTGATGGTAATCGCTCAAACGATATTATCTATGACCTCGAAGGAACGCCCTGTAATGACGCAAAAACCAGTCAGGGGGTTTGTTCTATCAGCTGCAACCTGCAGCAAATGTACGCAGAAGACGAAATCCTTAAGATTTTTAATATTGATGGCTATCTCGGCGTCACATTGCGGGCACTGGATCATAAGCCGATAGGTATTATGGTTTGTCTTTTCGACGAAAAAGTGACCGTCTGCGACGAAGATAAGCATTGGTTTCGTGAGCTCAGCTTGCTGGTCGGGGCTGAGTTAAATCACAACCTTGAAATTGCGGCCCAACAAATACTCGTTAAACAACTGGCAAAGGGCGAGCGGATCGCTAAGCTCAGCTCATGGAGCTGGAATATTAGCCGGGATAAGCACATATTCAGCCATGAAATGCGTCGCCTTTTGCAGCATCGGGAAGAAACACTAACCCTTGATGACTTTACGAACTGCTTAACAGAGGCCGATCAAAAGCGACTGAGAGTCATTATACAAAAGCTCAGGACCGGGCATCTCGATTACATAGACGTTAATGTAGCGCACAAGAAGCGCACTAATTTACGTGGGCTGTATCGCATTATCGGTCGTGTTGAGCAGTGTGATGAGCAACGCGATGAGCGTGTATTTAGCGCAACGGTTCAGGACGTTTCCTATATCTATTCACTGAATAAGCAGCTTGAACTGACCAACGTGGTATTTGAACACGCCACTGAAGCCATCATGATCACTGACGGCGAAAACAAAATTATAATGGTTAACCGTGCCTTTGAGCGTCTGACCGGATATACCGGTCATGAGTTGATGGGACGTGATCCTTCAGTACTGTCCTCCGGCCAACATGGTGACGACTTCTATCATCAGATGTGGAATAGCCTGATGAGTGCGGGCTGCTGGAAGGGCGAGATATTTAACCGCCGCAAAAACGGTCAGATTTTTCCTGAAGAGTTGACACTTAGCCTGGTGAAAGATGAGCAAGGAGAGATAGTCAATTATGTTGCGATTTTCCGCGATATTACCGAGTGGAAGCGCAACGAAGCACAACTCATGTTTTACGCAAATCACGAGCCTTTAACAGCGCTGCTCAATCGTCGCTGTTTTATTGATATTGTTGAAGAGAAAATTTCCGCCAGTCGTAGCTTGCACACCCCCTGTTCTTTGTTGTTTATCGGTCTGGATCATTTTAAAGAAGTGAATGATATCTATGGCCCGGAAATTGGCGATAAAGTGCTGGTGTCGGTAGCAAAAAGGCTACGAAATGGGATCAGAGAAAATGACACGATTTCTCGCTACGGCGGAGACGAGTTTGCTATTTTGCTCGATAACACTGACGTTAAAAGTGCATTACAGGTTGCCAAAAAGCTCAGCGATAAAATAAAACAGCCTTATGTCTTCAATGACTTGACGGTAGAGCTTAGTGCGAGCACAGGCATAGCGCAGTTGGAAAACCGTGGTCGGATCACGGCAGCTAAGTTTATTCGCAATGCTGCTCATGCACTGGAAAGTGCCAAGAAAACACATCGCGGGCACGTAGCACTTCACAATGCTGCAATTCAAAATGCTTATCTGAATAAAATTAAACTCAAAGACAAACTGAAAGCGGCGCTTAAAGCCAATTTGCTAACTGTGTATTACCAACCCATTGTTGATGTGCAACGAGGTAAAATTGTCAAATTTGAAGCGCTTGTCAGGTGGTTTGATGACGAGCAGGGTATGGTTTCACCGGGGACCTTTATTCCGATTGCTGAAGAGTTCGGTTTGATACACCTGATAGGCCAGTTTGTGCTAGATCAAGCCTGCCAGGATTTGAAAGCAATACATTCGCATGGCTACGACGAAGTAAGCATTTCTATTAACCGCTCTGTCAATGAGTTCAAAACCAGTAACGATCAGTTTAAGTTGGTGACAGAAGCGATTGAAAAAGCGCAAGTACCCTATGACAAAGTGACACTGGAAGTGACAGAGTCTATGGCGACGAATCGTTATACCTGGGAACTGTTATCGAAACTGAGAGCGCAAGGCGTCAAAATCGCGTTAGATGATTTTTGTACCGGCTACTCGTCGCTGAGCCATCTGGTAGAGAATCAGGTTGATTATCTGAAAATCGACAAGTCTTTTGTCGACAGCCTGATGGCAGATAGAAACAAGAAAGTGATGATCAGTTGTTTGCTGAATTTGGCGCAGGAGTTAGGCATCAAAGTTATTGCGGAGGGCGTTGAGTCTCAGAGCCAGCTTGCAATGCTGGAACAGTTAGGGTGTAACCACATCCAGGGCTTTTATTACAGTCCAGCTCAGCCATTATCTGCGTGTTTGCGCCTGTTACAGGAATTCAACTCAGGTCAGGTATTCAATGACGAGCTTATTTATATAAGCAAATCATCACAACAACACTAAAAAATAAGGGGCCATATCGGCCCCTTATTTTATGTATCACACTATCTGATATACGGTTTCAGGATATCGAACAAAGCCGCTAAGTGATCGTCTCTGTCATTCAGTGCTGGAATATAGTGGTAAGTTTCACCACCTGCTTCGATGAAGTACTCGCGGTTTTCTTCTTCAAGTTCTTCAAGTGTTTCCAGGCAGTCCGCGCTAAATGCAGGACTGAGAATAGCAATTTCTTTGATCCCCTGAGAAGCCAGCTCTTTCAGTGTCACGTCTGTATAGGGTTGTAGCCATTCCTCTCGGCCAAACCGGCTTTGGAAAGTCGTCATTACTTTGTCTTTGTCTAACTTGAGCTGCTCGCACACAAGTCGGGTGGTTTGTTGACAAAAGCAATGGTAAGGGTCGCCATTATCGAGGAAACGTTTCGGTGTACCGTGATAAGAAAAAAGTAGCTTTTCTGGCAGACCATGTTTGTCTATATGTTCTTGTACTGAGTTCGCCAGGGCGGTGATATAACTTGGTTGTTTGTGATAGCCATTGATAAAGCTCAGACTTGGCACCCAGCGCCAGGTTTTCAGTACGTTTGCAACCGCGTCAAACGTTGAGCCTGTTGTTGCACTGCTGTACTGTGGGTAAAGTGGGAATACCACGATGTTAGTGATCCCTTTTGAACGCAGTGCTTCAAGACCGCTCTGAATAGACGGGTTACCATAGCGCATTGCCATGACCACCTCGACGTTTTCGTAGTTTTGCTCTTTTAGTAGTGCGCTCAGTTTATTACACTGATCTTGCGTAATTTGTACCAGAGGTGATCCCTCTTCAGTCCAGATACTGGCATAGGCCTTGGCGGATCTGCTGGGTCTGACTCTTAAGATAACGCCGTGCAGTATTAACCACCAAAGTGCTCTGGGCAGCTCGACGATACGAGGATCAGACAAAAACTCACGAAGATAATTTCTTAGA
This sequence comes from Pseudoalteromonas rubra, assembly GCF_000238295.3. Classification (NCBI taxonomy): domain Bacteria; kingdom Pseudomonadati; phylum Pseudomonadota; class Gammaproteobacteria; order Alteromonadales; family Pseudoalteromonadaceae; genus Pseudoalteromonas; species Pseudoalteromonas rubra. Next base: position 1,316,842 of record NZ_AHCD03000044.1, read on the forward strand.
GCAGGTGCATTTGGGGCATCCGGGCTGCCCAAATTGGTTACCAGAACGCCGATTTTTTCATTAAATCTGTTCTCGTGTGGATTATCAGTAATGGCAGAAAGCTTTGGCACTCACGGCTCCTTTGGTGTGTTCTGTTAGCCTTGCTATTCTACATAAAAGGCTAGAGTGAAAAAACGATTTTCGGTTGTACGTACTTGGCGTTGTATTGGATCTAGTTATTTTGTCTTAAAAAAACGGCGAAATATAGATTTGTTGTTGCAAAAACAGCGCATTAGTCGTATTTTCTCGCTTCGCAGAAGCAATTAATAGCATAGAATTCGAGTTTAAAGATGCGATTAAATCACCCCGTCACCAATCAGGAAAAACGCTTTTCCGCTGACACCCGACTAATTTCAGTAACCGATCTGAAAGGCACAATACTAGACTGCAACGAACATTTTGTTGAAGTCAGTGGGTATGCCAAAGATGAACTAATTGGCCAGCCACATAACTTGGTCCGCCACCCGGATATGCCTGAAATCGCATTTAAGACCATGTGGGATCAATTAAAGGCGGGTAAACCCTGGATGGGATTAGTTAAGAACCGCTGTAAGAATGGCGACCATTACTGGGTGAATGCGTATGTCACGCCAATGACGGAAGGTGGAAAAATTATCGGCTACGAATCTGTCCGTAGCTGCCCGGATCGTGAATCTGTCACGAGAGCAGAAGCGCTCTACAAACGAGTTAAATCAGGTCAACGCGATAAAGTAAAACTACCGAAGCTGCGTGCAATTTGGCCATCACTGGCTGTGCTCACTGCACTCTTTTTATATTTATCAGTGAATGAAATGCTTGGATTTGGTTGGTTGGTAGCCAACACCCTGGCTTTGTTTGCCTATAACACGTATCGCGATAACGAGCAGCTGGGCAGGATAGATAAAGTGATGTCGCACAGTTTCTGTGATGATATTGCCACGCAGGTTTATTCTCCCTGGAGTGGTAAGATGGCTCAACTACACGTCAAGCTGCTTAGCGAGCGTGCGCATCTGGATACTATCATTACGCGAATTGAGTTTGCAGCTAAGGGAGTCGCTGGTGGTGCCAAAGAGAGTAACAGTAAAAGTATTGAAACCTCTCAATGCCTGACAAAGCAACAACTCGAAACTGAGCTGGTAGCAACTGCGATGAATGAAATGGCAACCACCATCAATGAAGTCTCGCATAGTGTCCAGGCAAGTTCAGAAGATGCTAAAGGGGTACTCGTATTAGCCCAGGAAAGTGCACGTAGCTCTGAGGAGACCCGCGCCTCAATAGAAAGTTTGGGAGCAACCGTTGTTGATATCAAGGACTCAGTGTTAGGTGTAGCAAAACAAACATCTAAAATTGCAGAAGCGGCACAGATCATTGAGCAAATCGCTGAACAAACTAATCTGCTTGCTCTGAACGCTGCAATCGAGGCGGCAAGAGCCGGGGAGCAAGGTAGAGGCTTTGCTGTAGTTGCCGATGAAGTGCGTCATTTAGCACAGAGAACGCAGGAGTCGACTAAAGAAATCCATGCAATCATAGAACAGTTGACACAAAGCACACAAAACGCCGAATTCATTGCAAAGCGGGGAGAAGATGAATCCCGCCAGGGCATTGAGCAGCTTTCACACTCTTCTCAAAAATTAGAGGGGATTTATCAACTGATTGAAAAAATCAGCGCCAGCAGTATGCAAATTGCCACTGCGGTGGAAGAGCAAGCAACCGTATCTGAAGATATTAATCAGCAGGTAGTGAGCATTGCAACACTCGCGAACACAAGCGCGAATAGTTCAAATGAAATGCATGTGATCAGCGAAGAGCTGACCACAGTGGCAAATGATATGTATGAACTCGTTGTCAGATTTAAACGCTAGGTTTTAATCAGAATTCTAAATGGGGTTGGTTTTTGTGATTCAAGCTGTTGTAGTTTAGCGACCGTTGCAGCGGTAAAAACATGCCCCTTAGGTAACAGCATTATGCCTTTGTGGCTATGGATAGCCAGGCCCAGCTCCATGCCTGGCTTGAGTTTTTGTGCATCAATGATATTCATTGACCCTACCTGCTCTGTGCCTGCTGCGTCAGTTTGAACAGATTGCTCTAATGCAGCGACTACCTTAGGGTGGTAAAAGGAGCCGCTGTACATTTTTATCATTTCCAATGCATGAGCGCGCTGTTCTTTTTCCGGGTTCCTGGTTTTTAGCAGGTGTTCTACGTAATCCCTGACTGCCGCAAGAATGTGCGCGCCGATGGGGATTTCCTTGCCCTTTAAGCCTTTCGGGATGCCTTGCCCGTTATACTTTTCATATTGATGATAGATAGCTTCGCCAACATCACTTAGATGCTGTGCCGGCATGAGCATCAGCTGCGCGGTCGCTGGGTGTGTAAAGAATAATTTTCGTTGCTGGGGACTTAACTGTTCGACAGGCTGATTATAAAGGGCTGGATCCATTGCCAGCAGGCCTACCTGCGCCAAGTAACCAGCCATCTTAGTCAGTTGTATGACTTTTTCACTGAGCCCAAGTTTATGGGCCACCAGACCACAAAGGTGTGCAATGTGTTTTGCCAGATCCGCATTGATGTAGGGGTTAGCATTAATAAAATTGTACAGCAGTTCTACGGTTGCTTTATGCTCATCTTGTTCTCGTTTGTTCGCCGTTTCAAGTTGGCGAAGTACTGTTCTGATCTGTGCAGTACGCTTTTCCACCAACTCTTCGAGATTGCCATTGAGCACCTTCAGCTGGTCATTTTGTTTGCTAACCTCTTCCTGAAGTGCCTGATTGTATTGTTTAAGGCGGTATTTTTCGGCGGCATCTTTAATGACGTGGATAAGGGCTTCATTCTGCCAGGGCTTTTGAAGAAAGTTATGGATCCCGCCTTCATTAATGGCTGCAATCGTCGAATCCATATCAGCGTAGCCAGACAGCAAGATGCGTTGTGATTCGGGTGAGACTTGCCTCGCTTTGGTCAGGAACTCAACACCATCCATTTCTGGCATTCTCATATCTGAGATGATCACTTCAAAATCATTATCATCAAGCGCTTTAAGCGCAAGTTCTCCACATTCATATATGGCCACCTGCATACCTGCCATACCCAGTGTTCTTCTGAGTACTTTAAGTACGCCCGGTTCATCATCCAGGCACAATACTCGAATAGGACCGGACGGAGGCGTAGCAATTTCAGGTTTTTGGCTGTGTTCCATCATAAATCAATGACGTAAAGCAATAGGTAATATAAAAATTAGTCTAAACTTTGTTTTATAACAATTACCGCAGCGAGTTTGGTGCTAATTTATGTGGTGTAAGGAGTGAACAATGAAAGGCATAATATTCCGTAGTTTAGAAGAACTGGTCATCGAAAACCTGGGCATGAGTGCATGGAATGCACTATTGGATGAGCATAGTCCGGCACATCGCAGTTATGTTTCTGCTGTCTCTTATCCGGATGAAGAACTGTATGCGCTGGCAAATGGTGTTGCAGAAAAAATGGCCTTACCGTTACCTGATGTATTAAGTGTATTCGGGCGCTTTTTGTTTGGCTCATTGGCAGCTAAACATACCTCGGTGCTTGCCGAATTAGATACATTTGAGAAACTGATCATGGCAATAGACAGCGTGATCCATGTTGAGGTGGCTAAGCTATATGATGAGCCGAATTTGCCAAAGATTGAAGCGACGATTGTCAACGATACAGAGATATTAGTTGATTACCGTTCACCCCGAAAGCTCGGATTCTGTGCCGAAGGGCTGATTTATGGTGCAGCCGATTACTTTAACAAGCAAATAGAAATATCGCATAATCGCTCTGTTACACAAAGCGGTGAACATACCCAGTTTAAGGTGAAAATTTTGGCGTGAGTGCTAACGGTATGGTGCGGTTTATGGGGCTGATGTGTCTTATCCATCACTAAAAGTGATGCCGGGAGCTCCCAAGGTTGAGTGCAAGAGGTGAATATGTCGCAGGGTGACAATGAATATTACAAGGCGTACTGCAGAGAAAAGCAGGCTCGTGATGAGCTTGAAACGCTATTAGAGGACAAAACGCGTTCTCTATATCTTGCCAACCAAGAGCTCGAGGCTAACCTGACGCAGCTAAAACGACAGCATGCCGCTATTTTGCAGAGTGAGAAGATGGCGACGCTCGGTGTGATGTCTGCGGGCGTGGCACATGAAATAAATAACCCTCTGGCTTATGTTAACAGTAATGTGGCTACACTGGGGCAGGTTGCTAAAGGCGTTGCGGAATTGATTAATACAAGCCAGCAATTTTCAGACAATGCCATTGACCAGGAGGCGTTCAAAGAGGCGTTTAAGAACCTGGAAGCACAATATCAGCTGGGTTTCTTTGCTGAAGATGCAGAGGATCTCATTGAAGATTGCCAGGACGGTTGTCGGCGTATCGCGACTATCGTCGCAAGTTTATTAGATTTCGCCCGGCCCAAAAACAACGAATTTGTGATGGCTGATATGACAGAAGCGATTGACAGTGCGCTGGGCCTGCTTGCCAATCAGCTTAAGCATATCGAACTTATTGTAGAAAAAGTGGATATTCCACTTAGCTATTGCAATCTTGCCGCGTTAAATCAGGCGATCATCAATTTATTGATGAATGCCAAATACGCGTGTGAGCAAGGGAAAGCGCAGGGTAACTGTCCCAGCCCTCAAATCAAATTGGTCGTCAGGCCTGCGACAGATCAGATCCTGATCGAAATTATTGATAACGGTACCGGTATAGAAGATGACAAATTACCGCATATCTTCGAACCCTTCTTTACTACTAAGCCTGTCGGACAGGGAACTGGTATGGGTCTGGCTGTTGCGTATGGGATTATTTCAGAGCACAAAGGCACCATTAAGATTGAGAGTAAGCGTAATGAAGGCGCCAAAGTCACGCTAACACTGCCAGTCATCATCGCCAGTTAATCACACACATAGTCTTAAATACGATTTCTATCCCCTCAAATGCGTTCTGAACACTTCTATGTACCTTATTAAGGGCTAAATCATGTCTTTGTTACTGCGTTAACGTTAACGTTAACGTGATGTTATTGGTCTGACCTGGGTAGTTTCTTATATAACTATTGGTTATAAGTTATGTTTAAACGTGATCTTCATATTTGCACCCCAAAGATAAGAAAAACTTATCCGAACACATAAGTTTTTCTTTTTAATGTTTCTAATTTATTTCTAACTGATTGTTCTTTATGCAATAGCATCGAATATACGAACTGTAATATATGAATTTAACTCATTTAATGGAGGTAGGGTCAAAATGAGAAAAAGTCCATTCATTTGAATAATTGATAGGTAAAAAGGATGGTTTAAGTGGTTTTGTTGATTAAAAAGTAGTCACGCTTACGTTGACGTACTTCATTTCTATGTTAGCTTTACTTTAAAAATGTTAATCACTAAAACAGTAAAGGTTGAAGAAAGTATGAAAACGAGAAACAAATTCAAGATGGCACTGCAGCTCAGCGCAATCGCTATTGCTATAGGCTCAACACATGCAAATGCGTATGACTGTACTGGTCTAAATCCATGGCAATCTGGTAATGCCTATACCGGTGGTCAGCAGGTCGAGCAAAATAACAATGCTTATGAAGCTAACTGGTGGACACGCTCTGAGCCTGCAACCAACTCTGGTGACTGGCAGGAATGGACTTGGCTGGGTTTGTGTGACAGCGCTGTCGAAAATAAACCGCCAGTGGCCAGTAACTTACAGCCAGTTTCCGGCACTGAGTTCGTTGCAAATGACAGCGTTGCCATCAGCGTTAAAGCGGTAGATTCGGATGGTACTGTGAGCAAGGTTGAGTTTTTCGTAGACGGCAGTCTGATTGCCACTGACGTAAGCGGCACCGCAGATATGTTTGACGCGCAATGGAACGCTAGTGTGGGTACGCATGATATCAGCGCAACAGCTTATGATGACAAAGGTGCAGCATCTAACGTACTGACCAGTCAGGTGGTTGTAAAACCAGCAGATACTGGTAACAAAGCACCGGAAGCACAGCTTGTTATTAAGAGTCAGCCAGCGGAATTGACAGTGGGTTCTCAGGTCGTATTTGGCTTGTCTGGCAGCGATATAGACGGTCAGGTGACCAAGTTGACGTTTACGGTAGATGGTGTTGATGTTGTAACTACCAATGGCAGTGCAACGGACCACACATGGACAGCGCAGCAACTGGGTCCGGTTTCATTTACTTTGACTGTGACAGACGATAAAGGGGCTACGGCAAGTGTTTCTCAATCTCTGACCGTTGTTGAGCAGGGCCAGGGGGGACGCGACGACTGTAAACCTGAAGGCTTGTTTCAAACACCTGGTGTGAACACACCTTACTGTACTATCTATGATGTCGATGGTCGTGAAAAAATGGGTACAGATCACCCTCGTCGGGTTATCGGTTACTTCACGAGCTGGAGAAACGGTGCCAATGGCCAGCCTTCTTACCTGGTGAATGATATTCCATGGGACAAAATTACCCATATCAATTACGCCTTCGCTCATGTCGACGCGAACAACAAGGTTTCAATTGGTGACCCAGCCGCACCAGGCAACCCAGCTACAAATATGGAATGGCCAGGCGAAGCGGGTGCTGAGATGGACCCTGCCTTACCTTATAAAGGTCACTTCAACTTACTTAACAAATATAAGAAACAACATCCGGATGTTAAAACACTCATCTCTGTAGGTGGTTGGGCAGAAACCGGTGGCTACTTTGGCAGCGATGGTAAGCGCGTTAACAGTGGTGGCTTCTACACTATGACGACTAATTCTGATGGCAGTGTTAATCAGGCTGGTATCGATGCGTTCGCGGCAAGTGCGGTCGAGTTCATTCGCACCTATGGCTTCGATGGTGTCGACATTGACTATGAATACCCGACTTCAATGAACGACGCAGGTCACCCAGATGACTTCCCAATTTCTAATGCCCTACGTGCAGGGCTGAATGCTTCTTATCAGGTATTGATGAAGCGTTTACGTGAAGAGTTAGACAAAGCCGGTCAGCAGGATGGCAAACACTATATGTTAACCATTGCGTCACCTTCTTCTGGTTATCTGCTGCGTGGTATGGAGACCTTCCAGGTTACTAAATATCTGGATTACGTGAACATTATGTCTTATGACCTGCATGGTGCTTGGAACCAACACGTAGGCCACAATGCTTCTTTGTTTGATACCGGTGAAGATTCAGAACTTAAAGCATGGAACGTATACGGCACTGCTGAGTTTGAAGGCATCGGTTACCTGAATACAGACTGGGCTGTTAAGTACTTCCGTGGTGCACTATCGGGCGGTCGTATTAACATTGGTATTCCTTACTACACGCGTGGTTTCAAGGATGTTCAGGGTGGTACTAATGGACTGTGGGGTCAGGCAGCCTTCCCTGATCAGGCAAACTGTCCTCCGGGCACCGGTAAAGGCGAGAAGAATAAGTGCGGTAATGGCGCTGTGGGTATTGATAACCTTTGGCATGACAAGAATGACGTAGGCCTGGAAGTACCCGCCGGTTCTAACCCGTTGTGGCATGTTAAGAACCTGCAGTCTGGCGTTTTAGGAAGCTACCTTGCTGACTATGGTCTGAACCCGGTTACAGACCCAGAAGATGCATTGACTGGTACATATGCACGTCATTATGACTCTGTTGCTGTGGCGCCTTGGTTGTGGAACGCAGAGAAAAAAGTGTTCTTGTCTATTGAAGACGAGGAGTCGATGGGCACCAAAGTTGACTATGTTATCAACAATGGCCTGGGCGGCATTATGTTCTGGGAACTTGCTGGTGACTTTGACTACGATGCCGCTAAAGGTGAGTACTTCATGGGGTCGAGCCTGACAACGCTTGCATACAACAAGTTTAACCAGTCTGGTGCGCCTTACGATATTCATCCGGGGAATGTGAACTTCCAGGTTCCTGCGGAATCCGTTGATGTTACCTTTACTGCCAAAGATTTCCCACTGGGTGATGATAACTATCCAATTGCACCAACGTTTGCGTTTACCAATAACTCAGCAATTGACTTGTCAGGTGCGAAGATCACCTTTGATGTTCCAGTCGCAACATCGGCAATCTTTAAGTCGAACTGGAATGCGCAAGAGAAACTGGGTATGGCGGTTGAAGCGAATGCCTCTAACGCTGCTGGCAACAACATTGGCGGATTTGAGAATGAGTTCCACCGTTTCTCAATCACCCTGGTAGACGAGTGGGGCAACATTCCGAAGTCGTTCGCGCCGGGTGAAACGGTCAATGCACAGGTAATGTACTACATGCCTATCACAGGTCCGGTTAACTTTGTTGCCGAGAAAGACGGTAAACGTTACGCATTTAAGTTCGAGTATCCGAAATTACCAGATGCAAAACCAGGTGATGGTAACGGTGGTCCAATCACAAGCTGTGAAGGTGTGCCTATCTCTCAGATTAAAGTATACCCAGAGTTTCCAAAGGGAACTCATGCTGCTCAGGGCGACTTAATCATCGATGGAAATGGTGTTTACAAAGCGAAGTGGTGGAGCAACAAACAGCCATCAGTAAGTTCGGATTACACCAAGGTTTGTAGTTTGTAACCGACCGAATTTCAAAGGACAGGGGCTTCGGCCCCTATGATAGAGGCAAACTATGAAAATGTTAAAATTATTAACACAACAGAGCGCAATCAGTGCATTGGTATTGTCAGCTCTGTGCTACAGCGACCTGGCCGCAAGCCATGGTTACATGGATTTTCCGCTGGCAAGGCAGGCTATTTGTGAAGACCAGGGCGGGTACTGGTGGCCAGAAGATGGTTCCAATATCCCCAATGCTGCCTGTCGGGCTGCTTACCTGGAATCTGGCTATGTACAGTTTATTCAGGAACACGAATTCGCCGTCAATACGCCTGATTACAACAACCAACAGGCTGTAGAGAAGAACATACCAGACGGCACGCTCTGTGCGGCAGGTTCGCATGAAAAGCGCGGTATGAACTTACCGTCAGCCGATTGGCAAAAGACAGATGTTCGTCCAAATGCAAATGGTGAGCTGGCAATTCGCTTTCATGCGACAACGCCGCACAACCCCAGCTTCTGGAAGTTCTATCTGACCAAGCCAGGGTTTAACCCGGCGACAGATGTCATGACCTGGGGCAGTATTGACCTGATCACAGAGATCGGCAACGTGGATTTCGTAAAAGATCCGGATGGTAAACGTATTTACGAAATGACCATTCAGATTCCTCAAGGCCGCAGTGGTGACGCAATTTTGTATACGCGCTGGCAGCGCAATGATGTAGTTGGAGAAGGCTTTTACAACTGTAGCGACATCAATATAGTTTCTGATTCGCAGCCTACCGATTGGTACGCAGCTGGCTATTTTGTCAGCCGGGGTCAGACGGCTAACGCTGGCGACCTTGTCTGGGCGCGCGTTTTTGACCAAAACGGCCAGGAAATTGTCAAACATTCCTTAGCGGTAACGGCACAAAACCAGGCCAACTGGGCGAGTGTGCTGGCAGGGCAGCTGAATGCAACCTATGCCAATGATGTTCAGGTGGGAGTCAAACAAACCAATGGCGACGTGGTGTTTGATGACGCGAATTTGCTCAGTAACCAAGTGTTCGTAACAGATGCGGCGTACACCTATAACCTCACTATCGTACCTAAAGCGCCAAACACGCCTCCGACGGTTCATCAACCAGATCCGGTTGTGATGGATGAGAATGCCCAAGTACAGGTACATGTGCATGCCTTTGATGATGAGCAGACCGAGTTAGTCTACAACTGGACACTGCCAGCCGGGCTCTCGATGACAGGCAGCGGCGCCACCGTCTCTATACAAAGTGGCGAAGTGTCAGCTGACACACAATACACCGTGTCGGTTGCCGTATCGGATGGTGAACTTGTTACTTCCAGAGACTTCACTATCACGGTTAAGGACGTGCCTGTATCAACTTACCCTCAATGGAAAGCCTCAAATACCTACGTAGGTGGCGATAAAGTCTCTCATGGTAATAAAAACTATGAAGCCAAATGGTGGACACGTGGAGAGGAACCAGGAAAAGCACAGGTCTGGAAAGCACTTTAGTCAGACAAAACAGTTTTAAGCAGTACCAATAACTCACCCCCCGGGGTTTGGATATAACATGTAAATAAGGTTGAGAAAGTAATGAAAATTAAACAGATAAGTACAGCGATAGGCTTAGCACTCATGAGCGGTTCAGTGTTGGCTGCACCTTCAACACCTAGCTTGAGCTGGGAGCCACAAGTGTATTCATTTGTAGATGTTGTACTCGATGGAAACGGGTCATACAAAGACTTGGTAACTGCTAAAGATAAAGTCGATATTCAGATTAAATGGAACGCCTGGAGTGGCACTGGCGGTGATAGCTATAAAGTCTACTTTGACAATCAGCTTGTCAATGAAGGTACGTTAACTGCCGGTACTAAGAGCGGCACTATCACTTTCCCTTATATGCAATCTGGTCGCCATACTTTGTATGTTGAACTGTGTGATAGCACGGGCTGTGCGAGAAGTGCTGGTAAAGAGATTGTGATTGCCGATACAGATGGTGGTCACCTTGAGCCTCTGCCTATGGATGTTAACCCGAATAACCGTAACAACGGCACAATCCCGGGCAAAGTGACAGGTGCTTACTTTGTAGAATGGGGAATCTACGGCCGTGACTTTGACGTTACCAACATTCCTGCACAAAACCTGAGTCACCTGCTGTATGGATTTATTCCAATCTGTGGCGCGAATGAGTCGCTGAAAGAAATTGAAAATGGTAACAGCTGGCGCGCATTGCAAAAGGCTTGTGCGGGAACAGCAGATTATGAAGTCGTCATTCACGATCCTTGGGCTGCTGTGCAGAAAACACTGCCTGGCGTGAATCAAAACGACCCGATCCGTGGTACATATGCTCAGCTGATGGCACTTAAACAGCGTTACCCTGACCTTAAGATTCTGCCTTCTGTTGGTGGCTGGACGCTTTCTGACCCGTTCCACGGCTTTACAACTAAAGCAAACCGTGATGTTTTCGTCGCTTCAATGAAGAAATTCCTGAAAACCTGGAAATTCTATGACGGCGTAGACATTGACTGGGAATTCCCAGGTGGGGACGGTCCAAACCCTGATTTGGGCGACCCGGTCAATGATGGTCCTGCATATATCGCTTTGATGGCAGAGCTTCGTGCCATGCTTGACGAGCTGGAAGCCGAAACTGGCCGTACCTATGAGCTAACATCAGCAATCGGTTCTGGTTACGACAAAATTGAAGATGTTGACTATCAGGCTGCTCAGCAGTACATGGATTACATCTTTGCAATGACGTATGACTTTTACGGCGGCTGGAACAATGTTACTGGTCACCAGACTGGACTCTATTGTGGTTCGCACCTGAGTCAGGACGAATGTAATGGCACTGGTTTAGATGATAATGGTGAGCCGCGTAAGGGTCCAGCTTATACTGCCCACAATGCGGTACAACTGCTGCTTCAACAGGGCGTTAATTCCAAGAAAATTGTTATGGGTGCTGCCATGTATGGCCGTGGCTGGGAAGGCGTGCTAGACCAGAATACCACTATCCCTGGTAACCCAATGACTGCACCGGGCAATGGTAAATACGCAGGCTCAACGTCTGAAGGTGTTTGGGAACCAGGCATCATGGATTATAAAGCTATTGCGGCTAATCTGGTTGGTCCGAATGGTACAGGCCTGAATGGATTTGAAGTAGGCTATGATGACCAAGCCGAGGCGGCTTACGTGTGGAATCGCAGCAATGGTAAACTGCTGACTTTTGACAGCGCGCGTTCTGTAGAAGCAAAAGGCCGTTATGTTAACTTGTATGACCTGGGTGGTTTGTTTGCCTGGGAAATTGACGCAGACAATGGTGACATTCTAAATGCAATGTACGATGGCCTGACAGGTGGCGTGCCGGTTAATAAGCCGCCAGTTGTGTCTGTAGATAGTAACGTTGTTATGCAGTCAGGTGGCTCAATCACAGTGACAGCAACGGCGTCTGACCCTGATAATCAGCCTTTGACTTTCGCATGGAGTGCGCCAAGTGCTCTGACGCTGACTAATGCAACGACTACTGCAGTCGGTGTTGCGGCACCAGTGGTTACTCAGGATACCGAGTATACGTTAACGATTGCGGTATCTGATGGTGCAGCAACTACTACGCGTAATGTCACTGTATTGGTAAAAGCGCCTTCAACAGGTAACGATGCGCCTGTAGTATCCCCAATCGCTGCAGTATCACTTGCGGAAAACACCAGCACGTCAGTACAGGTAAGTGCAACGGATCCAAATGGTGACGCACTCACTTACACTTGGTCGGCAAGCAATGGTTTGACTGTCAGTGGTCAGGGCGCTAACGCAACAATTACTGCACCAGAAGTAACGCAGGATACGACTTACCAGGTGACAGTTGCTGTATCAGATGGCACTGCTACGACTACAGCTTCATTTGATGTGACCGTGACTGACGCTACAGTTGGTGCAGATCCATGGGATAGAAACAAAGTCTATGTCGGCGGCGACCGCGTTAGCTACCAGGGTAATTTGTACGAAGCCAAATGGTGGACGCGTGGCGAAGAACCTGGCAAAGCGATGGTGTGGAAAGCGCTATAAATATGTTGATATCAGAGGCCGGGGTTTGGCTCTGATTGACCAAGGGATTGGCCAACAATAACCAACAAAGGCGCTTAGGCGCCTTTGTTTTCTGCCAGATATCCTTCATAATCTAGCTAATATTAATGATAGTTAGACATTGTGCATTTAATTTTTCTCTTGTTTTTCCTGCCCGTCGTTGCTTTAGCCAGTGAGCAATGCGATACACGTTATAAGGTTGGTGTTGGTACCAGTTGGCCACCCTATGTGATGTATCGCGACACAGTGCCTTATGGCTTGGATGTAGATATCACCCGCAGGGTGTTTAGTAAAGCCAAGTTGTGCATCGATTTTGTACAGTTACCGTCATCCGCCCGGGGGATCACTGAGTTATCCAAGGGATTTATTGATATCTTGCCTTCTGCCAGTTTCAATACGCAAAGAGCTGAGCTGGCGTTTTTTAGTCAGGCATACCGTCGTGAGAGAATGCGTTTATTTACGCGCAAGGAACGGGTAAAAGAAGTGAGAAGTTTGACTGAACTATTCGCCTCAGAGCACACCTTTGTGTCCAACCCCGGTGCATACTATGGTAAAGAGCTCGAACAAATTCTAAAAATTGCCTGGTACAGAGAGCGGTTGCTAGAAGTCCCTAGCATCAGCCAGCGCATGCAATTGGTCAATCGTAAACGCGTCGACTTTTTGATAGAAGATGAATTTTCAGGTTTTTACTACATCGAGAAGCTCGGTTTTGAGCAGATGCGAATACATCCTTATGTGGTAAACGACAACGCGATTCATTTTATGTTAAGTCGAAAATCATTTAATAAGCAGCAAATAGATGAAATTAATGCCGCTATCGATGCCCTGAAAGACGAGATAGCCGATTTAATTGGTCAATATGGCATAAATACAGAAGCTCGACCAAAAAGTGCGAGCCTTGAGACATTTTACGGAGTGTGATGTATGCGCAAAGCTGGCTTGATAATGAGTTTAATGATGCTGGTTTCGGTTTCTGCTGTTGCCGATGATCTTAAGCCCTATCGTTTTGATAGCATGCAAATGAACCTTGGCGCTTTATTTTTTGACCGTGCAGATCGCATGAAACCAGCAAAAAGTGACTTTAAGGTCAACCGCAGTGTTGCAATGTCGAATGACGATGGACACCGCGCTGTGATACTCAGCCTTGAAAACCTTTCGTCCGGCAGACGTATCCTTGAACCTGAGCAGCTTATGGTGATTTATGCCGATGGAACAGCATTGCGCGTTAACGCGTTACCGGAAAAAATTTTGCTCGAGGGCTATGAAAAACGCAATTTCACACTGGAATTGGGCGTCAATGATTATCCCGTTGTGGCAGTAGTTGCAGCCAATAACGAAGGATATTAGTGCAATGGGACTTAAACAAATTCGTCAGCTCCACGCAATCTCAAACAAACCTGTCCGTAGAATTCTGGGGTTGATGAGCGGCACGTCTCTCGATGGGCTGGATCTGGCCTTGTGTGAGGTGACTGGCTCAGGCACAGAAACACAATGTAAGTTGCTAAAATTTAAAACCTGCGCCTACGACAGCGAATTTAAAACCAAGGTGAGAGCAGTTTTTGCCAAAGAGACCATTAACCTCGAATACCTCACCTTACTTAACCCATGGATTGGGCAATACCACGCAAAATTAATCAATCAAACTTTGTCACAGTGGCAAGTCGACAGGTCAGGCATAGACTTGATAGCCAGCCATGGCCAGACTATATTTCACTGCCCTCATCATCAGCATATGCATGTCGATTTCGGTGACGGGACACTGCAGCTAGGGGACGGAGATCAGGTTGCAACACATACTCAGATAATCACCGTTTCGGATTTCAGACAAAAGCACATTGCAAAGGGAGGCGAGGGCGCGCCACTGGCACAGTACGGCGACTACCTGTTATATCAGAGCACACAGGTGCATCGTATTTTGTTAAACCTTGGTGGGATTGCAAACTTCACTGTGTTACCACGTAATGGCCGGGTTGAAGATGTGCAATGTTCAGACATCGGGCCGGGCAATACGCTTATGGATGCATTTTGTCAGCGTTATTTTGATGTGCCTTTCGATGAAGGTGGACGGTTAGCCACAAAGGGAGAAGTCTGCGAAAGTTTGCTCGATTTGCTAAAAACCATACCTTTTTTTCATTTCGACACGCCAAAGACAACCGGACCTGAAGTGTTTAATCTTACCGTGTTGGAAGAAATGCGGGCCAAATGCCCTGAGTTACCGTCTTCTTATGACGTGCTTGCTACACTGAATGAGTTAACTGTCTGGTGTGTGCTGGAACATATACAGCGTCTTAAGTTGGATGGTTCCGTGCAATTGATAGTCAGTGGTGGCGGTGCGCACAACACATTTTTGGTCAGTAAGATTGGGTCTGGACTGCCAGACGATTATGAGGTGTCTGAGCTGTCGCAAGATGGCGTGTGTGTTGATTCTAAAGAAGCGGCATTATTTGCGGTCCTGGCTAATGAATGCGTGGCTGGTGGTGGATCATTTTCGTTCGGTAAGATAAGCCTGCCTGGTTGAGCCTAGCAGGTTATTAAATTCTGTACGCAGATATTGGGTGACAGCCTGAAACAATCCACCGGCATGCCTTGCGTTTTTGGCCGTAACCAGAGCTTGATTTTCATTCGGGTGTATTTCACGCGGTAGGTACGCCATGTAATCCATGCTGTTTTTTACGCGTTGTTTGTAACCCAGTAAACTCAATTGCAGATTATACGAGCCACTTTTTCCAGCTCCGCTCAGGCGTACTTCAATGGTACCGATCATAATATCTTTTTCTTTGAGCTTTGCCATGCCTACAAAGTCAACATCACGATTGTCCTGGTGATTTGCCGTAATACGGATTTGATTACCTGACACTGCGTCCTGTGGTAGCTGACACGTCACGACCAATTGGTCCTGCTCGATGTAAAACTCAAGTTGATCGAATGGTGAGCCTTGCTCAAGGAAAAACAGCTGCTGGGCCTGGTCCTGTATATCAAAAGTCAAAGACCGTTTACGTGTATTCATGATTCTGCCGAAAGATTAAACCGATGTCATTATGCCGGGGTTATATGTCAAAATTATTAAAAAAGGGCTCATGAATGAGCCCTTTTTACGAGTAAGGAATTACTCGTTGTTTTGTATGCCAGATTATTTGATTGCAAGCATCAACAGGCCAGGCAATACAAAGAAGGAACCTAGTACATAACCAAATGCCGCAGATTTATTACGTGTTCCAATGCGTGCCAGTTTCTCGGCCAGTTGCAGCGGGATTTCACGAAGCAGTGGCAAGCCGTATATCAGGCCAACAGCGAATACGTTAAACATAACGTGTACCAATGCAATTGTCAGTGCAACTTCTGCATTAGGACCGGTGATAGACGTTGCAGCAAGTAATGCTGTGATAGTTGTACCAATGTTCGCACCCAATGTGAATGGATAGATTTGACGCGTGTTGAATACACCGCTGCCTGCCAGAGGGATCATCAGGCTAGTTGTCGTTGATGAAGACTGAACCATCACGGTTACGGCTGCACCTGAGCTGATACCAGCGATTGGGCCACGACCAATTGCACTGTGCAGAAGCTCTTTTGCGCGGCCTACAAGTGCTTTCTTAAGCAGTTTACCCAAGGTGGTTACTGCGAATAAGATCATGGCAATACCAACCACAACCATCGCAATACCTACAGCTTTACCGTCAAGGAAGCTTACTGCGTCTTTAACCAGGCCAACAGCAGGCTTTACAAGTGGTTTGATGAAGTTATAGCTCTTCAGAGATAAGTCTGCATCACCGACGAACAGATGCGACAGTGCTGCAGAGAATTTTTCCAGCAGACCAAACATGATTTCCAGCGGCAGGAAAATTGCTACTGCAAACAAGTTGAAGAAGTCATGCACTGTCGATGCGGCAAATGCACGTTGGAATTCTTCTTTATCACGGATATGGCCAATTGAAACCAGTGTATTAGTGATAGTCGTACCAATGTTAGCACCCATGATCATAGGAATGGCGATGCCTAACGGCAGACCACCTGCAACCAGACCAACAATAACTGAAGTTACGGTAGATGAAGACTGAACGAGCGCGGTGGCAAATGCACCCAGCATTAACGCGACGAACGGGTTCGTTGCGAATGCGAAGATTTCTTTAGCACCTTCTGTGCCGCCTGAAGCTAATTTAAAACCACCACTTACGGTGCCTACAGCAACTAAAACAAGATAGACCAGTAATGCAATCGCGGTCCAATTTAAGATCTTTGCAAAAAGAGAGGTTTGATTTTGTTCACTCATGATTTTACTCAGTTATGTCTGGCCAAGCTATGTGGCACTTTGATGACGTTTTTATTTCAGGGCGGATTAAAACAAAGTTATATGACAGAAATATTTCAGTGTGACTGTCATTTAACCAGGTACTCAAAGTTAAAGGCGACAGTTTGACACTTTGTCTATGAAGAATTTATAGATTTTTTTTTAAGTTTCTAATAATTGGTGCTATTTTGGATTTCGCAATAGTGTTACATTGGTTTACATTAATCGCAGGGCGATTCGCAAAATTGTCCTGACTCCACATTTCATACACGATTTAGACCTATGATAGTTACAAATGGTTACCGAGTCTTGTTCATGCGTTTTATCTTATTGCTTTTAATAGTGAGCTTTTTGTTTGCAGGTCATGCCACGAGCGCAGAACAGCAGCAGAGATTGGTCATTGACGACACGACCACTCAGCTTACTTTGAATAGCGCTACCTTCTTTTATGATTATGACAGGCAAATCAAAGTACCAGGCGATATCCCCGAGCTACTCCCGCAATTTGCTCCCCTGAACGATATTGACAAGCGACCGCAACATAAACTTTATTCTAAATGGGTGTCGCTGAAACTCGACAATCAATCAAGATCAGCGGATTGGGTACTCTCATTTGGCTTTGCCAGGTTACCAAAATTGGTGGTTTATCAGGTGGAGGCGGGGGAGCTTAAGCAGGTGCTAGCGCAGGATGAAGACGCGAGGTTTGATGAACGACCTGTCCAGGACCCACAAATGTACTTGCCATTAGACTTAAGACCGGGTCACAACGAGTTCCTGATTGAGTACCAAACGTTTGCAAATGCACCAGCTAATTTGCGTTTACACTCCAATGCTAACTATTTATCCACTTCACAACTCAGCATACTTACCAATGCCAGTCTGGCCGGTGTTGTGGCTGCCATTTTGCTCATCGTCATTGTTAACCTCGCCTTCAACCGCAATACCACCAATGTTTATTATGCTATGTGGACTTTGTTATTTTTGCTTATTGTGATTGATATGGCGGGCTTCTCATTTCAGTATTTTTGGCCCAATCATGGTTTTTTCAGTGGTCAGTTCTCGATAGCGCTGATGGCAATAGTCCCTATATTCCACTTGTTATTTGTACGTGGCTTTTTACAGCTAAAACACTATCACCCGACGCTTAATACTGTCTATGTCTGTGCGACCTGGCTTTACATCATATTAGTACCCACCGCATTGTACCTTGAAAGTGTATATTACAACTTACTTGCCAGTACATTTGTTATCCCTTTGTTTGTGTATACCTGTATTTGGAGTTTCAGACAAAAAGGGCCCGGAATGCGCACCTTCACATATAGTCTGATTAATCACCTGCTATTTCTAAATGTGTTGACCATAGTCGGGGCGAGTTATGGCAACCTGATTGATGTGTTCGAGATCACGTCCTTCATTAAAGTGGGCTATCTCATAGAAGTGCTTTTATTTACCGTAGCGCTGGCACTGCAACATAAATCACTTCAGGGACAGTTAGTCAGACATCTGGAGCAACAAGTTAATGCGCTTAACCGAACCGTTGATAGTGAAAGGCAGGTGGTGAATGAGCAGGTGAATCAGCTCAAAGCCAAAGAAGAACAACTTTTCACCGACCTGTCACATGAGTTACGTACACCGTTAACTGTGATGAAAATCCAGGTTGAGTCATTGCAATACAATATTGTTGAAAATGTCGAAGACTCTTATGCCAAATTAATGGCAAAGATCGATGAGCTTCACAAGTTTATCGATCAGTTGATGCTCGTGACGGGCGATAAAGACGTTGCAAGTATTCTCAACAAAGAAAATGTAAAAGTGGCGCACTTCATCAACGAAACCTTCCAAACCTGTATGACCTATGTGGACCCTAAAAAAGCGCGACTTGAAGTAATTAATCGACTCGACCCACACTTTACGATGCAGTTTGATAAACGATCTATTGGCAACGCCATTTTGGAAGTCGTGAAAAATGCGCTGAAGTATGGTGGTGAAGGCGTTGACATTAAAATGAGCGCACTGGTAACCGAGCAAAATCTGGTACTGAGAATCGAAGATTCAGGTATGCCATTGTCCTATGATGCGCACAGGCAGTTGTTTCAGCCTTTGTTCCGGGAAGAGGCGTCGCGCAGCTCGCTGAGTGGGGGCAAAGGCATGGGTCTGGCGGTGTGCAAAAAAATTGTCGAGTGTCATGGGGGTAAAATTGATTCGCACAATAGCCTGCTGGGCGGATTGTGTATTGAAATTATCCTGCCTACCGCAGAGACAGACATGGCTTTGGCATAGAAAATAGTTGTAATCTGCTTGATGTCTGGCAGACTGCGCTGCGATATAGACTAAGAGTAAGGTTACAGACATGATAAGAAAAACCCTGGTAGCGCTCATCGTTGGTTTTGCACTGACTGGATGTGAAGCAACATCCGTCAATGTGCAGTCTCAACAACACAGTGTTGAGCAAGCGGATGCGAATACGCAGATGATGACGCTTGCACAGACTTACTTCGATGAAAGCATTACGCTCAGCCCGTTATCAGCCACTTTTTTTGGTATGTCTGAGTACAACGATAAGTTCGAGCCACCGCTTGGACCTGATAGCCTTGCCCAATCACGTGCATTCACTGCTCGATATCTCGCACGCCTGGAAGCGCTCGACCGTAATAATTTAAGCGGCCAGGCAAAATTATCCTACGATATTCTCCATTACGAGCTGGTGCAAAACAAAGCTGCTGAACAGTTTGATGATCAGTTTATGCCCATTGACCAAATGTACGGTCCTCATCATGTATTCGCAGCCATGGGTTCTGGCGAAAGCGCGCAACCTTTTAAAACGGTTGATGACTACAGTAACTTCCTTAAACGCGCTGATGGCTTTATTATCTGGTTGCAGTCTGTTCAGGCTATGATGACCCAGGGTATTGAACGCAATGTTGTATTACCGCGTGCAATCACAATTAAAGTGATCCCTCAATTTAGAACGCATGCTGTTGATAAAGCAGAAAACTCTGTTTTCTGGGGACCAATCCAGAATTTACCTGATTCATTTTCTGATGAAGAAAAACGTCAAATTACGCAGTCTTACAAACATTACATCGAGCGTACTCTGGCACCAGCATATCGCGAGATGGTCAACTTTTTAGAAACAACTTATTTGCCCGCATCCAGAGCGTCGGTGGGTTATAGTGCGTTACCCAATGGGCAGGCCTGGTATCAGCACTATATCAAAGAAAATACCACGCTTGATATGACCGCAACCGAAATCCACCAGCTGGGTCTGAGCGAAGTGAAGCGTATTCGCAACGAGATGAGCAGTGTTAAAGAGAAAGTGGGTTTCGAGGGAGATCTTCAGGCATTTTTTGAGCATCTGCGGAACAGCGAAGAGTTCTATTTTCAGTCTGAGGCCGAGTTAATAAAGGCATATGAAGACGTGAAAAAGAAAATCGATGCACGCGTTCCTTTATTGTTCGATATTAAGCCAAAGGCTGATTATGTCGTTAAGCCTGTTGAAGCTTTCCGAGCAGCGTCCGCCCCAGGGGCATCCTATGAGAGTCCTGCTCCGGATGGCTCAAGGCCGGGTGTGTTTTATATTAATAGTCATAACCTAAAAGCACAGCCCAAGTTTATTGTTGAGACATTATCTATACACGAAGCCGCACCGGGTCACCATTTTCAATTAGCGTTACAGCAGGAAATTGATGATTTGCCAGAGTTTCGTAAATTCGGAGGCTCAACGGTGTTTGTCGAAGGCTGGGCATTGTATGCAGAAAGTCTGGGTAAAGAGCTGGGATTGTTTACCGACCCGTACCAGTGGTATGGACGATTGTCTGACGAACAGTTAAGAGCAATGAGGCTGGTGGTGGATACAGGTTTGCATGCCAAAGGTTGGACACGTGCTCAGGCTATTGATTTTATGCTTGATAATTCTTCGATGGCGAAAAGTGATGTCGAAGCAGAGGTAGAGCGTTACATCGCCTGGCCCGGGCAGGCCGTGTCTTATAAAGTAGGTCAGTTTAAGATCAGACAGCTCAGAGAGTATGCCGAGCAGCAGTTAGGTGCGAAGTTTGATATTCGCGCCTTTCATAATCAAGTCCTGATTGATGGTGCTGTTCCTATGCCTGTACTAGAAGCTAAAATTCAGCGCTGGGTCGAATCCCAGAAGTAATCCCACCGGACAGAAACAGGGCAGTTTTGCGCTGGCCTGTTTCTTCTAGTACAATTTGCGGCCCTTGAATATGTGGCAAGTTTGGCGTTATGAGTACAACTCCTTTTTGGATAGAAAAATCACTTGAAGAAATGAACCAGCAGGAGTGGGAAGCCATTTGTGATGGTTGCGGTAAGTGCTGTTTGCATTCCTTTATAGATTCTGACGAAGAAGAGGAAGAACAATTTAGTAGCACTGACGTACTTAGAGAAGGGGAAGAGCTACTTTACACTGACGTGGTGTGTCAATACAGTGATGCAAATACGTGTGCTTGTACGCGATACACAGAGCGTCAGGTATTGGTGCCTTCTTGCGTGCAGTTAACCAAAGATAACCTCAAAGACATCTTTTTTATGCCGCAATCCTGCAGTTACCGCAGGTTGCACGAAGGGCGTGGTCTGGCAAGCTGGCACCCGTTGCTTCATAATGGCTCAAAACAGGCAATGCATGACGCCGGCATTAGTATCCTGGGCAAAGCCATTAGTGAGAATGACGTAGATCTTGAAAATGACTTTGAAGATCACATCGTTACCTGGCCTGAGCGGGATACAGATTAATGCCTGTTTGTGACTTTGCCTAGAAAGTCACACTCTCTCCCTCATTGAGTATGTAGACAGGGCGCGTTGGTGCCAGTGTTTGTTTTACGTGAAGCAGACGAAACAGCGCAGAGTGGGAGGTTAAATCTCCCATTTTCCAGCTCATATTGCCATATCCCCATGGCACTACCTGCTCACAGTTAAGATCATCGGCGGCTGCCAACATGTCTTCTGGTGTCAGGTGAACATTTCTATACCAATTACCATACTCCTCATGGTGATACGACGCGATTGGCAGCAGGCAAACATCAATATCACCGTATTTTTTTTGTATGTCTTTGAAGTGAGCAGAGTAGCCAGTATCTCCGGCGTAGAACAATGTTTTGCCCTGATACTCGAATAACCAGCCACCCCACAATGTTGCGTCATTGTCTTCGGTCAGATAGGGGACGATCACCCGGCTGCTAAAATGGTGTGCAGGAACGAAGTGCATGGTGAGCGCATTTTGCTGAGCACTTGCATACCACGCCATCTCGTTAATCTTGTATCCGCCATCAGCAAAGTAATCGGCAAATCCGAGTGGGGTATAGTAGGTTGGCTGAGTCCCTAAGGCCGCTATATCTGCTTTATTGAAGTGGTCGTAATGTATATGGGAATACACAACGCCAGTTAGATTGTCCAACTCAGAGCTCGCGGGCCAGTCTGGTTCGGTGCGATAAAACCCCCCGGTTAACTTGAAACCCAGGTCAATTGGCCAATCAAACTGTTCGCTCACGGGGTCTACGAGCATTTGCTGTCCATCAGGCATAGTTAGCAAAAAGCTCGCATGGCCCAGCCATTTTACCTGAAAGCCGTAATTGCTTTCGACATTGGGTCGCTCACCTACGTAGGTACACTGTTCCATATTGTCCTGGCACTCAATAAAAGGGGTATCCGGGTAACAGGATTCTTCACAAGTATAGGGGTAGCTTTTTGGCTGTTTATAGAGATTGGTAAATCGGTCTGTATATCCTTCTGTGGTCTTATATTTGACCACCGTGTGTTCTGATTGCGTGATCTCGACCTGATTTGCGATACAGGCGCTCAGGCAGACAGTCAAAGGAAGCACTACATAGGTTTTGTTCATGAATCGGTTCTTTTCTTATTTTTTTACTGTGATACGCTTGCGCTTAGCATAGCATAATTGATCAACACTAAATCAAATGCTTAGATGTAAGCAGGTATGAATGTACCTGTGTTTTTTGTCGACGAGAGTAAAGAATGGACAGAGTTGCTCCAGAAACCTGGTATGCGGTAGGGTTATTTTTTTCGCTTATTTTGGGACCTTTCATTATCGGCTGGGGTGTTATGAAGGTATATCGTCGATACCGCCCAAAAACACCATCAATGCAGGATCAAAGTTCTGTGTCTGTGGTTGCTCAATTAAGTGCGCAGCGGGATGGCTTTTTTAAACTTTATCTGGTTGGCCTCATAATTTGTTCACCGTTTTTCTACTATGTTTATAGTGAATATCTGATCCACATTTGAAGTATCAGAGACCAGACCAGTGCATAAGAATAAAGGCGCTTCCGTGCACCCACTCTCACAAATCTTTATGTAATATCTTTATGCTCAGGCAAAGAATCGAAAGCCCCATAACGGGTCACCGCATAAGCACCACAGCGGCTGGCATATTCGACAGCTGAGTTTACGCTATTTGGGTCGCCCAGTAATGAATCGATAGGCTGATTTTGTTGCTGGCGGATGAGCGTAGCCAGTAACCCTCCTACGAATGCATCTCCAGCTGCAGTGGTGTCTACCGCTTTGACATCAGGGACATTGACAGACCCTTCAAATGAGCGTCCATAAAATCGAACCGGATTGCCACCATCTGTAACGATGAGCAGTTTTACATTTGCGGCCATAATCGCGTCGATGGTATGTGATTGTGGCAGACCCGGGTGACTTTGGGTATTTAAAAACTCGAGCTCTTCAAGTGACAGTTTCACAATATCTGCGTTGGAAATTACATGCCAGATACGCTTTGAGCAGTGTGTCAGGGATGTCCACAGGTTTTCTCTCAGATTCATGTCAAAGCTGGTGGTCATCCCCTTTGCGCGTGCCTGAGTCAATGCAGATAGGGTTGTTTTATAGATGCTGTTTTCTGTCAGGCTATTGCTACAGACATGCAGCATTGAATGGGTATCAAACATCTTTGTGTCAAAGTCATCTGCGCGAAATAGCAGATCAGCTGCTGGCGGGCGATAGAAGCTGAAGCTCCTTTCTCCTGAGCTATCCAAAGAGACAAACGCAAGGGCAGTTTTTGCTTTATCTGTGCTCATCAGGTAATCACAATTTACCTTATGATGTTGCAATTCACGTTTGATAAACTGGCCAAACATATCATCACCAACCATCCCACAGAAGCTCGCTGCAATACCCTGACGGGCAACAGCGACTGCGACATTTGCAGGCGCGCCGCCTGCATACTTAGTAAAAGATTCAGGCTCTTTACCATCAGACAGAAAATCTATCAGGGCTTCGCCAAAACATACTAAACTCATTGTTTCTCCTGCCCGAGCTGCTTAGCTCTTAGTACTTCGTAACAGGCGCCCATGGTGTGATAGTCGGTTTTACCAGCAGGACTCTTCTCGTTGCTGTACTTTTCGTTGCGACTGTCCAAAATCCTGTACCAGGCACCATGTTCATGGTCTATCATATTATCCCAGCAATACTGCCATATTTTGTCATACCACTGCCAGTAGCGGTCTTCGCCTGTAGCCTGAGCAAGCAGAGCGGCGGCAGCAAAACTTTCTGCCTGAACCCAAAAATATTTGTCAGCGTCGCAAATGCTGGTGTCTGGCGCAAAACCATAGAATATTCCGCCATGTTCTTTGTCCCAGGCTGTTTCAAGTGCGGTGTCAAACAGGTAGCGTGCACGCTCTATCATCCAGTCTTGTGGCTTGTGTCTGTACAGGATCAGCAGTAACTTGCTCCACTCGGTCTGGTGGCCTGGTTGAAACCCCCAGGGGCGGAAAAGGTGTTTGGGATTATCCAGGTTGTATTCCCAGTCTATTTGCCAGTTCTCAGAGTAGTGTTCCCAAATCAAGCCATCAGCCAGCTCGGCCTGTTGTACTGTCATCGTAAATGCCAGGGTATGAGCACGTTCGAGAAACTTGTCGTCACGAGTCGCCTCAAAACACATTAGTAGCGCTTCACACATGTGCATATTGGCATTCTGACCACGATAAGGATCTGCGATACTGAAATCACCGTTATATTCGTCCAGATACAGCTGGTAATCATTTTGGAAGTATCTTTCTTCTAACATGCACCAGACAGATTCAATGGTGTCTGCAGCTGACTCAATTCCCGCTTTAAGTGCAACGGCATTAGCAAGTAGCACAAAGGCAAGGCCGTAACAATGATTGGTGGTGTCTTCAGCCTGATTTTTATTGATGACCCAGGCATATCCACCATTTGGTTGTTTATGCACCGTCTCCAGAAAATCCAGACCGTGACGTACTTGATTTAGATAGTCAGGTTCCTGGGTCTGTAAATAGGCCATTGCATAATTGAAGACAAACCGGGTACTGGAAACCAGATGACGAGTATGTTGATTGTAAACGGTGCCATCGTCCAGAAAATAGTGGAAGAAGCCACCACTGGGGTCGATACATCGAGGGTGGTAAAAGTCCATTGTCCGGTTAATATGCTTAAGTAAGAAGTCGTCGTTTTTGAAATTTATAGACATAACCTTTCCAGTCTGTGGTTATTCGGCCTGAGTCTAGTGACTTGGCGGTACTCTCTTTGCGTCTTACTTTAGCACCAACAAAAATAAATTGGAACGGTCCAATAAAACATTTGTGATTTTTCTGTAACAGTGTGTAGAATCACTGAATCCTATAACACGGAGTATTCCAAGTGAGCGAAATCAACACTAACCAAAGTTATGTTGCCAGTGGAGATGCAAAGAACAACAACTATTTGTTACCACTGACGGCAATGACCACCTTGTTTTTTCTATGGGGATTCATAACGGTACTTAACGATGTACTGATCCCGCGTCTTAAAGCGGTGTTTGACCTGAGTTACACCGAAGCCATGCTGGTTCAGTTTTGCTTCTTTAGTGCCTATTTTATCGTCTCTTTACCTGCTGGTGCTTTCCTAAAACGGTATGGCTACAAAAATGGTGTATTAACCGGCCTTGTTGTTGCAGCGGCTGGCTGTCTCTTATTTTATCCAGCGGTTGTCGTACATGAATACTGGTTATTCCTGACAGCATTGTTTGTTTTGGCATCAGGTATTACGGTTTTACAGGTGTCTGCTAATCCGTATGTTGCAGCACTAGGTCCGGAAAAAACAGCGTCCAGTCGATTGAACTTAGCACAGGCGCTGAATTCGCTGGGAACTACGGTCGGTCCGGCTGTCGGTGGTATGCTGTTGTTTGGCGCAGGCGCTAGCATGGCGACAGATGCAAGTGCTGACTCTGTTAAAGTCCCTTATTTGATACTTGCAGGCGCCTTGTTGTTGATAGCCGCTGTATTTGCATTTCTTAAATTGCCAACAATCGAAGCACACACAGAAGAGGGTGATTGTAAGGCACGCGGTCACAAGCTGACAGAAGCCCCACATCTGGTTATGGGCGTGGCTGCAATATTTTGTTATGTTGGTGCAGAAGTTGCGATTGGCAGTTTCCTGGTTAATTATTTTGCCGAGCCTTCGATAGCTGGCATGGAAGAGCATACCGCAGCAAAATATATATCTTACTATTGGGGTGGCGCTATGGTTGGCCGCTTTATTGGCTCTGCCGCGTTGCAAAAAATTTCTCCTTCTAAAGCATTGATGTTTAACGCCATTGCAATAATTGCGCTGTTGCTGCTCACTATGTCAACCGATGGTAAACTGGCTATGTTTGCAGTACTTGCGGTGGGTTTGTTCAACTCAATCATGTTCCCGACGATTTTCTCTATTGCCATCGAAGGACTCGGGTCACTAACCAGCAAAGGTTCAGGTTGGTTGTGTCTGGCGATTGTAGGCGGCGCGCTGATTCCTCTGGCTCAGGGCTTGGTTGCAGACAGCGCTGGCATACAGATCAGCTTTGTTGTCCCTATGGTATGTTACGTATTTATTGCATGGTATGGCCTGAACGTGGTGTCTCTGTACAAACAGTGGCAGCAGAAAGTCGATAGCTAATAATCACATTTTGAAGCCGGCCTCAGTGCCGGCTTTTCACCTTTCCAACACATCATTTTTAACTTCTCACTTTTTATCTTTGCATTTATTTCTTATCCTGTTTCTATTGAATACGTATTCATTTGCGGTGTAAGATAGTGTTAATTGGAACGGTCCAAATAATAACAATTAGGTATTAAGGAGAGGTGCATGTATCGCATCGTATCAGTAGCGACTATGGCTACTTTGATATCTGTCTCATCACTGGGAATGGCAAAAGCGTCAAATACTCAGTGGGTAGACCCATTTATAGGCACCGGCGGAGACGGTCATACGTTTCCAGGTGCGGTTGTCCCCTTTGGTATGGTCCAGCTCAGCCCGGACACGGATAACCCAATGCGTGGTGTATCACCGCAGCCGGAAATTTACAAGCGTTGCGCAGGTTACCATTATGATGACACCACCATAGTTGGCTTTTCTCATACACACTTTTCCGGCACAGGCCACTCGGATCTTGGGGATTTGCTGGTTATGCCTATCAGTGGTGAGGTTAAAACTGATCCCGGGACCGCAGAAAATCCCGATGCGGGCTATCGTTCGCGGTTTTCACATGATCAGGAATGGGCAGAAGCCGGTTATTATGGGGTAGAACTGCAAGATTATAATATTAAGGCAGAGTTAACGGCCAGCCCCCGCGTTGGTATGCACCAGTACACGTTTAAAAATGGCGGCGAAGGCCATGTTCTGTTTGACCTGACCAGCGCAATTTATAATTTTGAAAATAAAGTGATTTGGAGTGATATTCGCAAGATCAATGACACCACTTTGGTTGCTTATCGGGCAACTAACGGGTGGGCGCGTAATCGCCAGATGTACTTTGCCATTGAATTTTCTCAGCCAATAGATAGCTACCGTTTCATCAATGAAGATAACATGCGTTATCGTTGTATGGATTGTCTCGGTAAGGAAAAGCACTCAACGATTGAAAACAAAGCTGTCAAAATGACTGCGGGCAAAGCGGTTAAATTCGTAGCCAGTTTTGACAATGTAGAGAGCAAACCGCTGCAAATCAAAGTGGCGTTATCTGCTGTCAGTCGCAGTAATGCACTAGTAAACCTGACGGCGGAGATCCCGCACTGGGACTTCAACAAAGTTCGCAAAGCCGCCAGTGCGCAATGGGCATCTTATTTAGATAAAGTCGACGTTGAAGGCACGCGCTCAGAAAAGCGTCAATTTTACACCGCACTTTACCACGCATTACAGGCACCCAGCCTCTATCAGGACGTCAACGGGCAATATCGCGGTGTCGATGGCGAAATCCATGATGGCAAGGATTTCGAACATTACACGCTTTATTCGCTGTGGGATACTTATCGCGCGCTTCATCCGCTGTTGACCTATATAGACCCAGACAGAGTCTCGGGTATGATCCAGTCAATGCTGGTGCACTATCAGCAAAGCTACGAAAAAATGTTGCCTATCTGGTCATTCCACGCTCACGAAACCTGGACCATGATTGGTTATCACGCAGTGTCTGTTATTGCTGATGCTTACCTTAAGGGGATCCGCGATTATGATGTTGATTTGGCAGTAGAGGCCATCATTAACACCGCAAATAACCCGGTTTACGATGCAATCCCGGAATATAAAAAGTACGGTTATGTTCCTATGGATGTATTACCCGAATCTGTTTCGATTACGCTGGAATATGCCTATGACGACTTTGCTATTGCCAGAATGTTCGAGGCAATGGGTAAAAGCGAGCAGGCTAAACACTACTATGCCCGGGCAATGAGCTACAAGAATGTGTTTGACCCACAAAGCGGCTTTATGCGCGGTCGTGATAGCCAGGGCCGCTGGGATCCTGAATTCAATGCGTTTAAAGCTAAGTACATGGGACCTTTCACGGAGGGTAACGCAATGCAGTACAGCTTTTACGTGCCGCAGGACGTCGCTGGCCTTATTGAGTTAATGGGTGGAGATGAAGCATTCACTCAACGACTGGATGAGTTGTTCGATACGCCGCTGTCACATGACATGATAAAAGAGCACGAGGACATTGCGGGCCTTATCGGGAATTATGCGCACGGCAATGAGCCTAGCCATCACATCGCTTATTTATATAACTATGCGGGCAAGCCATGGAAAACTCAGGAGCGTATCCGTCAGATTATGGATACATTGAGTTCAGACAAGCCTGACGGACTTGCTGGTAATGACGACGTTGGCCAAATGTCTGCCTGGTATATTTTCTCTGCAATGGGTTTTTATCCTGTAGCACCAGGCGATCTGGCTTACGCGATTGGTGCGCCTCAGACCCCTAAGGTCACTCTGAAGCTGGCAAACGGTAAACGATTCACAACTACAGCAGTGGGTTTGAGCGATACCAACAAGTACATTCAGTCAGTCACCCTAAATGGCAAGGCGCTGCAACGCAGTTACCTGACTCATGACGACATCATGACTGGCGGAGAGCTGAAATATGTGATGGGCGACAAACCAAATAAACAATGGGGCAAGACTGTTACAGCCAGACCGCCTTCTATGTCAGAGTATAAATAATGAAAGCGTTTAGGGTATGTCAGGTAGCCTGTGCACTATTCATGTCGGCGTCACTCTCTGCTGCTGAGATAAACACTCAGCTAAAGCCGCTTGCTTTTGATGCTGATATCGCATGGCAGCAGTTTGTGTTGCCAAATGTGACAATCAGAAACTTCAGCAAATCAAGCCCTGGGGTTTGGCAGTATGTTGATATCAGGCTGGTAAGGCAGATTTCATATAATGTAGCAAGGCTGCTCTATAAGGATATGTCTGTGGCCCCTCAGCTGCCTGAAATTGAAATCATTCTGGAAGACATGAAAGGGGTTGCGTACAAAGAGGGGGATTTTAATGGTGCGAAAATACACATCAGCGCTCAATACCTCGCGAAATTTGCCGAAGGCAAGTCGCAGCAAGCATTGTATGATGAATTGATTGGTGTGTTGTACCATGAAATAGCCCATGCTTATCAATTTGATGATAATAATTACAAAGAGATAGGCCTTGTGATAGAAGGGATTGCGGATGTGGTGCGTATGAAAGCAGGGTACGTTGATCCGGGCTTTCGTAAGCCCGGCGGTAACTTCGACTCAGGATACAAAACCACCGCGTTTTTTATTCACTGGCTTGAAGCAACCGGCTATCCTCATCTGCTGGTTGACCTGAATGGACAGCTAGACCCAAATGATGACAAAAAGTGGAGCTGGCAGACTTTCTCTGAGCATTCAGGGATCGATTTGTCGCTTAGCTGGCAGGCTTATCAATCACAGCTTTAGCATTTTTTGATAATTATTGTGTGTCCTACAAAGGTGAGAAATATCTCACCTTTTTTCGTTCCTGACGTTGACACTTGTCTAATAACCATTCAATTGAAAAATAAATCGTGAAAACAAGTGTATAATTGACTTAAGGCAGCAAAAGTTTCGCCGATAAGGTAAGACAAACTCGTTAAGATTTGGTAAAACAAATTTGTATTAGCAGAATTAAGACAGGATCCCCATGTTTAGTGCGCTTAAATTTACAACTAAAATAACACTGGCCGCTTCATTGGTGCTGGTGATCGTGCTCTCCCTTTTTACCGTGAACAACTTTATTCTGATGCGCTCACAAACGCAGGCTCAGCTGACCCTGGTATTGCAGGAAATCTCCGAGTCCGTGTCGCAAAACATTGCAAACTGGTTGAACGACAGACTGGATATTGTCAGTTCTGTTGCCAGCGGTCATCGTCGTGATGATGCAACCGCAGATATATTGCGCCGGGTACAAACCGCGCATGAAGCCGGGCACTTCAAAAATACCTTCATTGGTACACCAGACGGCCAGTTCGTCCTGAACGACACGACGGTCGTGTTACCAAGTGATTTTGATGCCACCCAAAGGCCCTGGTATAAACTCGCAGAGCGTAAAAGAGACACCGCATTTACGACCCCTTATATAGATGTAACCAGTAATGAGCTGACCATTACGGCAGTGGTGCCTATTATGAACAATGGTCGCTTCTCTGGTGTTGCCGGCGGCGACATAGATATGGCCACCATTACTGATATCGTCAATGAAATAGATTTTCTTGGTTATGGATATGGCTTTTTGCTAGACGCCGAAGGGCGGATCCTGAGCCACCCGGACACCCAGCTGAATGACAAACCAATGGTTGATTTATTCGGCACCAAATTACCGCTCACTGAAACATTCGCAGAGTTAGAAATCGATGGAAAAGAAAAGCTGGTTTCTTTTGTCGCAATGCGCGGCATCAAAAACGTAGATTGGTATTTAGGCGTAGTGATAGACAAAGAGATTGCCTACAGCTCCGTCGCTTCATTTCGCAATATGGCACTAATCTATATGCTGGTGGGCGTAGTGGTCATAGTAGTGATGTTACAACTGCTGCTCAAATATCTGATGCGACCTATGGTTCACCTGAATGAGGCAATTAAAGACATAGCCCAGGGTGAAGGTGACCTGACACGTCGGCTGGATGTAGAAAACAACGATGAATTTGGTGAACTATCGAATTATTTCAATTTGTTTGTAGACAAAATTCACGAGAGTATCTCTAAGGTCAAAGAAACCACACTGGCGCTTGAACAGGTTATGGCTGGGTTACAGTCCCAAACTCAGGGTGCCCTGGACATTTATACTGAGCAAACCAAGCGTACCGACAGTGTCGCTACTGCAATTAACCAATTGTCATCCAGTGCGGTTGAGATTTCTAATAATGCCAAGCATGCGTCTGAACTTGCCACTGAAGCAAACAGCCTGTCGAGTCAGGGGCAGGTTGCATTAAATGCCAATATTGAAGAAATTGGTTCTCTCAGCGCTAAAATGCAAAAAGCACAATCAACAATTGATGGTCTGGATAAACTGACCGCAAGCATAGGTCAGGTGTTAGAAGTCATCAAAGGGGTTAGTGAGCAAACTAACCTGCTGGCACTCAATGCAGCGATAGAAGCGGCACGTGCGGGTGAGGCCGGTCGGGGCTTTGCCGTGGTTGCAGACGAAGTCAGACAGCTTGCACAGCGCACTCAGGAGTCGACACAGGAAATTGAAAATACCATTGGTGAGCTGCAACAGGGCTCAGCATCGGCCGTTGCCGTGATGAAATCAAGTATTGATGATTCCAGTAACAGTGCAGAACAGGCCCAGTCTGCTGGAACTAAGATGCAGGAAGTTACTCACGCTATTGACTCTATTGATGGTGTGAATCATGCCGTTGCGAGCGCAACACAAGAGCAGAATGCAGTGATCCAGTCCCTTGACAGTGACATTCACGGGATAAGTGATTTATGTGTTGAGGGCAGCGACAGCCTGACAAAAACATTGCAAGAATGCCAGACGCTAAAATTGCAATTTGATGAACTCGAAAATATGCTCGCCAAATTTAAAGTATAATCCTTTTAAAGGCTGCATGATTGCAGCCTTTTTTATTTATTGCATCAAAATAAACAATTCCCTCCATGAATTATATATGACAGCTGTAACCTAACTGTATTGTTAGCGCAACATGGGTGTCATTTAGGCACATTAGACTGCACGCAATTCCAATATAGCAACAAGCAAATATTAAAAGGTGTATGCGATGAAGTGCGTTAACCACTTGCTATTAGCAGGTATGGTCGCTGTTGCGGCTAATGCTCAGGCAAATGATCTGAACAAAGTCATTGACTCAAGTTCGGCAATCAATCAGTCCGCTCTACAGTCTCAAAATAAAATCAACTCGATTGCAGACGATATGCAGTCAAGATTACAAAAATTCAGAACGCTGAATAAAGAGATCGATGGCCTGGTAGTGTATAACGGCCAACTCGATAAGCAGATAAAAAATCAATTAGAAGAAATGGCTGCTATCAATGAGTCAATGGATCAGGTATCCGTGATCGAGCGTCAAATCACCCCTCTGATGATGCGCATGATCACAGGTCTTGATCAATTCGTTTCTTTGGATGTGCCGTTTTTGAAAGAAGAGCGTGCAGAGCGTATTGCTAAGCTACAGGCAATGATGGATCGCGCAGACGTTTCTTCCAGTGAAAAGTTTCGTCGTGTTTTAGAAGCCTATCAGGTAGAAGTTGAATACGGTCGCACGATTGAAGCGTATTCAGCTCTGTTAACTGTTGATGGTCAGGAACGCGAAGTTGATATGCTGCGCATCGGACGTCTTGAACTTCTTTATGTAACGAAAGACGGCAGCAAAGCTGGTAGCTGGAACAAAGACAGCAAGTCATTCACAGCACTGCCAGACACCAATATCAGTCAAATCAACAAAGGTATCCGCATTGCACGTAAGCAACTTGCCCCGGATATGTTAACTCTGCCAATTCAGGCTGCAGAATAAGAGGTATATGATGAACTTTTTTAAATCTTTCAGCCTAAAAACCGTTATGGCAGCGACACTGGCGCTGTCGAGCTCCGCATTTGCAGCTGAGCAGGCAATGGACCTGGATACGCTGTTGAAGCAACTTGAGCAAGGCCAGAGTGCACAAAATGCACAAAACGCCCAGCGTGAAGCTCAGTTCAAAGCACAGCAGAGTGAACAGGTAAGAATGCTTCGCGAGTTAACGTCTAACCGCGATGGTGAGCTAAATCGTTCAGAGCGTCTCGAAACTCAGTTTGAAGAAAACGAAATTAAACTAGGCAACCTCAGCGATACGCTTTCAAAGCGCATGGGTTCACTAAAAGAGTTGTTTGGTGTTCTGCAGCAGGTTGCTGGCGATTCAAGCAACAAGTTCCGGACTTCAGTTGTTTCTGCAGAAATTCCTAACCGTAGCGCCTTTATGGACGATATGGCCAAACGTATGGGCTCAAGCACAAAGCTTGCTTCAATTGAAGATATTGAAAAGGTGTGGGTAGAGCTGCAGCGTGAAATGACGGAGCAGGGTAAAGTATCTCGTTATACCTCAGATGTTATTGTTGCTGGTGGTACTAAAACGCAAAAAGAAGTACTGCGTGTTGGTGCATTCAACCTGATTGCAGACGGTAAATACCTGTCTTATAACCCTGAAACTAACACATTGTCTGAACTAACGCGTCAGCCAACGGCTCGTTTCACACAAAGCGCTGCTGAGCTTCAGAGTGCACAATCTGGCATTGTTGATTTTGCCCTTGACCCGACTGGTGGCTCAATCCTGGGTCTGTTGGTTCAGGCGCCAAACACCAAAGAGCAGGTTGAGCAAGGTGGTGCAGTAGGTTATGTCATCCTTGGTGTTGGTCTGCTGGCATTATTGATTGCGCTAGAGCGTTTCGTATCACTGATGATTATGGGTGCTAAGATCAATCGCCAGCTGAAAGACTCTGTTGCTCGTGAAGACAACCCGCTGGGTCGTGTGATGAAAGTTAAAGAGCAATACCCTGATGTTGCATACGACACACTTGAACTGAAATTAAGCGAAGCAATTTTGCGAGAAATGCCAAAAATTACCCGTAACCTGACACTGATTAAAATCATCTCGGTAGTCGCGCCACTGTTGGGCCTGTTAGGTACCGTAACCGGTATGATTAACACCTTCCAGGCAATCACACTGTTCGGTACAGGTGACCCGAAACTAATGGCAGGTGGTATCTCTACGGCGTTGGTAACAACGGTACTGGGTCTGGTAGTGGCTATCCCAACCGTATTCCTTTATACCCTGCTTAACACACGCTCTCGTAATCTGCTGCTTATCTTGCAAGAGCAAAGCGCTGGAATCATCGCTGAACGTAGCGAGAAAGGAGCGTAATTGTGGTTCTTTTAGTAGATGCAATTAATGCGCTACGTGAGTTCCTAGATACAGGTGGCCAGGTTCTCCTGGTCATCGGACTGGTCACTTTTCTGATGTGGCTGTTGATCCTCGAACGTTTCATGTTTGTTTTCGGCAAATTCAGAACTTATCGCAAAGATCTGCTGAATAGCTGGAGCAGCCGAGAGGAGAGAAACAGCTGGAATGCAGAGCAGATACGCCAGGCCATGATCTCACGAGCCGGTATTCAGCTTAACAGTAATCTGCCTTACATCAACGTGATGGTTGCCTTATGTCCGCTATTAGGTCTGCTAGGTACGGTCACCGGTATGATTGAAGTATTTAATGTAATGGCAATCACAGGTTCCGGCAGTGCGCGTTCGATGGCAGCCGGTGTGTCTAAAGCCACTATCCCAACAATGGCGGGAATGGTTGGCGCGCTTTCCGGGGTATTTGCCTCGACTTTCTTACAACGTAAGGCTAAGCGCGAAGTAGAACTGTTAGAAGACAAGCTGTTGCTTGATCACTAGAAAAGATTTGAGGAAACATAATGAGAGCTCCATTAGCTAAGGTTTTTCAGGAAGAAGAAGCCGAAGAAATTAACATGACCCCGATGCTGGACGTTGTATTTATCATGCTTATCTTCTTCATCGTAACGGCGTCGTTCGTTAAAGAAGCCGGTATCGATGTGAACCGCCCGGAAGCTGCAACAGCAGTCAAAAAGCAGCGTGCCAATATCCTGGTCGCGATTTCTGACAAAGGTGAAATTTGGATTAACAAACGCCAGGTTGATATTCGTGCTGTACAGGCAAATATTGAACGTCTTAAAGCGGAAAATCCTCAGGGAAGCGTTGTTATTCAGGCAGATAAAAAAGCAACGACTGACACCTTAATCAAGGTAATGGATGCATCTCGTGCCGCAGGCGCGTTTGATGTCTCAATTGCTGCACAGGAATCATAGGATTAGAAAATGCGTTACTTACTAGCACTCGTTATTGCAGGTATTGTGACTTTTTTCTTGTTTCTCGGTATGCAAGCACTGATCACAGGCGGTGAAGGCAAGATGGACGAGCCGGTAAAAGGCAACGTTCTAGACTTTGTACGCTTGAAAAAAGAAGAAACAGTTCAGAAAAAAGAACGCAAACCACAAAAGCCGCCAACACCAAAAGAGCCGCCTCCGCCAATGGATGCACCGCAGATGCAAAGTAATAATCTCGATGCAGCTGGTGCGGACTTCAATTTCAGCGCAGATGTGGCAGCCGATGTAGACCTCGCAGGAGGCTTGGCGCTTGAATCCAGCGATGGTGAATATCTGCCAATCGTTAAAGTGGCACCTGTCTATCCAAGACGTGCACTTTCTCGCGGAATTGAAGGCTATGTCATCGTTGAGTTTATCGTAACCAAACAAGGCACAGTGAGAGATCCGGTCGTCGTTAAAGCTGAGCCCGAGAACATTTTTGAACGTGCCGCAATGGATGCAGCGTTGAAATTTAAGTACAAGCCTCGTGTTGTGAACGGTGAAGCGGTGGAAGTAGCCGGAGTTCAGAACAAGATCTCATTCCAGATCAACGGCTAACAGACAAAGGTGCGATTATGAAACTATTTAAAAAAGCCCTGTTGGTAAGTGCACTGAGTTGTGCCGGTCTGGTGGCGCCAAGCCTGGTCTCGGTGTTACCCGGGGTAGACCTGGCTGTTGCTCATGCAGAAACTAAAACCAAGCGAGTTCCTGCACTGCGCGAAAAGGTTTACAGCCAGCTAGCACGTGCACAAAAACTGGCTGATGACGGTGATGTCAAAGCTGGCCTTGAGGTGCTCGACTCCATTAAGGAACGCTCAGGTAGTATGAACTCTTACGAAATTGCCATGATGCACAATTTCTATGGGTTCATCTACTACAACGAAAACCAGCTTGATAAAGCCATCGCTTCTTTTGAGTTGGTTGTCGCTGAGGAAGCGATCCCAGAATCATTGAGATTATCGACAACCTTCAGTCTGGCACAGCTGGCGATGGCAAATGGTGATTACAAGGCAACGGTTGATTATTTAGACAGATGGAAGAAAATAAATACTCAACCAATTAAAAGTAATTACTACGTATTAAAAGCACAGGCTTTATACCAGGATAAAAATTATCAATCAGCGGTAGAAAATATCAATATAGCTGTATCGTTAACAGAGAGTGAGGGAAATGTACCTAAGGAAAACTGGTTAGTTTTACAAAGGGCATTATATTACTCATTAAGTCAGCCGCAGAAGGTCGCTGATGTACTCGAAAAAATGGTTAAGCTGTTTGATAAGCCTGAATACTGGGTCCAGTTGGCGGGTATGTTTGGTGAGTTAGGCGAAGAGAAAAAGCAATTGGCTTTGCTGGAAACGGCTAAGCAGAGAGGCTTTATTCAAAAACGCAGTGACATTATTCAGCTCGCCCAGGTTTATCTGTTTAACGGTTTACCATACAAAGCCGCGGTAGCCTTGGATGAAGGTATTAAAAAAGGCGTGGTTGAAGGCAATGCCAAAAATTACGCTTTTATAGCTGAGGCTTATGTACAGTCAAAAGATGAGAGTAAATCGATAGACTATTTTGTTAAGGCAGACAAAGATGTTAGCCATGGTAACTACCTACAGCGCATAGCCGAAGTGTATATCAACCTGGAAAAGTTTGATGAGGCCGCAGATGCAGCCCGTAGCGCACTGGATAAAGGGGATCTGACCTTTGAATCAAATGCGTATGTTGCACTGGGAATGGCACAGTATAACTTGAAAAACTTTGACGCCTCTATACTCGCATTTGAGCAGGCAGAAAAACACAAGAAGTCGGCTAACCTTGCCAAGCAATGGATAAAATACGTTAAGCGAGAAAAAATTCACGCTGAAACGTTAAAGCAAGCTCTTTTATGATTTTATAATCGCAACACCAAAGCCGCCTTCGGGCGGTTTTTTTATGCCTGAAAAATAAAAGATCTTACCCTAAATAGATACTTTCATTTTTTTGAAAATAAACAGACACACAAATGAAATATATGGTTTATATGATAACGCCAGCTCAAATAAACACTCAACGGAGAATAAAATGAAACTTACTGGGTTATTCAAAGTAAGCCTTGTTACATCTGCACTTGTACTAGCTGGTTGTGGCGGTGACATCGAAGTAACACCGACTGTAAATGATACAAGCGTTACAGATTCTAATAACACAACAACAAATAATAATACTAACACAGGCGGCGATAATTCCGGTGGTGATAATGGTGGTAACACTGATGGTGATAAAGAGCCAGGTGTTACTAACCCATGTGTAAGCCGCACAGTGGCTGGCACTGAAGTTCAGGGTGACTACCGCAACGAAAAGCATTGTTACTATGATACTTCATTCGCAAGTAAAGCATTAGAAATCACAGAAAACATTACATTCGATGCATTACCTAATGGTGGCGCACACGTATTCGCCGGCGCACTGCTAATTGGTGAAAACTGTGACACTAGCACAGGTTGTACAGTGCCTGAGACTGGTCCTACTCTAACAGTAAAACCTGGTGCAACTATGGCATTTGCTTCAGGTGAAGCGATTGTTCGCATTGCTCGTAGCGCTAAAATCATGGCCGAAGGTAATGCTGACGCACCGATTACGTTTACATCAGCAAACGACATTGACGAATTTGATATCACTGGTTTCGGCCCGCAATTTGCGGACTGGGGCGGTATCATGATCAATGGTAAAGGTCTGACTAACCAGTGTAAGAACGAAGAGCGTGCAGCAGGTCTGTGTAACGCTAAAACAGAAGGTATCACCAGTCACTTCGGTGGTAGCGACAACGCAGACAGCAGCGGTAACATCAAGTACGCTAAAATTTTCTACGCAGGTTCAGGTCCTCGTGAAGGCGGCGTAGGTGATGACCTTAACTCTCTGACATTGAATGGTGTTGGTTCAGGTTCTAGCTTTGAGTTCCTTCATATTCACCAGGGCTTCGATGATGGTATTGAGTTCTTTGGTGGTGCAGCGAACCTTAAGAACATTGTAGTTACAGATACCCAGGATGACTCTATCGATATCGATGCGGGCTGGCAGGGTAAAGCTCAGTTCATCTACATCAAGCACGGTACTATTAAAACCAAGAAAGACGTTAACTACACCGGCGAAGATGAAGATAAAAACAAGGTTGTTAAAACTATCGAAGCTGGCACCGAAGGCTTCATGGGTAACAATGGTTTTGAAACTGACGGTGAGAAAAACAAGGGAGAAGAGTACAACGACGTAACGCCTTCTAACCCAACTATCGCAAACGTTACTGTTGTAACGACTGACGGTAAGTCAATCCGTGATAATGACCCTTCACAGGCTGCAACTTTTGACGATGCAATTCGTGGTCAGTACTACAACACACTGTTTGTTAAAGAAGAAAATGCAACAAATGCAACAGCTTGTCTTCACTTTAAAGACAGCGACGCAGCGCAAAACGCTGTTGATAACGTACTTAACTTCCACAGTTCTGTATTGGCTTGTGTGACTAATTTCACAGAGGGAAGTAAAGATCTTCCTGGTGAAACGCACACTGCTTGGTGGGATAACGACGCTGCTAGCATCATTCTTGACAAAAAAGGCGATGTACTGGCAGCTGATGGCTTCTCTACAAACACAGATTCTGCGGACATCACGATTGAAGCAAATGACCTGAAATCTCTCAATGATGATTTCTTCGAAGAAGTTGACTATGTAGGCGCAGTTTCAAGCGCTGATACGTC
Source organism: Pseudoalteromonas rubra (assembly GCF_000238295.3). Lineage (NCBI taxonomy): Bacteria > Pseudomonadati > Pseudomonadota > Gammaproteobacteria > Alteromonadales > Pseudoalteromonadaceae > Pseudoalteromonas > Pseudoalteromonas rubra. Next base: position 1,356,119 of record NZ_AHCD03000044.1, read on the forward strand.
AAGCGCTTGGTACAATTGGGTTAAAGAAGCTCTTGAACTAGCTGACAAAGATTAATCTCTAAGATTACTTTGTTTTTAACTCAATAAGTATTTCGAACTAGGCGCATTGATTGCGCCTTTTTTACGAGTTTTATCAGGATTGCAAATGAATACGCAGATAAAATTAAGAAAAGTAGCTTTGGCAGTAGGTGCTTCTTTGTCCGTTGGTATGACTGCGCCTGTATTTGCTGAAGAAGCGCAGGAAATTGAAGAAGTTGTTGCAGTCGGCTCACGTCTACAAGGTAGTGCTGCGGCTGTTATAGAAGAGCGTAAAAATCAGGCATTTGTTGCAGACATACTGGGCGCTGAGCAATTGTCACGCACCGGTGACAGCGATGTAGCATCTGCTCTACGCCGTGTAACTGGCCTAACGCTTGTAGATGGTAAGTTCATTTATGTACGTGGTCTCGGGGAGCGTTACTCAAGTGCTCGATTAAATGGTGCAGCAGTACCTAGCCCGGATCTAACCCGCAACGTTATTCCCCTGGACATATTCCCATCGAGCATCATAGAGAGCCTGGCTGTTCAAAAAGCATATTCTCCTTCTATGCCTGCGGCTTTTGGTGGTGGTAACATCGACATCCGGACTAAATCGGTACCGAGTGAATTCGTAGCAAATATAGAAGTGGGTGTTGGTCAAAACCTGAATTCGCAAGATGGCTATACCTATAACCGCAATGAAAAAGGTATCCCTGTTGCAGTTCAAACTGCCGTAGTACGTTATCGTGGCGATCTGTCTTTACGCGGTATAGTTGAGAGAGAAGGGTTTGAAAACACTGATACGCTAAGTGCTGCAGATCAAGCTTTGGTGATCAACAAGTCTCTGGTACGTGAGCTGCCGCGGGACATCCGGGTACAAGAAGAGTCTTTGGATCCGAACTACGATATAAAGGCCAGTATTGGTAACAGCTTTGACGAAGACTGGCTGGGCGGCACTATAGGTGTGCTTGCGGCTGTGTCTTATGACAATGACTGGAAGTATTCAGAGCGCATGAGCGCGGTATTGGATCAGTCATTTGACGAAAGTTGTACGACGAGATTAGAGACAGAAGAAGACGCGGTTAACTCTTGTTACGTTACGATGAAAGACTCTAAAGTAACAACTCAGACTGAGAAAATGAGTGGCGTGTTTAACCTTGGATATAAGTACGAGCAACACAACGTATCGTATTCTAAGATATATCTTGAAGACACAGAAGACGAGTCGGAACTGTCTATCTCTCAAAGCCCCAATGGCAGTACTGTTAGAACGATAGCTGCAACAGGACAGGCATATCGTAATTACGACTTCAACTACGAAGAGCGCGTTCTGGACATCGATCAGGTTGTTGGCCAGCATACATTTATGGATTACATGGGGATCGGTGTTGACTGGCAGTACACAGAGTCAAAAGCGGAAACTAAAATCCCAACCAATATCGATTATGATTTCATCGATAACTATGGTGATGATGGCGCGTATGTAGATTCCATCGTAACGGGTGATGATAACCGTATCCTCTACTCGTACACAGAAATGGAAGACAATGTAAAGTCGTACAGCGGTAACCTGACATTGCCATTATATCTGGAAAACATAGAGCTAACCTTTAAAGCTGGTTATGACTTTGTTGACAGGGCGCGTGTTTATTCAACATCAAGTTTTGCGATACACAATGAGACAAATATCTCTATCCCGGTTAACACGGGTTCAGACGGCATCAATGACATTACAGCCTATTTGAACGATGACTTTGTCTCTAGCAATGATTTTCTATTGGCCTTCAATGAACCAACTGCGCCTAGTGCAGACGATTACATTGCAGCCCAGAAAATTGATGCCGGCTACTTTGAGTTCGACGCGATTTTTGATAACACATGGCGTCTAAGTGGTGGTATCCGATATGAAGATTTTAAACAGGTCTCAATAGGTACTTCTAGCCTTATCTTCGATCGCATTACCCATAGTACAATCTACTCAGAAGAAAGGATTTTAGCGGGAACAGTCAATGAAGATGACTTTTATAACGCACTTTCCATGACTTATCTGGGTGGTGAAAAGTACCAAATTAGGTTTGGTTACGGTGAAACAGTTGTTCGTCCTGACTTACGTGAATTAGTACCTGTTTCGTATTTCGATCCATTGACAGACATTCGTACATTCGGTGTTGCAGGTCTTAAGAGCAGTGAGCTGCAAAATTATGATGCACGTTTCGAATACTACATGGACAACGGTGATAACTTCTCGGTAGGTGCATTCTTCAAAGATATTACCTCACCGATTGAGACAGTGCTGCAAGTAGGTGACGAGGATTACACAGCAACCTTCGTTAACGGTGAAACTGGTGAGGTATATGGTGTCGAAGCCGAGTGGCTTTACGACTTATCAGGTGTAGTCAGTGGGTTCTTTACATCGGGTAACGTAACACTGAGTGACTCTGAAGTAGAGATTGACCCTGCTAAATCGGGTAACTTAACAAACCCAACCAAGCGCATGACGGGGCATTCCAAGTATGTAGTTAACTTACAGCTTAACTACGATTCGGCCGATGGTCAGCATAGTAGTTCACTTGTCTACAATGTGTTCGGTGAACGTATTCTGGCATCTGGTATCGGTGGTCGCGAAGATGCGTTTGAGCAGCCATTCCACTCACTGGACTTTGTTTATACCTGGTACCCGGACTTCAATTCACAGGTTAAATTCAAGGTTCAGAACTTACTTGATGAAGAGCAAGAGGTTACTCAGTCTGACTACATAGTACGTCAGAAAGAGGCTGGCACCAGTTTAAGCCTGAGCTACAAGTACGAATTCTAAGTTAGTTTTTTAGAAATCCAAAAGCCTTCGGTCCGTTGAGTCCCGGAGGCTTTTTTTATTCAACTTTTCCCTTGAAGACTCGCAATTACTTTTGCATAAAACTGAATGTCAGATGTGTGTGCTCACCAAAAGGAGGGTACAAATGAAAGTGATGCCTGCTTGATCCTTTTGTGGTGTACATATATTTGCTCTAAGTCAATTTCTATAGCTTAAGGTGGTGATAAGGTTAAACTTATGTGACATTTGTGGTTTTGCTAAAATGGGAAAATATTTTCTTACTTTTCAGATCGTTGTAATCAAAATTTCTTGAACCCTTGTTAGAATTAAGCCATACTTTGTTCTCACATACAAAATCAGAATTTTGGCAATTAGAATGAGTTTCTGATTGCTAACCACCCAGTTCTAAACTGCTGCTAAGGCGGCAGTATGGGACACAACCTTTACATGTTGTATCCAAACCCCGCTTATGCGGGGTTTTTTATAATTAATGTACAAGTTTAACGCTAAAAGTATAGTTTCTTCAGATAATGTTTGCTATTTTTAGACGTCTAGACATACCTCTCACGCAAAGTACTCAATGATTCAAAAAAAGGTAATACCATGAAAAAAGTAGGACTAATTGGTTGGCGTGGAATGGTCGGCTCTGTATTGATGCAACGTATGCACGAAGAAAATGACTTTTCTGACATTGAACCTTATTTCTTCACCACATCTCAAGCCGGTCAGCCTGGACCGGAGGTTAACGGCGAGGCTAAGGCACTCTTAGATGCCTATGATCTCAACAGCCTGTCACAAATGGACATTATTTTGTCCTGTCAGGGCGGTGATTACACCAAGTCGGTATATAGTGACTTGAAAGGCAAAGAGTGGAATGGCTACTGGATAGATGCAGCATCAGCATTAAGAATGTCATCTGACAGTATTATTGTGCTGGATCCGGTTAATAAAGACGTTATTAAGCAAGGCCTGGAGCAGGGCGTTAAGACTTTTGTTGGCGGAAACTGTACCGTTTCTTTGATGTTGCTTGCACTTGGCGGTTTGTTCGAGCAAGACTTAATAGAATGGGTTAGTCCGATGACCTACCAGGCTGCATCAGGAGCCGGCGCACGTAACATGAAAGAACTGATCGCCCAGATGGGTGACATACATGATTCAGTTAAAGCGCAATTAGAAGATCCAAGTGCGGCAATACTGGAAATAGACAAATTGGTGGCTGAAAAGCTTAAATCTGACAGCCTGACAACCGATCAGTTTGGCGTTCCGCTTGCCGGAAGCTTGATCCCCTGGATCGACGTACCGATGGAAAGTGGTCAAAGTAAAGAAGAATGGAAAGCGCAGGTTGAAGCAAATAAGATTTTGGGCTCAAGTAAACAGCCGATCCCTGTTGATGGGATCTGCGTTCGAATTGGGGCAATGCGCTGTCATGCTCAGGCACTAACCATTAAGCTTCGCGAAGATATTCCTGTTGAAAAAATCGAAGACATTCTGGCATCGCACAATGAGTGGGTTAAGGTGATACCAAATGATCGCGGGGTTACGGAGCAGGAACTTACCCCCGTCAAAGTCACTGGCACGTTGAGCATTCCCGTGGGAAGAATTCGTAAGCTAACCATGGGGCCGCAGTACATCAGTGCATTCACCGTGGGTGATCAGTTGTTATGGGGTGCCGCAGAGCCGTTAAGGCGTATGCTTAGAATTATTGTTGAGCAATAAGCAAAGTTTTAAAGACGCCAGATAAAAGCGTATAAGAGCGGTTTTATTTGGTGTCAATTCACCGAGCTGGCGTACAAAAGCATCGTTCAAGTTATCACGTTTGCGCTAAGATGTGTTATCTAAATCCGAATATTCCGCAGCAGGCATAAGCAATCACACTCATCAAGAATAACCAATTTAAGACTTAATCAGCTTAGGTTACTCATTGATATTAAGGAACAAAATAACTGAAAAGCCTTTAACTATCAATTAGGTATCCACTTAACGCGATATCTTAAATATCCTATAATTTACGTTATGTTAAATAGGGTGTTTCCATTGTCTGGCTTATTCCCTGTGAGTCTTCTCTGCGTTATCTTGCCCATATTTGGCTCTGTAATGGTTAACCACTTTCCTATAAGTAAAGCCCTGTATTCCATTTTGCTGACGGCGTTCTTCCTTTCGTTCGAAAGCAATTATGTCTATCGTTATTAAAGGTATTACTCAGGGCTCGAAGAAGTCCCCGTCACATAGCTCTGTTGTCAATTGCTAACAATACTGTCATTGGGAGCTATTGGCAAGGTCTCCTACAGTATAGTAAAGACCGATACTAACCAGTATCGGTCTTTAATGTTTTGTGAAGCAAACCAAACATCATAAAAATATGCCCGCTTAAAAAGATAAATCCAAGTATCTGCTCCAGGCCTTAGAAACATTATTGAGGATGAATTCTGTTTTGCTGTTGATACCACGTTGCATCCAGGGCTAGGTACACACCAAACGCCAATATAATGCCCCTTTTTTAGGTCTATCCAACCCGATAGTCCTGTTTCATCGCCGATACCGTCGGTCACATCGTGCATTTTTACATGCTCAAAATGATTAGCCCGTAGCTTACTGGTAAAGCCTCGAAAAAAGTAGATAGTGTTCCTGGTCACCAGGTGAGTACAACGGATCCGGCCCCTGTTGAGGCACTTTGTGTTTCGCAGCATGCCACCTGTAGTGAGCAGAATATGACCATAATTAAGTTTGTAAAGGATGACTGGCATAGATAGTGTTGCTGTATATATACAGTTTTGATGGCATTTTCATTTGATTCCGTAAACGGAATCAAATTTGAAAAACGCATATTCCTAATTTGTATATAGATATTTATATATGTTATATATGAATTAAGTTTAGTTATGAATAAACTTAATTTGGAGAGAGCTATGACCAGTGTATTCAAGTTCCGAGCAGCGACAGAAGACCATGACATTGACGCATTAGTACAAGGGTATTTATGGTTTTCCAAACTTAAGGACCTTAACGACCCGTTTGAAGGGGCTTATTATCTGAACCATCAAGTCTCAAAGGATTTATTGTTCAAGTACCATGCGAACGTATTAGCTAAAAAGCCCTTACGATTTATATCTCCAGACGACGAAGTCGTTGAAATGTATATAGACAAGGAAAGAGGAAGTCCTGGAGGTTATGAGCAATGGCTTAAGCAGCTGACAATGAAAGAAATTGATGAAGAGCTTTCAAAATTACGCGGTGTTTATAGTATCTTTTGCATAGAATACCATTTGGATACTCTGGTGGATAGCCTCAATCAAAAGTATGATTGTTTTGATAAAGCTCCTGTCAACTATGTGGAGCAGGATAACGCGCCGGAAATCTGCTTGGAAGATGTATTGGCAGATGCTATAGAAGGCACGTTCCAAACACATAGTAGCCTTCTCACTGCTATGACGACCAAATGCAAAAACCCGTGGGATCAGGAAAATGAATTACGGATTGTGGGTGAATGTCAAGACGGGAAGTATTTTCATTCTTTAGCAGCTATCAAAGCTATATATGTTGGTTCTAAAATGGAGAGTGTGAAACTAAAAAGGCTTGTCAAATTCGCTAAAGAAAACACCATACCGATAATTCGAGTGCACAATGCTCTCCATAACAAACGATACGGATTTGGCTATGAGAAGCTGGACTCAGTAGTAGGCTAGCGAACGTTAGATAGCTTAGCTTTATCTAATGAGCGTTAAGGAACTAAACTGTTCACGATTTGAATTAGCTTACAAAAGTTATAAGATGCGAACAAAGAGTGAGCTCTATGCAAGTGTTATCAGCGCATAAATTAAGGATTAAAAAATGACAAATGGTTCAAAACACGCAAATAAACAAGGAAATGACTGGCTGGCTTATTTTGCTATCGTTGTATTCGTTGTTGCCGCAATTATTGTTGTTTATGTATATGTCGGCACCTTTGGAATTGATCTAAAAAATCGTGACTTTGAACTATGGGAAAGTGTTGCTGTGTATCTTAACAACATACTCTCTCCTATCCTACTATCAGCAACTGTGTTTTTTGTATATAAAACATGGTCTACAAGCAGGACTGAGCTCTTCGAAACCAAGACTTTAATAGAGAAGCAAGTCAATCAGCAAAGGAGTTCATTTCAATATGAGCTCGTGATGAAAAAGGTAACAGAGCTTAAATCCTTAACTCAAAAAAATGTTTCTGATGAACTCGCAACAGAAATTGCGTTTGCGTTTGATAAGAAGCTTTGTTCTCTTGAGCCAAATAAGCGGATTAAAATGATTAACCAATTCTTCGATGCAAATAAGATCCCATATGACTTAGTGGCGGTCAAATTCATGGAAGTTCCTTTCGATGATGTACCTTTGAACATGGAAATACGAACTAGAGTATTCTCTTTGTTTCATCACCTTTTTAAAAGGCAAAAGTGGTGTGATGTTCTGGGTGCACAGAATGCGTATCTAAGGAAGCATGCAGACTTTTTTATTCACCTAGTTAGGCACCCTGGTCAGTTTGATGTTGCAGTGCAACTTGCTCTCTGGAACCGGTCAATCGAACCAATAGCAGATAAGGACATGTTGGAAAGGTCTATTTATCTTAACATTAATAGTATAAGAAGAAACTTACTCTCATTAGATAAAGCGATTCTCGATTTGGTGGTCGATGAAGTTAAAGACCATTTTACAACCAAAGAATTAATAAACTTGGTGCACTATTTCATAGATGAACAGAATGTTTCTGAAACACTTGAAATGTTAAATCTAGAAAAATCATAACATCTTCAATACTGTAAAACGTTTTACGCCTAAAACTCTGCTCCATAATTTTTACATTCGCTCCCACAGTAACCGACGAGCGATGAAAAACTCTGGAGCAATTGCCCCTCCCCCAATAATCCTGCGTATTCTGGCTGGTTCCTAACAGTCAGGCCCATTCTGCAAAGCCAATAGCGCTTCGAAAGTATGCGACCTGGAACGCGCGTATTGGGAATTTGAACTAAGGAGGACGTATTAGCACAGGGTGTGTACCTAGCCAAACCGCGTGCTCAGGTGGCTAATTATGCTATGCAAGACTTCATATCTAGAAAAAGCCCTGCTGTTGTCCGAGCTTGTTACAAACCAAACCTTTCGCTTGTATCACCAACATAAGCACTAAAAACAATCCATTAGCCCACTTTAGTGCATACCTGCCCTGCCTCACCAAAATAACAATTATGCAAAATGTTAAATTATACTGTATACAATATAATTTCATTCATGTAAGTTACAAAAGGCTTTCATGACGTACAGAAATCCACCAGCTGTTGAGGTGTGATAGCCAGGTGACTGATATGAATGCACTTTTACTTAGTTCCAGAAAAACAACAGAGTATTGAATACGGTAAAAATAATAACACTACAAGTTGCAAGGTGAATAAGAGAGCACACATTGAACAGCACCTTGTTAACAAATATATCAACAACAGGAGAATACTATGCCTTTTGCTAAACAGGTATTGGCAAAGACACCGGCCAGAAATAAACTTAGCCATGCTATGTTAATAGCGCTGTCGACGCTGACGTGTGGTTCGGCTCTGGCCGGTCAGTCTTTAGAGCCGGGCTTGGCTGCATCTAACAACTCGCTGCTTTTAAGTACAACATCGACCAAAGGTCATACCCATGAAGGCCAGATTTGTGGGACGGATCACAATTCACAGGATTGGTCATCTATCCAAAAAGAAAATGTCAGACAGCAGTCGATTAGCTCCAGTTTCGCGACGCAAATTATGTCATCTTTGGCTAATCAGGAAGACTTGGCAGCAGAAAACGGCAATGGTATTCCTGGGCGCTATTACATTCCCGTGGTCGTGCATATCTATGGTGACAGGTATAACTGTGAATCAGGTACTTATTGTTTAACCGAACAAAAAGTGATTGATGGACTGAATAAATCCAATCAGGATTTCCTGGGTCTGATCACAGATGACGGTCCTATCGCGCCAGAGTTTCAGGCGATACGCGAAAATCTGAATATTGAATTTGTGCTCGCCAAAAAAGATCCAAATGGTCAGCCTACCAATGGTATCGTGCGCCATCCGCAAAAAGCAGGCTACGGTAAAGGCAGCGGTGTTGACGACCAGATTGCCGCCGATGCCTGGGATAACTTTAAGTACATGAATATCTATATTCAGCAAGATTTATATGATGATGGTTCAACCAACAACTCAGGTGTTGCCTGGTACCCTCAGTTAAGCATGTCGCAAAATGGGCTTTCTCGTGTTGTTTATAACGGGGACTATGTTGGTGCAAATACCAATGAAAACTTCCGCTCTGTGCTAACTCACGAATTTGGTCACTGGCTTAACCTGCCCCATACTTTTGACGGCAATGTATGTACTATCCATTCTGAGGCATTTTGTAACGCGACCGGTGACGGATCATGTGATACACCACAAATGAGCAGCAGCATATTACAAAATAATGCAAAGAACTGCCTGGATCAGCCAACAAACACCGAGAACTTTATGCACTATTCGGATAACTATGCCATGTTCACACAAGATCAAGTGGACAGAATGACCGCTGCGCTTCATGGCCCAGCCAGGGCAACGTTGTGGTCTAATGCAAACCTGATTGCCACAGGTCTTGAAGAATATACCAGTAATGCTGACCATCCCTGGGATGGTACTTCTGGCGCAGTGTTACCGCCAAAGGGTGATGTGATCCAGTCATTTTCTAATCTGTCTGGCCAGAAAGGTGATGTCGACAATTACGAGATCACGGTTCCGGCAGGCACTCAGGCTGTCGCTTTCTACCTGGACGGTTACGATGAAGATCCGGATATGTATGTCTCCAAAGGTAAAGCACCGGTAAAAAATGGAGATAACTGGGACGCTGATTTTATTTCATTCAGAAGTGCTGGCTCACCTGAGCTGGTCACAATCTCAGCCCCTTCAAGCACGGAGTCTTACCATACGGCGATCGATGCATTTAGTGCATATTCTAATGCGACGCTCAGCGTAATTTCTGGTACAGATGATACACTGTGTAATGGCTGTGAGCGTGTGTTTTTGGCTGAAGTAACAGGTCTAAGCTCTGCTAAAGGCGCGGAACCAAAAACGTATCAATTTGATATTCCTTCAGACGCTGTGCGCACTGTTGCGGTCATGCCGGGTGGCTACCAGGGAGATCCGGACGCATACGTTAGTTTAAATTCTATTCCTACTGCGGATAATCATGACTGTGGTCCTTTTAGTGCGCCCAGGCACAGCGAGTACTGTGAATTTGACGCAGGAGGCGGTCAGCTGAACATTATGATTGACCCGTTTCTTGAGTATAGCGAAGCATCATTGGTGGTTTATTATGAGCGAGCAGCAAACTCCGAGTTACCAGTCGCCGAAGCAAATGGGCCTTACAGTGCTATCATTGGCGAATCGATTCAGTTTAGTAGTGCGGGTTCAAATGATGCGAATGGCAGCATAGTCAGTTACTTCTGGGAGTTTGGTGACGGTAATACATCGACTGCTTCAAGTCCTGTCCATACCTATCAGAACGCAGATGTGTACGCGGTTAAGCTGACTGTTACTGACAATGATGGAAATACCTCAACGGATACCGCAACGGCAAAAGTTAATTTGGAGCGTGTTGCGCCTACTGCCCAGGCCAATGGTCCCTACTCTGCTATGAATGGTCAGCCTGTTACATTCAGTAGTGCAGGTTCAGAAGATACAGACGGTATTATTGTCAGCTACCTGTGGCAGTTTGGAGATGGTAACTCAAGCAGTGATGCCAACCCAACGCATACCTATGCTCAGACAGGAAATTATACTGCCACGTTAAAAGTGACAGATAACGATGGGCTAAGCCATAGTGCACAAGCGGTAGTCGACATTACAGGTATCGAATATTGCTCTGCCAGTGGTAATACCCGCTATGAATGGATCGCAAATGTTCAAAGTGGCAGCTTTAGTAACCCTTCGCAGGCGAACGGATACAGCGATTTTTCAGCACAGACCATCAAACTGACAGAAGGTGACAACCAGTTTACCTTTACACCGGGTGGTGACTACACTGAGCACTGGGTAGCCTGGATAGACTTTAACAATAACGGTCAGTTTGAACAATCTGAGCAGGTTTTAGTTGATGTTTCAGGCAAAGGTGAAGTAACAGGAACCATTAATGTCCCCGCAAATATGGCTGGCAATAAAGCCCGGTTACGTATTGCCATGAAGTATAATGGCGCGGCTCAAAGTGCGTGCGGCTCTATCGGCGACGGAGAGGTAGAGGATTATACCGTCGAGATAATGCCCAAAGATACGAGTGGCACGGTTCCCAATGCATGTGCGACGCAGCAGCCGGTGAGTGGAGGTCGTTTGGATGCTGGTAAAGCTGAATGCCTGGGTGGAGACGGCACTGTGTGGTTATCGATCGGTGATGTGTCATCTGCACAAAATGTGGCAATCACGACGGCGCATGGCACGAGTAACTTACATATACTGTATAAAAATGGCGGCTGGCCAAGTGATAATGATAAAGATGCAGAGTCGAACTCAGGTACCACAACTGAGTGTATTCAAATTGCTGCAGGCAGTGAGTACTGGTCTTATCTAAAGATCACTGGTGACACTGCTAATACCAGCATCATAGTAGATTTTGATGCCCAGCAATGCCGCGGACTATAACTAGGCCTTAATCTTTATTTGATTTTGAGGCAGCATCGAAGCTTGATGCTGCTTTATTCTTCAAAAACCATTAAGAAATGACGCTTAGTGAAAGCGAGCCTTATCTAAGCGCTGTGAATTTTCCCCTCCTCAGAGAATTGTCCGTTACTCTTTGAAATGGCTTTTCATAACAGAACTAAATTATGCGTAACTTTACGAATTTGATCTGTTTTTGTGCCTATTTTCTAGAATACGCATTTAGACAAAATCCTGTTCATTTGATGATCAAAGCTTTACTTGTTACATGCGATAACTCGCATCAGTGGGAAGTGTTTACGACTCCGAAGCTCGTTTATTAACTGAGTCAAATCCGTTCGACTGTTGTTTTAAAAGACAATCTTAACTGTATCGCGCTGGAATTATCGACCTTAACACGTCTGAAATGCTAATAAAATATTACTATCTGTTTACATTCATTTACATGAAGAATATATCATAACCAATCTTTTGGGTGTCGATAAAATATTACAAAACAATGAAGTAAGTGAAATAAAGTCATGCCTTATAACCTGAATTGTATTTTATATAGCCAAAAGTAATTTAAAGATGTGGTAACCCTGTGTTTACAGTTGTGAACCTTCTGTACTTAATCCTGGACAGAAGGAACAACAACTAATCTAGGGAAAAACTATTATGACAACTAATAATTTAAAAATTGGAGCCATCGCGCTGGCTGTTTCAGGTATGTTCGCTACTACCCATGCATTCGCAAACGACGTTGAAGCACTTCACTCTGTTGCCAACATGGCGCAGGTGAGCCAGAAGATTGAGGGCCAAAATACGGCTGGTACTCAATTTATCATTAAGTATAAAGATAACAGCAACCAACTCATGTCTATTTCTGGTGCAGATATGTCGCCAGCAATGATGAATGCGAGAGCTCAGAGTTTTGTGAAGAACTTTAAAAGTAAAAAGAAAGCTTCACTGCAAACTAAGTATGTTCGTAAGATGGCTTTAAGCAACCACCATGTCATGCGAGTTGATGAGACTTTGACAGCGGCAGAAGCACAAAGCCTGATGCAGGAAATAGCATCGACAGGCAATATCGAGTATATCGAAATTGACCAAATGCTACAGCCGTTCGCAACGCCGAACGATCCACGCTATTCAGATCAATGGCACTACTTCGAATCTGCTGGTGGCATTAACGCTCCAGCTGCTTGGGACAAATCTACAGGTAATGGCGTGGTAGTTGCGGTGCTGGATACGGGCTATCGTCCTCACTCTGACCTGAACCCAAATATTCTTCAAGGCTACGACATGATCTCTAATTTGTCTGTGGCAAATGATGGTGGCGGTCGTGATAGCGATGCACGCGATCCTGGTGATGCCGTTTCTGCAAATGAGTGTGGCTATACTCACAGTGCACGCAGCTCAAGCTGGCATGGTACTCACGTAGCTGGCACCGTAGCGGCTGTGTCGAACAATGGTGAAGGCGTCGCCGGCGTAGCATACGATGCAAAAGTAGTACCCGTTCGAGTACTTGGTAAATGTGGCGGTCTGACCTCAGATATTGCTGATGGTATCATCTGGGCATCAGGTGGCTCAGTATCTGGCGTACCGGCAAATGCAAACCCGGCGGATGTCATTAACATGAGTTTGGGTGGTCAGGGTTCTTGTAGCTCAACCACACAGAGTGCGATTAATACTGCGCGTGCAAATGGTGCAACTATCGTTATCGCAGCGGGTAACAGCAATGCAAATTCTGCTAACTTCAACCCGGGTAACTGTTCAGGCATTATCAATGTGGCTTCAGTAGGCCGAAATGGCGGTCGTGCTTATTACTCTAACTACGGGTCAAATATCGATGTCGCAGCACCAGGTGGCGCGCAGAGTTTTGCTAATGATCCAGAAGGTATTCTGTCAACTTATAACACCGGCAGCAACACTCCTTCCAGTGACAGCTATGCATACTCCCAGGGTACATCAATGGCAGCACCGCATGTTGCTGGTGTCGCTGCGCTTATTAAGCAAGCCAAACCGAATGCAACACCCGATGAAGTTGAAAGTATTCTGAAGAGTACGACTCGCAGTTTCCCGGCTACGTGTAGCAGTTGTGGTACGGGTATCATTGATGCTTCTGCTGCTGTAGATGCAGCGCTCAATGGTGGCGGTGGTAATGAACTACAAGATGGCGTTGCAAAAACCAGCCTGAGTGGTGGATCTGGTAGTGAAACTTTCTATACATTTAACGTAGGCAATGGCGTAAGCAAAGTAACCTTCACCATGAGCGGTGGCTCGGGTGACGCTGATTTGTATGTACGTGCCAATGCGCAGCCTACTCGCACGACCTATGATTGTCGTCCTTATAAAAATGGTAACAATGAAGTGTGTACTGTGAATAACCCTTCCGCAGGTACCTATCACATCATGTTACGCGGCTACTCATCATACAATGGTGTCAGCCTGGAAGCACAAACAAACTAACAGACACCTGAAAAGCGGTTCAAACAAAATAGGACGATGAGTCGCACTATTGAATCGATTATTTGAGGTAAGTTTGGGCAACCTCGCTGATATCGAGGTTGCCCTCTTTGCGTTTTATTGAATCCAATGGATTGAAGAATTGAGAGGTGTGTTTTCCTAAGCACAGCAGTCACGAAGACAAATTTGAGGATCCGTGAAATAAATACTGTCTTTACCGGTCTCCTAAGGACATTTAATATTTCAGGAACACTATGCCTCATTCAATTAATTTTAAGCTAATCGCCTTTGTCATCGCCGCCAGTCTGGTTGTGATTGGTAGTTCGTTCATGCTCGGAGGTCATTCGGGATATGTAGAAAAGGCATTGGGTTTCTATTCACTTACTGATATATATTCACTACAAAATCTAGGTTTGTTTCTGGGCGCTTTGTTTTTAGTGACAGGGATAATGTTGGCCTCTGCACCGTTATTACCTTCTCTTCGCAGGCCCCAATTTGTTCTACTGATCATCGTAAGTGTTATTATGCTATTAACCTTATTCGATTCAAGCCGCTGGATAGCTGAACATGGCGGGTTTCCGGTTATTGGGTCTGGCCAGGGTATTATTAAGTATTTCGCACTTTTACCTTTAGCATTATATTTGTGCTTTGGTACACGTGTAGATATCCGTACTCATGCATTAATAAACTATATTCCTGTCGCGATTGTATTATTCTGGATTGGTGGTATGAAGTTCTTAGAGCTTGAAGCCAAAGCGATCGTGCCCCTGGTAGAGACCTCGCCTTTCATGGCCTGGTTATACACCCTGTTCAGTGTACAACAGGCATCTGATTTAATAGGTATTTATGACCTGGTCTTTGCCATTGTTCTCGGCTTAGGAGTATGGTTTAACAAGCGTCTTGTTATGCTCGTTGGTCTGGCTGGGACCGGTGCGGTGTTCGTTATGACTCAGACATTCTTGTTTACTGCGGATGGGGGATTTTCCAGTGCAACTGTGATAGATGGCCTGGGCTTGTTCATTATCAAAGATTTATGGTTCATCTGTAATCTTCTCATCATTCTGGAGTACGTTAAGCAGCCTGAACAACAGGTTTAGTGTAAAAGCCAGATTAGTCTCAGTCTATTGGTGTGTAATTTTCCTTTTAATGGGATAAGACCGTTGCAATCTCTAAATGCTTAGGTCAGAATAAACCACTGTTTAAATAATCAGTGTTATACACACCTTATGACGCCTCTCGTTGATACACTCAAACAGCTTAGATATTTAGTAGCGCATCTCGAAGACAATACACTGGCAACTGAGTACCCTGATATTGCCCACTTTTTGAAAGAAGACGTATTTGATCCTGAGCGGTGTAAAGATGACCTCGCTTTTCTTTATCAGTTTTTGTATGTATATGGCCGCAAATCAGAAGCTACCTTTAATCGATTTCGAAATGAGATTGAGCGTTTTTACCTGTGGGCCTGGTGTGTTCAACAGACCTCGGTGTTCGACTTAAAACGAGAAGACATTGAGGGTTACGTTGAGTTTGTTGTTGAAACAAACGGTGAGTGGGTAGCGGATTCTGTACAATGGCGATTTAAGGATAATGAAGGCTTTAGACGAGTTAACCCAAACTGGCGGCCCTTTGTTTACAAGGCTAATGGAGTTAGTCAGCAAACACTTGCATCTATGTTCACGGCGCTCAATGTGTTTTATAAATTTGCGATTTTAGAAGAAAGAACATTTACAAATTTTGTGCCGGTCGTTAAAAAGAACTGTCCTTATCTGGTGGTTCAATCTCAGATTAAGTTGCCTGATACGCTTAGTGATTTACAGTGGGAATATGTGTTTGGCGTTACAAAAGATCGCTGCGAAAAGGATCCCAAGCTTGAACGTAACCTGTTTACCCTCGCCTGTTTAAAGGGATTGTATCTGCGTATATCCGAACTGTCTGATAGACCGCAATGGGCACCGGTAATGAGTCATTTTTGGCAAGATCAGGATGGCTTTTGGTTTTTACGTATTATGGGAAAAGGTAACAAGCTCAGAGATGTTACTTTAAGTGAGGACTTTATTGATTACCTCAAACGTTATCGTCTGAGCCGCGGTTTGAGCTCCCTTCCCCGCGTGGATGAGCCACATCCTATTATTCATAAACTGAGGGGAAGCGGTGGGATGAATGTCAGGCAAATTCGCCGCATCGTTCAGGAGAGCTTTGACCTTGCGATAAAAAAACTCAATGAAGATGGTTTTCAGGAAGAGTCAGAAAACCTACAAGCTGCGACCTCTCATTGGTTAAGACATACAGGCGCAACCCATGACGCGCAGCATAGACCACTGAAGCACCTTTCTGAAGATCTGGGCCATTCAAAAATTGCAACGACTGACCAGATATATATTCAAACCAATATCAAAGAGAGAGCTAAGTCAGGTATAAAACGCAAATTATAATTGAGCTGAACGACGCTTAGTTGCATCGCGTTATTGTAATGCATTATTAAATATAAATTGCATTGTTTTATTTATAGCACTGCTTTTTCTAGTAACCTAACACCGTTTTGTTTTTTAATTATTACTAAATAATAAGGGGCAGATTCCATAGCATATTTGATGGTTTAACTAGCATGACAGCTAGCCTTTTTAAAATTTCCTGTTGTTTAATCACACCAGAGCATATTGAATTAATAATTTTTTAAATTTTAAAAGTGAATTCAATTTTAGTTATTTTGGTGCATTATAATTGAGAAAAAATAATTTTATACTTTGATTTTCTCCTCTTAAAGATGAACAGAATTGCAATTTTGCAGTAAGTTAAGTTTAAGATTTTACCCATAATAAACACCCAAAGTTAAACCAGATTGGTCGTTTTTAAGCAAGTTACCTTTCCTTGCAGCTATGATTTGGATTATCTTTGTAAGATGGCTGCTATTTTTAACACTGCTAAGACGATCATTACTCTTTCGTATATGTCGCCTTTCTATTTTTTAAGTCTTACCTCACTCACAGTTTGAATACTATCTTCTACAATAAAATAAAGAACACATCATACATTAAGGCGACATAAATTTAGCGCCACAACATACAAATCTTTAAGAGAATGTAACCAAGAGTCTAACGTAACGCGGCGGGTCTATTATGTTAAATCGATGCTTTTTGTAGGTAGCGAAGGGAATTATATTGAAAGAAAACAGCATAGTAACAGAAATAAGACAGTTACTATGCTGATAACTTTAGAGATTATTAGCGATAAACTCTATCGGATGCATGGGCTTTTGATTTTCAAATCGTTTTACCTGACAGCGACATGAGAAGCCGGTTGCCAATACTGTTTCTGAACCCATCTCTTTCGTATGGTGCTGCCAGGACATTTCATATAGTGTTTTTGAGTTTTCCTGGTGATCAGTTTCATGTCCATAAGTACCAGCCATACCACAACAACCCGTTGCAGGCGTATCCAGATTTATGCCAAGCTGATTGAAAATGGTTTTCCAGACATTTTTACTCTCCGGCATCGCGCTTGTTTCAGTACAATGGCTTAGTAGTTTTACTTTGCTTACGCTAGCTTTTACTTGTTGTCCTAGTGCATCCCAGTTCTGATTTCCGAGCCACTCATGCGCCAGCTGAACTTGAAATGCCAGCTTGTCTTTTTCAAGGATCTTAAGATATTCATCCCGATAGCAAAGAACTAACGAAGCATCTAACCCAATCATTGGCCTTTCAAATTTAGCAACGCGAGAAAGAAACTCGTTTGCGGAAGACGCGGTTGATTTGAACTCTTTGAGAAATCCTTTTACATGTTGTGCCTTGCCATTTGGCACGAAAGGCAAGAGGATGGCTTGCTTTCCAAGTTTTCCTACTAGTTTAATGAGCGCTTCAACGAGCTCTGCTTCGTAATAGCTGGTAAACGGATCTTGTACGATAAAAACTATATCGGACATTGCTTCTTTTGACAGAGCGGCTAATCTAGTTTCGTCGTATAACTGTGCGCTTTTTACTCTTGAAGTCAACGTTGGAACACTTAGCTTAGGCGTGTCTACATAACCAATGATGCTTTTCAAAGCCAACTTAACGGGAGGCAAATTCACAAAAAAGTTCGTAGTCCTTGGTAGTTTTGCCATTAGAGGCGTGGTCTTTTCAACGTTAGCAACCAAATGGTCTTTGAGTGGTCGATTGTATTTGCTGTGGTATAGGTTTAGAAACCTTGCACGAAAACTTGGTACGTCTACTTTTATAGGACAAGCTGTTGTACAGGCTTTACAAGCCAGGCATTCATCCATTGATTCCTTCACCTCATGTGAGAAATCATAAAAGCCCTTTTGTTTTTTCCGATTGTTTCGAAATCGCTCCCACCAGGTTGTATCATTTTCTTTGGTGATTAAGGCTTTTTCCACTGCTAATAGATCAACCCCCTGCTCTTCTTGCAATCGGAACCATTCACGGATCAGAGACGCTCGACCTTTTGGTGAATGACGACGATCTTTAGTCACTTTGTATGATGGACACATTGGTGACTTTTCATCATAGTTGAAGCATAGTCCGTTACCATTGCAGTTCATTGCATTTTCAAAACTTTCTCTGACTTCAATACTGATAGATTTATCAAACCATGCACGTTTTTGATCGTCCACACTAACAAGGCGTTCGGTACTATCAATAGGAGTACAGATTTTACCGGGGTTCAGGCGGTTATTTTTGTCGAATGCTGTTTTAATTTTTCTCAGTTCATTAAACAGCGTATCGCCAAAAAACTCCGGTCCGTATTCACTTCGATATCCTTTGCCATGCTCACCCCACATTAGTCCGCGATATTTGGCCGTAAGCGCAACGACTTGATCTGAAATTTCTCGAAGTAGTTTTTCTTGTTCCGGATCGCACATATCAAGTGCCGGTCGAACATGAAGTACGCCAGCATCAACGTGTCCAAACATTCCATAGTGTAAACCTTTGCTATCCAGTAGCGCTCGGAATTCCAATATGAAGTCCGCAAGGTTTTCTGGTGGTACGGCTGTATCTTCCGCAAATGCCAGAGGTTTTTGTTTACCTTTCGTATTGCCAAGCAGACCAACTGCCTTTTTACGCATA
The DNA here is from genome assembly GCF_000238295.3 of Pseudoalteromonas rubra. Taxonomy (NCBI): domain Bacteria; kingdom Pseudomonadati; phylum Pseudomonadota; class Gammaproteobacteria; order Alteromonadales; family Pseudoalteromonadaceae; genus Pseudoalteromonas; species Pseudoalteromonas rubra. The sequence continues at coordinate 1,375,135 of NZ_AHCD03000044.1, forward strand.
GCGTAAATTTTAAGAATATCGGACTTATCATTGGTGAGCTGATATCCAACAACCCCCGCTTCTTTATTTGTAATGAGCTGATCAAGTTGTTTGCACAGTGAAGATACTTTATTTTCGATTTCTTCGGGTGTTTCTCCATTGAACTCAACCATGTTAAGTCCCTGCACTTCAACACCCGGTAGATCGGATATTAAGTCCGATACTGAATGCCAGATGATATCCTGCTTCGCAAGATTAAGGACCTTACTATCAACAGTTTCAACTGAAGTGGCATTCGCCGCGACTAAAAATGGTGAATTTCTGAGTGCGGACTCGAACGAATCGTATTTAATATTGATAAGTGTTTTAAACGGCTGGATGCGCGTAACATTTAATTTGGCTTCGGTGACAATACCAAGTGACCCTTCTGAGCCTGTGATCACCCGACTCAGATCAAAGGTTGTCATGTGCTCGTCGAAAACGTTTTCGAGATCATAGCCGGTTAGAAATCGATTTAGCCTTGGAAATTTCTCCAGTACGAGCTCTCGATTTTCTTTACAGCTATTTAAAACGGCATTATAGATTTCACCAACCCGATTGGTTTGCTCAGCGAGTATCTGAGCCTTTTCAAGTTCAAGTTTGCTGGTATTGAGCTCGGTTCCATCGACAAGGATTGTTTTAAGCTCGAGGACATGATCGCTCGTTTTTCCATAAACAAGAGAACCTTGGCCAGAAGCATCTGTGTTTATCATACCACCTATAGTTGCGCGGTTACTGGTAGATAGGTCGGGAGCAAAAAAGAAGCCATATGGTCTAAGGAAGTCATTGAGCTGATCTTTTATTACGCCGGTTTGAACTTTTACCCAGCCCTCTTCTTCGTTGATCTCAAGAATTTCGCGCATGTAACGAGATAAATCAACAACGATACCAGGTGTAAGTGACTGGCCATTAGTTCCTGTACCACCACCGCGAGGGCCAAAGCTTAAAGAAAGAAAGGGGTCGATTGATGCAACTTGCATTGCAACCTGAACATCCTTTGAATTTCTTGGATAGATTACGGCCTGGGGAATTTCCTGATAAATACTGTTATCAGTGGCAGTTACTATCCTAGTTCCATAACTTGTATCGGTGTCTCCGCTAAAGCCCTGGCCTGTGATCTTTTTGATGTAGTCAGTTAATAATGTATTGGCAGAATCCTGCTGGGTAATTTCGGCAATCATGACGGTAATAAATTATTGCTTTGGTAGCATTGTATCATGTTGAGTGCCATTACAAATCCGGAATTTTTCGTTTTGTTACATTTAGAAAAAGAATGTCTTTGGGATATGGAGTACGCTTAAGGCAAGCAAAAAACCAACGAGGTGAGTATGAAAAAGTTATTTTTGAATGTGTTAGCTGCAGTGTGTGCCTTGCTGGCTTTATTATTTATTGTTGTACCAGGCCCTTCCATTGTTTTTTTGTTAGCCGGCCTTGTTTGTTTGTCGCTCAATTACCCATGGGCCAGGGATTACTTAAAAAAAACTCAGGTTGGATTTAAGGCAATTTGCGTACAACTTGATAAACGGTTGAGATAGTCTGAAAATAAAAAAGGCCTGTAAAAACAGGCCTATTTAATAACTAGTTTTATTGAGCTTTGTTTTGCTCGGCAAGATATAGCCAGGTTTCAAGCACTGTGTCAGGGTTAAGTGACACAGAATCAATACCTTGGTCGACTAACCAAGCTGCAAAGTCTTCATGATCCGATGGACCCTGACCACAAATACCAACATATTTGCCTTTCGCTTTAGCTGTTTGAATAGCCATAGAAAGTAGCTTTTTAATAGCCGGGTTACGCTCATCGAATAAGTGCGCAATTAGACCTGAATCTCGGTCAAGACCTAAAGTTAGCTGAGTAAGGTCATTTGAACCGATTGAGAATCCATCAAAATATTCAAGGAACTCTTCCGCCAATAGTGCATTTGAAGGTAACTCACACATCATGATTACTTTCAGGCCATTTTCGCCACGCTTAAGGCCGTGTTCTTCAAGAAGCTGAATAACCTGTGCTGCTTCTTCAAGTGTACGAACGAAAGGTATCATAATCTCGACGTTGTCCAGACCCATTCCGTTGCGAACGCGCTTAATAGCTTCACATTCAAGTGCGAAACACTCACGGAAATCTTCCGAAATGTAGCGTGATGCACCGCGGAAACCAATCATTGGGTTTTCTTCTTCCGGCTCGTACTGTTGACCGCCAACTAAGTTTGCGTACTCATTTGACTTGAAGTCAGACATACGAACAATAACACGCTCTGGCGCAAACGCTGCTCCAAGCGTTGAAATACCCTCAACCAGTTTGGCGATATAGAACTCTACAGGAGACTCATATCCAGCAATGATATCTTTGATTTCAGCTTGCAGATCTGCTGGCTGCGTATCAAAGTTAATAAGTGCTTTGGGGTGCACACCGATCATGCGGTTAATGATGAATTCCAGACGAGCAAGACCAATTCCCGCGTGCGGTAATTTAGCGAAGTCGAAAGCGCGGTCTGGGTTACCCACGTTCATCATTATCTTCATAGGAATTTCAGGCATTGAGTCAATGCGTGATGAAATGACTTCAAAGTCTAGTTTACCCTGATAGATGTAACCTGTGTCACCCTCGGCACATGAAACCGTTACTTCGTCGCCATGTTTAATAGTATCCGTTGCATTACCGCAGCCCACTACAGCTGGAATGCCCAGCTCACGCGCAATAATCGCAGCGTGACAAGTACGACCACCACGATTGGTAACGATCGCCGCGGCACGCTTCATGATAGGTTCCCAATCAGGGTCTGTCATGTCTGTAACAAGGATGTCACCCTGCTCAACTTTGTCCATTTCATCGATAGAGTTAAGTACACGTACTACACCGCTACCAATTTTATGACCAATAGCTCGACCTTCGCAAACGACATTTGACTTTTCTTTAAGCTGATAGCGTTCCATAACATTTGCGTCTTCATTAGAACGCACTGTTTCAGGGCGAGCCTGTACGATGTAAAGCTTGCCATCGTTACCATCTTTAGCCCACTCGATGTCCATAGGACGACCATAGTGTTTTTCGATGATCACAGCTTGTTTGGCGAGTTCTTCTACTTCGCTGTCTGTGATGGAGAACTGGTTAGATAATGCTGGTTCCATATCAACGATCTCAACTTGCTTACCGTGAGACTCGTCGTTTGAATACACCATTTGAATTGCTTTGGAACCAATGTTACGTCTAACAACAGCTGGTAGGCCTTTAGCTAGTGTTGGCTTATGGACATAAAATTCATCGGGGTTTACAGCACCCTGTACTACCATTTCTCCAAGGCCGTAGCTTGAAGTGACAAAAACCACATCTTCAAAACCAGACTCTGTGTCAATGGTGAACATGACACCTGAAGACGCTTTGTCTGAACGGACCATGCGCTGAATACCGGCAGAAAGCGCAACGCCTCGGTGGTCGTAGCCCTGGTGAACTCGATAAGAAATTGCGCGATCGTTGAACAGGGATGCAAAAACGTGCTTAATAGCAACCATTACTGCGTCTATGCCTTTCACGTTCAGGAATGTCTCTTGCTGACCGGCAAAAGATGCGTCTGGCATATCTTCTGCTGTGGCTGATGAACGTACTGCGAAGGAGACTTCGTTGTTTTCATCACCGTGGAGTGACGCGTAAGCTTTACGAATGGCTTGGTCTAATTCTGGCTGGAATGGTGTGTCGATTACCCACTGACGGATTTGGGCGCCGACTTTGGCAAGTTCGTTGACGTCGTCAACATCGAGAGTATCGAGTATGGTGTGGATCTTTTCATTGAGGCCTGATTGCTCAAGGAATTCGTTAAAGGCGTCTGCCGTTGTCGCGAATCCACCGGGTACTTGTACACCTGCATTGGCAAGGTTAGATATCATTTCACCCAGAGAAGCATTTTTACCACCAACTCTAGGTACGTCTTGCATACCTAATTCTTGATACCAGAGAACGTAGTCTTGCACGGAACTGTCTCCAAAACAAATTGTATTTAATGTGAGAGAAAAATTGACCTTCCTATAGGTCGAAGGCATTCTACAACTTAAAGCATAGCGACGTAAACCGCGACGCGAAAAAATACTAAAAAAGTAATTTAAAGGTTAAAATGAGAACTGCATTTTATATATCAGACGGGACGGCGATTACATCAGAAGTATTCGGTCATGCCACCCTATCTATGTTCCCCGTCGACTTTAATCATAAAACCATTCCATTTGTTGAAACGGTCGATAAAGCAGAAAAAATCAAAGATTTAATCAATGAAACTGCAAAAGTGAGTGGCGAAAAACCGCTGGTATTTTTCACTTTTGTTAATCCCGTTTTGTCAGATATCATTTTGGCATCCGATGGTGTTTGTTATGATTTCCTATCCTATTCGAGTGAAATTGTAAAAAGAGAATTGAAGGTAGCACCTGTGCCAAAAGTTCATAGGACACACAGCATTCACGAAGCGACCTATGACTTCAGAATTGATGCAGTCAACTATGCTTTGGCTAATGACGACGGCGCAAACGTTAAAGATTACGAAAAGGCAGATATTATTTTGGTTGGTGTGAGCCGAAGCGGAAAGACGCCAACCAGTCTTTATCTTGCTTTGCAGTACGGTATAAAAGCGGCAAATTACCCAATGACAGAAGATGACTTGGAAAAAGGGACGCTACCCAAGTGTTTGACAGCGTTTAAACACAAAATTTTTGGTTTAACGATCGATCCTGAGCGCCTGTCTGCAATTAGGCAGGAACGTATGGCCAATTCTCGTTATGCATCCATTCGACAATGCAGGATTGAAGTGAGGGAGGTTGAAATGTTGTTTAAGAAGAACAGAATACCGTACCTCAATTCAACAAAATTTTCTGTTGAAGAGATATCCGCAAAGATTATGTCGGAAACTAACTTAGAGAGACGTAAATACTAACAGAAAAGGCCCCGTAGGGCCTTTACTATTTATCTAGACGCGATTTCTTGCATCTTTGAGTAAATCTGCAACCAGGAAGCCGAGCTCCAGGACCTGATCTGCGTTTAAGCGTGGGTCACACTGAGTACGGTATCGTTGGGCTAAGTCTTCGTCTGAAAGACCGTATGCGCCGCCAATACACTCCGTTACGTGCTGACCCGTCATTTCCAGGTGTACACCACCAGGATAAGAGCCTTCAGCTTTATGTACTGCAAAGAACTGACTGATTTCACGCAGTATATTGTTGAAACTGCGAGTTTTGTATCCTGTGCTGGCTTTTTCTGTATTGCCATGCATAGGATCTGAACTCCATACAACTTTGCGCCCTTCTTCTTGCACTTTTCTGACCAGCGCTGGTAGTTTTTCGGGTAAGATGTCTGCACCCATACGAGTTATCAAGGTCAATCGGCCTGGAATATTCTCAGGGTTGAGTGCATCAATGAGCTGAATAAGCTCGTCTGGCTTCATACCTGGACCTACCTTCACACCAATCGGATTCTTAATACCTCTGAAAAACTCAATGTGTGCGTGGTCTAACTGTCTTGTTCTCTCCCCAATCCAGACGAAATGCGCTGAACAATCGTACCAGTCGCCACTGAGGTGATCACGGCGAGTTAGCGCCTGCTCATAACCTAACAATAGAGCTTCGTGAGAAGTATATAAATGTGTTTCTTTAAGGCTTGGTGCGACAGTCGCATCGATGCCGCACACTTCCATAAACTCCAAAGCTTCCTGGATCCTATTTGCAAGCTGTTGAAACTTTTCTTTCATTGGATTAGCAGCAACGAAGCTCATATTCCAGCGACTAACCTGATGCAGGTCTGCAAGGCCGCCTTGTGCAAAAGCTCGTAGCAAGTTAAGTGTCGACGCGCTGTGATGGTACGCAGTCAACAATCTTTTGGGATCCGGTATACGAGCCTCTTCTGTAAATTCGAAACTGTTGACGATGTCACCTCGGTAAGATGGTAAAGCAACGCCATTGATGGTCTCGAAATCAGATGATCTTGGCTTAGCATATTGACCAGCCATTCTTGCTATTTTTACAACTGGGCATTTTCCGCCATATGTAAGAACGACAGCCATCTGCAAAAGTGTTTTGAAAGTGTCTCTGATATTAGTCGCGCTGAAGTCTGCAAAGGATTCAGCACAGTCGCCACCTTGCAATAAAAACGCTTTACCTTCACACACGTCAGCCAGGCTTTTATAGAGACTGCGTGTTTCTTCAGCAAAAACCAGAGGTGGAGCTGCATTAATTTGCTTCTCTACTGATTCTAACTCAATTTTATCTGGGTATTCAGGCTGCTGAACTATCGGGTGATCTCTCCAGCTATCTGGACTCCAAGGCTTCATATTTTTTCCTCATTCCTCATTAGTTACCTCAAAGGCAAGGTACCTTATAGACGCTGAGGCTTCAAGGATCTTTCGAAGAATTTAAAGGATAATTCAAAAAAGCAAGAACACATCATACAATTAAGCATTTCATGTTTATTTCACCACCTGTGCCATGATTTAGAATTTCCGACAAAGAGCTAAGTTTTTTCTCTGGTAGTTCTAATCGAAACGATATTTTCTTACATATGAATTATGTTAAATCTGCATTGCTTTCACCTGACTCCCACTAACGAGGTTGCTAAGAGCTTTAGCAACAGCTGAGCGTATTGCTAATTTCAATTAATCAGCAAAACCGGATATAACACAATTTAAGCTGGCCTTAATTTTTTTAGGCTTTATTTTGAACTACCCTTTCAACCTAAACATTAGAAAACATTAGAAAACATTCTATGAAAATTTAGATTATGAATGCGCTAGCTCGAATATTATATATCTGGTCCTCCGATCCGGTGCTTTAATGTTTGAGCGTCGATTTAATGCAACTAGGAACTCTGCAGAATCAAATAGACGATGCTCATCACCAATATATACATGAGAAATCCATCTCTCAGAAATTTCAAACGTAGAGTTAATCTACTTATATCCCGAAGATTATTTGGCATACAAACACCACTGGCGGTGTATTCGCAGATTTAGAGACAAACCTTAGTACCCTCCTCAACTAAGACGCAATTTTTTCGTAATAGATTGGAAGACATTTAAAAAGTAGCCATAAGAGTGGATAAACTAAATTAATGTTGCTTGAGTAGAGGTGAATGTATATTATTAAAGGAACACATCATACATTATATGGTAAGTATATTAAACAGCACCGAGCAAAAATTTAGTATCAATAGCCAAAACACTAAGCTCATTAATTTTTTTTCTAACAAGGTGTATAATACTGATCTGTTCTATACAACTAGGCTCTTGATTATGAAAAGTAAGCTTTCTATACGCTCTCATTTTGACTACCTTTTTGAGCAAATCTCATTATTTTGTGAAGAAATTAAACAAGCAGACATAACTCAAGCTTACTATTTCAAATTACCTCCAGTACAAAAAAAAGATGAACTATCTGCACCAGATAGTGTTCATGTAGAAAAGTTAGCAGGTCAGGATGCATTCAACCATTGTATCTCTTCCTACAAAGATCTTTTTATTGATAAAAAAGAAAGTGGCAAGGTACTTACCAGACACCCTGGGATACTTTTAGTAAATGATCCCAAAAACGAGATACGAAATAGACTGGTAGAAATAAATTTAGCAAAAGATGCCTTTAAAGAACTTATTCTTGAAATCACAAATAATGATGCACGGTTTGAAGCAGTACACAGTGCAGTTCCCAGCTTAGTTACGCTAGCAGCATATAGAAAAATACACTTCGAGCAAGCTGTTCCCTATTCAGTACGTTTCACCTGGATGACAAAACACTCTACCAAAACACTCTCAAAAAAAGCAGCTCTTGATATACTTCAGCGGTCTTCTCAATACACAAACCCCAGAGCAATTGATCAGAATAATTGGCAGTCAATTGTAGAGCAAGAGCGTGTTAGAGTTTCAAGTCTATCTGATTCTGCAAAGTTAAGGATCAGACGCCCAACTCGAGTGAGCCCGGAAGTAAACGTTCGTTTTAGCGCAAAAAATAGGTATCACGTGAGCGGTGCGTTACCTTTTGTTTTGCTAAACCCTCAAAAAGAAACAAAGATTGGTGAATTGAAAAATTACAGTCGTGATGGCAATGATCCAAGGAAAAAAGAATACAATTACCTGATCGAGAGAATCTATTTAGAAACGATTAACGGTTGATTCTAATTTAGTGCTCTATTTGTGATTAGGCATTTCACTGCATTCTTAGGCAAAAAGTGATAGGAGATTAAGGTGCCACAAAAAACAAAGCTTACCTAATTTCGATAAACATCACTTTGCTTAACAGTGCTGGCCGTATTTACTTTTCACTGGTCGAGTCGACGGAAAGCCATATATTTTTGATTAGAATCTAAAATAGGAGAAATGCTCCTTCTTACTACATGCCAAAAAATCTCAGAAACTGCTTTTGATTTCGCTCTTATCTATACACCTGAATATCTTTAGCTTTGTTTGAAAGTTACTAAAACCTAGTTTGCGCAAACAGGATTCATTTTAAATTAGTAACTAATATGCTTATAAGTGAATGCTAAAATCTTTTTATGTTAGTAAGTATCCACATACATTTTAATGGCTTTCATAAATGCTGTGTATGTTCAATTTTGTCTGTATTCCCTATTACCAAGATGATATCCAAGCTTTGATTGATCAAGTTTCATCTAACCTCGCTTGCTAATCAACTTTGAAATCGAAGAATGCTTGGCACAGGTGATGTGTAAGTACCTACTTACTTATGCTGACAAAGCAGTATCAAAAAAGACTAAATTCATATGACATTTCAAGGTTACAAGAACTTTTGCTTTGCGAACATATTATAGATATTAGTTAAATCATGTATGCCCTTCTATTTATGGCAGGTATCTAGCGCAACAGATCTCCTTACAACGGAAACTTAAAGTGGTATAAATCTCACCCAACAGGAACACATCACTAAAAAAGTAAAATTAATGAAGCTCCTATTCACATACCTTAACATCCATTCTTCTCAAAACACCTGACCAGGCTAGATATTTAAGCCTTAAAAGTGATGTCGATTATCACACACTTCAACTAATTTCAGTCGTCTAATGGAAGAGAAAACGCACAACAAAGTACACACCATAGGCATACCTTCATTTTAAAACGCCTAACAAATTATTGTTCTTTTAGTCCCCTGAGAAAAAACAAATTAGTGAGGTGCATTATCCACCGGGCCGACCCATTTCCGTCAAGCAAAGGGGTAGACAACACATGAGTAAAAGAACACATCATTAATCTAGGAAGCTAACATTCGATACCGACCCTCGATCACCTCGTCAGTTTGGAAAGCCTACCAAATCAATGCTCTTTTTACCTCCTGAAAAAAGACAAATTAGTGAAAAGCATTATCCCCCGGAACAACCCATTTGCATCAGCCAAAGGAATCAGCAACGCCCCAAAAGAACACATCATTAATTTATTAGAAAAATAATAGTTCAACACTCACCATCGAGTATATCGTTAGTTTAAATGGCTCAACAAATCATCGTTCTTTTTGCCCTATGAGAACAGACAAATTGGTGTGGCGTATTGTCACCTGGGCCAAACCATTTTCGTTAACCAAAGGAATAAAGAACACATCATTAATTGAGAAAATAAATGTTCAATGCTCGTCATCGAGCATGTTATCAATTTAGTATGTGAATATTCAATGCTAATCATCAATAACGTCATCAGTTTGGAAGGCTTACCAAATCACTGTTCTTTTGACCCCGTGAGATCAGACAAATTAGTGAGGCGCACTATCACTCTGGCCAACCCCTTTCCATCAACCAAAAAGATAAACAACACACGAATTAAAGAACACATCATTAATTTAAGAAGTGAATATTCAATGCTAACCATCAATAACGTCATTAGTTTGGAAGACCTAGCAAATCACTGTTCTTTTGACCCCGTGAGATCAGACAAATTGGTAAGGCGCATTATCACCCGGGCCAACCCATTTCCGCCAACCAAAGGGATAAACAACACCAATTAAAGAACACATCATTAATCTAGGAAGTAAATATCCAGAACTCACCCTCGATCACGTCATTAATTAGGAAGGCTTACCAAATCACTGTTCTTTTGACCCCGTGAGATCAGACAAATTGGTGAGGCGCATTATCACCCGGGCCAACCCATTTCCGCCAACCAAAGGGATAAACAACACCAATTAAAGAACACATCATTAATCTAGGAAGTAAATATCCAGAACTCACCCTCGATCACGTCGTCAGATTGGAAGGCCTACCAAATCACTGTTCTTTTGACCCCGTGAGATCAGACAAATTGGTGAGGCGCATTATCACCCGGGCCAACCCATTTCCGCTAACCAAAGGGATAAACAACACCAATTAAAGAACACATCATTAATCTAGGAAGTAAATATCCTGAACTCACCCTCGATCACGTCGTGAGATTGGAAGGCCTACCAAATCACTGTTCTTTTGACCCCGTGAGATCAGACAAATTGGTGAGGCGCACTATCACTCTGGCCAACCCCTTTCCATCAACCAAAAGGATAAACAACACACGAGGAAAACAACACATCATTAATTTTGAAAGTAAATATCCAGTGCTCACCCTCGAGCACGTCATTAACTAGGAAGGCTAACCAAATCAATGTTCTTTTTACCTCCTGAAAAAGACAAATTGGTAAGGCGCATTGTCACCCGGGCCAACCAGTTTTCGTAAACCAAAGAGATATACAACACACGAGGAAAAGAACACATCATTAATCTAGAAAATGGATGTTCGAAGCTCCCCCTCGATCACGTCATCAATTTGGAAGGCTTACCAAATCAATGCTCTTTTTACCTCCTGAAAAAGACAAATTAGTGAGGCACATTATCACCCGGACCAACCCATTTCCGCCAACCAAAGGGATAAACAATACACGAGTTAAAGAACACATCATTAATTTAGGAAGTAAATATTCATCACTCACAATCAGCCACATCGTCAGTTTGGAAAGCTGACCAAATCAATGCTCTTTTTACCGCCTAAAAAAAGACAAATTAGTGAAAAGCATTATCCCCCGGAACAACCCATTTGCATCAGTCAAAGGAATCAGCAGCGCCCCAAAAGAACACATCATTAAATAAGAAAATGAATACTCGATGCTTACCACAGATCACATAATCAGTTTGAAAAGCTTAGCAAATCAATGCTCTTTTTACCCCCTCAATAAAGAACACATCATTAATTTAGGTTACGAATAATCAATACTCACCCTCACCATAAGTCAAAAACGCTTAACAAATCATCTTCCTCACTTAGATCCCTTGAAAAAAGACAAATTAGTGAAGAGCATTATCTCCAGGAGCAACCCATTTCCGTCAACTAAAGGCATGGGCAAAACACCAATAAGAACACATCATAATTCTCTAGACCACTATGAACAAAAGTGGAGTGTTATTCTCCGTCAGAGCCAAAGTTGCCCACGCTTTCAGATAAATAGTTGTTGCTACATTTTTACAATAGAGGAACCTAAAATAGACAACCAACCCAATTATTAAGAACACATCATATAAATATTACAACACTTAAAATACAACTCTACCTATACTATTAAAGAAGTTTTTTAACAGGAAAAAGAGAAACCAATACGCAATCTTTTAGGGGAATTAGTAAAATATTAGAGAACGCTTGACTATTTAACATAATAAAACGTTCTAAGAGTAAAGAAAAACAGCATTGTTTATTTTATAAAACGGCTATTTTTTCACTATTTCTTCGAGCGTATCTTCATCAATTACTTCCGCATTTTCTACAATGCGCTTACCACCTTGAATCTCAATACGCTTATTGTGTTTATTTAATGCTAATATTTCATCACAAAACTGTGCAGATGGATGCATTTCATACACATAATCGATGATTTTACCACTTTTATCATCTTTTACATTTGAAATATGGTACTCAGAAATAGCCCCTTTTTCGATCAGGTCTTTCATCGTTGTAGTCATATCTCTGCGTAATGCTTTCAATTTATTGTCGGTTATTTCATCATCTGGATAGATAGAACCGTACTTTTCCATAATGGATAAAAGCCGAAAATGGTACGTTTTACCAGGAGCTGCATACCTCCACAAATGATACAATCGAAGCATCATCCAGCGAGATAAACCACGTTTTAGCTCTTGTGCACTATTGAAGTAGTAGCCCTTATATTCCAAATTATCGATCATATTGTGAACGAAAGCATTAAGACAGGCCACACATTTTACGTTTCCGCCCTGCCCTTTCTTTCCACTAAAATGCAAAGAAGACAAAAAGTTCATATTAGACTCATAAAATGAGTCATCAATATCTGTACTTTTAGTATCTGTAGCGCGGTATTTGAAAGAGAGTTTAGATCCTTGAAGCGCCTCCAAGGATTCTTTAATCTGTGGGTAAGGCATTGATTGGCCAACAGCTTTTAGCTCTTGGGCTAGCTCATTCATAGAAAAAATAACCGCATATTGAATACCGGACTTAAAATTTATTTTAACTATCTTGCCTTTCGAGGCAAGACGAATTAATGCCCGTTCAACCTTCTCTTCTCTATCCGATGGCCAGACTAAGAACTCAGCTTCTTCACCATCTTTTTTACTACTCACAACCGCAGGAGTGATTTTTAATTCACCATCATACAGTATGCCATCGACCTTTTCAGAAATACGCCTGGAAATAATTGTTTTCTTTGGAGCCTCTTCTAGAGGTAATTTTTTGTAACCAGAGCGGACAAAGCGCCCCCAAAGATCGTAGTGATTAAAGGTGTTAGAGTAAGCTCGCAAACCATGGTTAGGACTTTCCAGCGAAACGCGTACATCTTTGTTATCAGTGAACAGCGCTAAACTCTCGTTATCAGTTGCACTTTCAACACCATGGATCTGACCTCTAAGGGAATCAGGTAAATTATCAACCGAGATGTTTACCTTGCGGCTCATTTTATTACTTCCAGAATTTTGTGACGGTTAATGACAACACATTCACGATCAAAAGTTAATTGTTTAAGTTAGTAAAAAAGTGATCTAGGCAAAAAAACCAAGATGAGATCAATTTTTTACTAACTGATGCATGATTCAGGATCCATATTATACCAACTGTGACTCAAAATCCCCTTAGAACCCCTTCGTTTCATGTTCAATTCAAGCAAATATAGCCTCATCTTAGAGTTGCTGTGGATAAAACACGATCCAGCTAGTAAGGATCCGATCTATTCCAAGTAGGGATCAGATCTATACCGATTAAAAGACCTAAAGGATCTTATAAAAGTGCATAACTTCATGAAATCACTTAGTAAAATATGGATCTAAGCACCTTAAAAAGTGGATAACACTGTGCATAAGCTGTGACAACAATAGATTTTTAAAAAGAGGTTGGTAAAAACCCGATCTATGAGTACACAAAGATCTGATCTTAACCAAGTATTATCTTGATCCAATAATAGGTTAATATATTCAATAAAAACAGATGGTTAAAGTCTTT